>NZ_JBSGVS010000018.1:0-132419 GCF_053608565.1 Streptomyces sp. NPDC055025
GTCTAAGCGCGTCTGCTGTGCGCCGGCGCCGGTGTGTACCCGGCGCCGGCGCCGACGTGTCCGTACGTTCCGGTCCTGGTCCTAGTGCGCCGAGGCGGACGCGGAGTCCGACGGGGTCGTCGTCCCCGGCTCACCGGCCTCACCCGACTGCGACTCCGCCGGAGAGCCGGAGGACGACTCCAAGGCCGATCCGGCGGGCGCGCCCGACGTGCCCGACGCGCCCGGCGACGGGGACGCGGGTGCCGAGAGCGACGGCGAGGGCAGGGCGCTCGGGCCGACACCCTTGAAGTAGGTGTTCGACGGGAAGACGAAGGCGCGCAGACCGACATCGCCGGTCTCGCTGAACGTGAACACGACCTGCTGCGCGTCGCCGTTCTTCGCGGCCTCGCGGCCGTTCTCGATCACGGCGGACGCGTTGCCCTCACCGCCGAGCTGGACCCAGCCGCCGGCCGGCACGGTGATCGGTCCCGACCCCTCGGCGGGCGAGAGCTTCACACCGGCGGTGGTGCCGGGCAGCGTGATCGAGTCGAGGGTCTGGCCGCTCCGGCCGTTGTTGAAGACCGTGCCGGTGACGACCGCGGGGCCCTCGGCGTCGGCCTCGGGCTGGGTGACCACCGTCGCGTTCTGGATGGAGATGTCACCCACGGAGGTGGCGGCGTTGTCCGGCTTGACGCCGAGCGTCTGCGCGTTGTTGCCGGCGCCGCACGCGGTGAGCGGGGCAAGCGAGAACACGAGGGCAGAAGCGGCGAGGACGCCGCGTCGAAGGCTGCGGCTCACGGCGGCGGCAACTCCTAGGACGTACGGACGGAAGGGCTCAGGACGGGACAACACCGAGAACCTGGCGCGGTGTCGGTGGTACCGACGGTGCTCAAGGCTTTCAGCGGGCCTAGGTTACCGAGCCGTCGTCGGCGCCCCGCACCCGACCCGCCTCCAGCGCCCTGCCGCCGCTGCCGTACGGCCCGGCTACGGCGTCCGTGCGGCGTCCGTATGGCAGCGGTAGCGCGTTCGTACCGCCCGGCGCCGCTCCCGTACGGCTCGTCCACCGCTCCCGTACCGCTCCCGTACCGCTCTCCGGGTCGTTTCAAGGCGCCGCCCCCGGGCCGGATTCCGTATCCGATTTCCTGCTCGATCCCGTCGTTTCGCACGGCGTTCACATAATGCCGGTGATCAATTCCTCCGGCCGCCGCACATTCCTTACGAATACCGCCCCCGGCCCCACGGTGATCAATTGCGGAATCTCCCGCACTTCCATCCGTACGAGTGATCGACAACCGAACGGAGTGTGGGAAGTTTGATGCCTGAAACCCGGCAAATCGGGACGTTCATCCACTCCTGAGGGTGTTGCGGGGCGGGTAACGTACGCGTTTCCGTGCGCCCGCGCAGTGGCTCCGACCTGCGAATACCTCCTTCCGGAAGCCGCCCGCAGCACGTTCCTGGCGCAGTTGTCAAGCCCCGAGAACCGTCCTGACCTGCGAAAACGCCATTCAGAAGATGCCATTCTCGTGTTACCCTGGATAGCCACGGAAGGGGTACCTGTCACATGACGTTCAAGGTTGGCGACACCGTGGTCTATCCCCATCACGGGGCCGCGCTGATCGAGGCCATCGAAACTCGCCAGATCAAAGGCGTGGACAAGACCTACTTGGTGCTCAAGGTCGCCCAGGGCGACTTGACAGTGCGTGTACCGGCGGACAATGCGGAGTTCGTCGGCGTGCGCGATGTGGTCGGTCAGGACGGGCTGGACCGGGTCTTCGAGGTGCTTCGCGCACCGTACGCAGAAGAGCCGACGAACTGGTCCCGTCGCTACAAGGCAAATCTCGAGAAGCTCGCCTCCGGCGATGTCATCAAGGTCGCTGAAGTGGTGCGCGACCTGTGGCGCCGGGAGCGCGAGCGCGGACTCTCCGCAGGTGAGAAGCGCATGCTCGCCAAGGCGCGGCAGATTCTTGTCAGCGAGCTGGCTCTCGCGGAGAACACGAATGAAGACAAGGCCGAGGCTCTGCTCGACGAGGTCCTCGCGTCCTGAACCATGACGTGACGCCATCGTGCCGGTGGCGCATGCCGTACAACGCAGTGATGCCGTGGTGCCCGCTGACCAGCTGTGAGGAAAATGCTGTGTCGCCGGGCGCTGCGGCATGTCCGTACACCCGCACCTCGTACGACATACGGGTACGACATACGGCCCACATCGCCCGTACACGCACGCCCCGACATCCCCGCACCATGACGATGACGTCCGTACACCGTCCACCGGATCCACCGGACAGCTCCACCGGATCCGGCCGGAGAACTCCGTCCACCGGAGGCGTCCGAAGTTCCGGAGAGGTTCCGGACGCCTGTCACGGACGCCTGAGGCTTCACACCCCTCGTACCCGTACCCGGTGAGTCACCGGGACTTCACCCGGGGTCTCGCCATACCCCGGGCGGACCCGGGTATGCGGAGCCCCGGGCAGCGGGCGCGGTCCGTCTCGACCGTGTGTCACGGAAGGGTCCGGTCAAGGCGTCGCGCCCGGCACGGTGTGGCCATACCCATGTCGGCCGAGGAAACAAACCTGCCGGAGTGCAACCGATGTCAGACGAAGCCCGCCCCCACCGCACCGCCGCGGTGATTCCCGCAGCAGGCCGGGGGGTACGGCTCGGCCCCGGAGCCCCCAAGGCCCTCCGCGCGCTGGGCGGCACACCGATGCTCATCCACGCCGTCCGCGCGATGGCCGCCTCACGCGCCGTCTCGCTCGTCGTGGTGGTCGCCCCGCCCGACGGCGCCGCCGAGGTGAAACACCTCCTCGACGAGCACGCGCTGCCCCAGCGCACCGACTATCTCGTCGTCCCGGGCGGCGAGACACGCCAGGAGTCCGTACGGCTCGGAATCGAGGCCCTGCCCGACTCCATCACCGCCGTGCTCGTCCATGACGCGGCGCGCCCGCTCGTACCCGTCGACACCGTGGACGCCGTCGTCGAGGCCGTACGGGACGGGGCGCCCGCCGTCGTGCCCGCGCTGCCGCTCGCGGATACCGTCAAACAGGTCGAGCCGCGCGAGAAGGGCGAGCCCGAACCGGTCGTCGCCACGCCCGAGCGGGCACTGCTGCGCGCCGTACAGACCCCGCAGGGCTTCGACCGCGCCACGCTCCAGCGCGCCCATCGGACGGTGGCGGCGGTCGGCGAGGGCGCGACGGACTGCGCCGGTATGGTCGAGCGGCTCGGCGCGCCCGTGGTGGTCGTGCCAGGACACGAGGAGGCGTTCAAGGTGACCAGGCCGCTGGATCTGGTGCTGGCCGAGGCGGTACTCGCCCGGAGGAGGGCCAACGATGGCTACTGAGCCTGAGCCTTCCGGGCCCGAGGGGCCAGGCACCCCGCCCGAGGGATCGGCCGCCTCCGAGGCGGCTGGTGCTTCCGGCGCGGCCGGGGCGGCTCCCGCTTCCGGCGCGGCGCGCTCCGTGCCCGTACGTCTGCCGCAGGTGGGCATCGGCACCGACATCCACGCCTACGAGGAGGGCCGCGAGCTGTGGTGCGCGGGGCTGCTCTGGGAGGGCGAGGGTCCCGGTCTGGCCGGTCACTCCGACGCGGATGTCGTCGCCCACGCGGCCTGCAACGCGCTCTTCTCGGCCGCCGGTCTCGGTGACCTCGGCGCGCACTTCGGCACCGGGCGCCCGGAGTGGTCCAGGGCCTCCGGACTCACCCTCCTTACGGAGGCGGCCAGGATCGTGCGCGAGGCGGGCTTCACCATCGGCAATGTCGCCGTACAGGTCGTCGGTCCGCGGCCGAAGATCGGCAAGCGGCGGGACGAGGCGCAGAAGGTTCTGACGGAGGCCGTCGGCGCTCCGGTCGCGGTCTCCGCCGCCACCTCCGACGGGCTCGGCTTCACCGGCCGCGGCGAGGGACTGGCCGGGATCGCCACGGCGCTGGTCGTCCGTACGGACTGATCAAAATACATCGCGTGGGGTACGGGTTGAGAGAGCGTCAGACGTGACATCCGATCTGACGCCGGTTTCACCAGGCGTCAGGCATCAGGTGTCTGGCGTCAGCTCTCCGCTCAACAGCTCTCCGTTCAACAGTTCTCAGTTTTAAAGTGATCAGCTGAACAGCGCTGAACAGTCATCAGGCCCCAACAGTGACCAGGTACCGGGCATCAGGAAGGCAGTCATGGCAGCCGCACTCTCCGACAAGCTCAAGGAACTCCTCGACGGACCCGTCTTCGTCGACATCGCCACCATCCAGCCCGACGGCAGCCCGCAGGTGTCGCCGGTGTGGGTGAAGCGCGACGGTGACGATCTGCTCATCTCGACCACCGTCGGCCGGCGCAAGGAGAAGAACCTGCGCCGCGACCCCCGGGTGACGGTCGTCGCGCGGCCCGACGACGCGCCGTACGTCTACGCGGAGATCCGCGGCTCGGCGACCCTGACCACAGAGGGTGGCCAGGAGCTGATCAACGAGCTGTCCCTCAAGTACACGGGCAAGCCGTACGCGGAGTTCAACCCGACGTCGAGCGAGGACGCCGAGCGCGTGGTCGTCCGTATCACCCCGCGCAAGATCATCGGCCGTATCTGAGCCCGGCGGCCGGACCGGCCGGGCCCGCCAGGCCCGGCCCAACCGGGTCCACCCGGCCCGGTCCGGCCCATCCGGCTCACCGGGCCCGTCCGTCCGGTCCGTGACCCGGATGGGGCAAACAGCTCAATCGTCGCGAAATTCGACCGTTGACTTTGCCAGGCGGGCATGAACGTCACGCTTCTGTGTCCCCGCGGTCCAAAGGGTCGCGGGGCACTACCCCTGGCGCACTACCCTTGTCGCGTGACTATTCGGCTGTACGACACCGGCGCCCGGCAGATCCGTGATTTCAACCCGCTCACGCCGGGCTGTGTCTCGATCTACCTGTGTGGCGCCACCGTGCAGTCCGCTCCGCACATCGGGCACATCAGGTCGGGACTGAACTTCGACATCCTGCGCCGCTGGTTCACCTACCGCGGCTACGACGTGACGTTCGTACGGAACGTCACGGACATCGACGACAAGATCATCACCAAGTCCGCCGCCCAGGGCCGCCCGTGGTGGGCCATCGGGTACGAGAACGAGCGTGCCTTCAACGCGGGCTACGACGTCCTCGGCTGCCTGCCCCCCACCTACGAGCCCCGCGCCACCGGCCACATCACCGAGATGATCGAGATGATGCGCGGCCTCATCGAGCGCGGCCACGCCTACGAGGCGGACGGCAACGTCTACTTCGACGTCCGGTCCTTCCCGGACTATCTGGAGCTCTCCAACCAGAGCCTGGACGAACTGCGCCAGCCCTCCGGCGACGGCGAGACCGGCAAGCGCGACCAGCGCGACTTCGCGATGTGGAAGGCCAGCAAGCCCGGCGAGCCGAGCTGGGAGACGCCCTGGGGCCGCGGCCGGCCCGGCTGGCATCTGGAGTGCTCGGCCATGGCCCACAAGTACCTGGGCACCGTGTTCGACATCCACGGCGGCGGCATCGATCTGATCTTCCCGCACCACGAGAACGAGATCGCGCAGGCCAAGGCGTACGGCGACGAGTTCGCGCGGTACTGGGTGCACAACGCCTGGGTCACCATGAGCGGCGAGAAGATGTCCAAGTCGCTCGGCAACTCGGTGCTGGTCTCCGAGATGGTCAAGCACTGGCGCCCCATCGTGCTGCGCTACTACCTCGGCACCCCGCACTACCGCTCGATGATCGAGTACAGCGAGGAGGCGCTGCGCGAGGCCGAGTCCGCGTTCGCGCGGATCGAGGGCTTCGTCCAGCGCGTCGTGGAGAAGGCCGGGGGAGTGGTCGAGGCCGCGGGCGAGGTACCGCCCGCCTTCGCCGAGGCCATGGACGACGATCTGGGCGTTCCGCAGGCGCTCGCGATCGTCCACACCACCGTCCGGCAGGGCAATTCCGCGCTCGCCGCCGACGACAAGGAAGCGGCCGTCGCCCGGCTCGCCGAGGTGCGGGCCATGCTCGGCGTCCTCGGTCTCGACCCGCTGGACCCGCACTGGGCCGGCGAGGCCGACCGCGGTGAGGATCTGCACGGCGTCGTCGACACGCTCGTACGGCTGGTGCTGGAACAGCGCGAGGCGGCGCGCGGGCGCAAGGACTGGGGTACGGCGGACGCCATCCGGGACCAGCTCCAGCAGACCGGACTCGTCATCGAGGACGGTCCCTCGGGACCGCGCTGGACGCTGGGACCGCGCTGACCTCGGCCGATGCGCCGCTCGGTGCTGCCGGGCGGCGCACTTGCGTCCTTACGTAGGCTGGTACGGCCGACGGGGTACGTGAGGCTCTTCCCGTACCGGCCGCACCGGGCCGTACGAGGGTTCGCCGAAACGCTCCGTCCGAAGCACGCCGTAACACCCAGAGCACGCCGTAACAGTCAGAGCACGCCGCAACATCCTGAAGCAATCTCAAGCTGAAGCAGTCTCAAGCAGTCTGTCTCAAGCAGTCTGAAGCAACGAAACAGGTAGGTCATGGCCGGGAACAGCCAGCGCAGGAACCGCCGCACGTCCAACAAGAAGGGCGCGCAGGTCGGCAGCGGTGGCAAGCGACGCCGCGGGCTGGAGGGCAGGGGTCCGACCCCGCCCGCCTCCGCCCGCAAGGGCCATGCCCAGAACCGTGTCGCCAACGCCAAGGCCAAGCAGACCGCCCGGCGCCAGGTCGCGCGGCGCGGCGGCAAGGGCACCAGCGAGATGGTCGTCGGCCGCAACCCCGTCTTCGAGGCGCTGCGCGACGGCGTACCGGCGGTGACCCTCTACGTCCAGCAGTTCATCGACAACGACGAGCGGGTGCGCGAGGCGCTCCAGCTCGCGGCCGAGCGCGGCGGCATCCATCTGATGGAGGCGCCCAAGCCGGAGCTGGACCGGATGACGAACGGCCTGAACCACCAGGGCCTCGTCCTCCAGGTCCCGCCGTACGAGTACGCCCACCCCGAGGATCTCGCGGCGGCGGCCTTCGACGACGGCGAGGACCCGCTGATCGTCGCGCTCGACGGGGTCACCGACCCGCGCAACCTCGGCGCGGTCGTCCGCTCCGTCTCCGCCTTCGGCGGGCACGGTGTCGTCGTACCGGAGCGGCGTGCCGCGGGGATGACCGCCGGGGCCTGGAAGTCGTCGGCGGGTACGGCGGCCCGTACGCCGGTCGCCCGCGCGACCAATCTCACCCGCGCGCTGGAGTCGTACCAGAAGGCCGGTCTCGTGGTCGTCGGGCTCGCGGCGGACGGTGAGCACGAGGTCGGCGATCTCGAAGCGCTCGGCGGGCCCGTCGTCATCGTGGTCGGCAGCGAGGGCAAGGGGCTGTCGCGGCTGGTCGGGGAGACCTGCGACTTCCGGGTACGGATCCCGATGCCGGGCGGCGCCGAGTCGCTGAACGCGGGGGTCGCGGCCGGAGTGGTGCTGTACGAGGCGGCGCGCCGCCGGGCCTGAGGCCGGGCGGTGGGTCCGGGGCGCCGGGGCGCGTCGTACGTTTGTACGTTCTTGCGTTCTCGCCCTTTACGGTCGGGTCGCGCGGGCGCCGGCCGGTCGGTCGTGCCGCGTGAGCAGGCCCGACGGCCCCGGCGACGGGTACGGTTGATGATCTTGACGGGTCTCGGACATTTGCCGCTCGTCAAGGCAGTGTCCTAAACACAAGTCACTCGGTTAGATGAGTGTGGACACCAGAACGCCCCGGCCCGGGTTCGACGATCAGCCCCCGCTGAGCATGCTCAAGGTGGATTGCGATCCCGCGCAGGTCATCGTGAACCACGCCAGCTTCCGGGTGAAGCTCGCATCGCCCCAGCGCACCGGCCCCGCGCGCGGTGCGGCGGACAGCGCGCGCGTCCGCGCCACGAGCGGCGGCGCCACCGGCGGGAGCGGAGCCCGCCGCAGGGCCCCCGTGGTCTGGAGCGGCAAGTCCGCCCCGGGCGACCCCGGGGCGACCGGGCTCCTCCAGGCCGTACGGAACTCCTCCGTGCCCCCTACGGGCAGTGGCTACCGGGACGCCCGTGATGCGCGTGATGCCCGTGACGCGCGTGATGGGCGTCCCGCGCCCGGCGGCAGGCCGGGCATGTCCGGTCTGTCCGGCCGGCCCGCAGCGCCGGACAGGGGATACGACACCGGCGTCACCCAGGTCATCCCGCGGCTCGACCTCGACGGCGAGACCACCATGCCGACGCCCGTCGTCGGGCATCAGAGCCGTGGCTCCGGCGCCGGTTCGGGTGCCGGTACCGGTGCCGCCACCCGGACCGGTATCACCCCGCTGCTGCCGCCCATGCGGCAGGCGGTCGGCGCGTACGACACGCCCGAGCGGACGATCGACCCGGACCTGGACCCCGATCTGGATCTGGACCCGGACCTGGATCTGGAGCCGTACGCGGAACCCGGCACCGATCCCGCCGACCACCGGCGGCGCGACCGGCGCTACGGCGCGACCGGCGCACGGGCCGCCGACGCGGCGGCCGTCCGGCACGCGTACTACCCCGGCCGCCGGATGAACCTCGGCGTGGTGCTGCTCCCGCTCCGCGTCTTCCTCGGCTTCATCTCGATCTACGCCGGTATGGGCAAGCTCTGCGACCCCGTCTACTTCGACGGCGGCGAGCGCGGCTCGATGGTCAAGTGGCTCAACTCGCTGCACCCCTGGGCGCTCGCGGAACCCCTGCGGGACTTCGCGCTCTCCCACCCGGTCGGCGCGGGCCTCAGCGTCGCCTTCCTCCAGATCGTGGCGGGCGTACTCACCGTCCTCGGACTCTGGCAGCGGGTCGCCGCCTGCTTCGGCGCGCTGCTTTCCGCGGCGCTGCTGCTCACCGTGAGCTGGCGGACGGTTCCGGTGTACGACGCGCCCGACATCATCTATCTGGCCGCCTGGTCCCCGCTGATCATCGCGGGCGCGCCCGTCTACTCCGTGGACGGAAGGCTCGCGGGCGAGGCCTGGCGCACGCTCGGGCCGCGTTCCGAGATCTGGGATCTGCGGCGTCGCGTACTGCGGCGGGGCGCGGTCGTCGCGACCGTCGTCATCGGGCTCACGCTGCTGGTCGGTTCGGTGCTGGGCGGAGCCGTACGGTCCTCCGACATGGTGACGGTGCCGGGACCCAACGTCGACCCGGTCAACCAGCTCCCCGGCGAACCGCTGCCCCAGAAGCCGGGCCACGGCGGCAGCAGCGCGTCCGGCACGCCCAGCGGCGGCGGGACGACGGCGGGCCGGCGGTCCGAGCCGTCCGCGACCCGTTCCGGCACCCCCGAGGCCCAGCAGCCCGTGCCGGGCGGCGGCACCGTCCCGGAGACGGCGGGCGGCGCGACCAGCACCGGCCAGAGCCAGCAGCAACAGCCCAGCCAGACCCAGGGCACGGGCCGCCAGCCCCCGCAGACGGCCCAGCAGGCTCCGCCCCCGTCCAGCAGCCAGGGCCCGTCGACAACGGGCGGCGCGGGCGACGGAAGCGCGGGAGCCGGCACGGGCGACAGCTCCACGACAGGCGGCACATCCTCAGGCGCCGGCAACAGCAACCCCATCGGCGGTCTGCTCGGCTGAGGTCTGCTCGATCGACGAGACCGGTAGGCGCGCGCCTACCGGTCTCGTCGTCCCGCGCGCGGGACGGGCGACACGACCCTGCCGGCGCCCAGGCACGGCTGCACGTGGCCCGACATCGGTCAGCGACGAGCAACCGGATGGCCTTGGATCCGGGCCTGTGCCGGGGGCGGACGCGGGGCGGACCGGGGGCGGACCGGGGGCGGGCGGGCCCTCGGGAGCCTTGTACGGGCCCCGCACAGGCTCCGTGCAGGCGCTCAGCGTCTACGGCCCCCTGGCGGGCACAAGGGGCTCAGGGGGCTCCGTACAGGCGTACAGGCTTAGTGGGCCACCGGAGCCCGCCGGAGTCCCGCCGCCGGGGCCCACACCGTCTCAGCGCGGTCCGTCCTGTCTCAGCGCGGTCCCGACGCCAGTTCCTTGGCCGCTTCCGTGAGGTCCTTCGCCGTGTCGATGGCCCGCCAGTACGCCCCGTGCGGCAGGGGAAAGCCCGCGAGGCTGCGTTCGCGCGCCAGTCGTGGGAACGTCGTGCGCTCATGGTCGCCGCGCTCGGGCAGCAACTCGGCGAACCGCGGGGAGAACACATACACACCCGCGTTGATCAGATAAGGCGACGGGGGCGCCTCGATGAAGTCGAGGACATGGCCGAACTCGTCCGTCTCCACGGCCCCCCACGGGATCCGGGGACGGGCCAGGGCGAGCGTCGCCGTCGCGTCACGCTCGGCGTGGAAGGCGGCCATCTCGCGCAGGGAGAAACGTGTCCAGATGTCGCCATTGGTGGCATACCAAGGCTGTGTCGGGGCAGGGAGCTTGGCGGCGGCGTACTTGAGCCCGCCACCGCGCCCCAGGGGCTCGGGTTCCACCACGGTCGTGACACGCAGCGGAAGATCCGCCGAGTCCAGCCATTCCTGGAGGACTTCGGCGAGATGCCCGCACGACACGACGGCGTCGGTCACGCCCTCGGCGGCGAGCCAGGCGAGCTGATGGCCGATGATCGGGGTCCCCGTGCCGGGGATCTCGACCATCGGCTTGGGACGGTCGTCGGTGTACGGGCGCAGCCGCGACCCCTGGCCGCCCGCGAGGACCACGGCCTGCGTCGGAAACGTATGCATGCCGTGAACGATAGGCGGGGCGGGGCGCCCAGGGGGCGCGGCCGGCGATCTGCCTGCGGCCGACCGGTGTCCGGTCGGCTCTCCGCGGTCAGCTTCCCGCGGCCTGCTGGGAGACTCCGTACGCGAACGATGTGTCGCACACCGGGCGCGAGAAGGACTGCGCGCGGGTGGGACCGTATGTCGCCACGGCCGCGCGGCCCAGGGCCCGTGCGATCGACATGCAGTGCCTGGCGAGCGACGGGCGCTCCTCGACACGCCGCTGAAGGTGTGTCAGGGCGATGCCCGGATCCTTCTCCTGGAGTTCCACGAGAAGCTGCTCGCGCAGAATATCCTGGGGCGTACGGGACTTGGCCCGCACCGAGGCGGTGTCCGAGGAGGCGGTCAGGACCTGCGACTCGGCTGTGCTGGACGCCCACGGAACACGGGCGACCGCGAGGGTCCCGGAGAGCACCAGGACGACGGGCAGTACGAGAGCGAGAGTTCGGCCGATACGGCGGGCTGAGTGGGTCACGCAGGCGAGCGTAGCGGCCAGTGATGATTTGGCGACATTTAGTCACTCTCCCGAGGGATGGTTCGATCGTCCTTTTCGAATCAGGTGTTGACGGCTCCGTCCGAAATGACCTGTGTGTCAGGGTATTTATCGACATGTGATATGCGGCTCGACACGCGGCTCGCGATATCCGGCGAACGCGGACGGCCCCGCACCGGAGTGCGGGGCCGCGCGGAGATCAACCGGCTCGTTCGGCCGGCCGACCGGTCAACCGGTTCAGGCTGCCGGCCGACCGGTTCGGTCGGTCAGTCAACCGGTTCAGTCGGTCAGGCGCTCGCCGGTCGAGGTCGAGAAGACATGCGTCTCACCGGCGCGCGGTACGACGTGCAGCTTGGCGCCCTTGTCCGGCACGGCGCGGCCGTTGACGCGGACGACGATGTCCTTCTTCTCGCTGCCGAGGTCGGCGGTGCCGTACACATAGCCGTCGGCGCCCAGCTCCTCGACGACATTGACGGTCACGGCCAGACCGGCCGGCGCCTCCTTGGAGAGCGTGCCGGACGTGCTGTCCTCGGCCAGGTCGAAGTGCTCGGGGCGGACACCGACCGTCACGGTCTTGTCACCCTTGTCCGCGGCGGCGGCGAGCGCCTCGCGCGACACCGGCACCACGCTGTTGCCGAACTTCACACCACCGTCGGTGATCGGCACCTCGACCAGGTTCATGGCCGGGGAGCCGATGAAGCCGGCGACGAAGAGGTTGGCCGGGCGGTCGTACATGTTGCGCGGCGAGTCGACCTGCTGGAGCAGCCCGTCCTTGAGGACCGCCACCCGGTCGCCCATGGTCATGGCCTCGACCTGGTCGTGGGTCACGTACACCGTGGTGATGCCGAGACGGCGCTGGAGCGAGGCGATCTGCGTACGGGTCGAGACACGGAGCTTGGCGTCGAGGTTCGACAGCGGCTCGTCCATGAGGAACACCTGCGGCTCACGCACGATGGCGCGTCCCATCGCGACACGCTGCCGCTGACCACCGGAGAGCGCCTTCGGCTTGCGGTCCAGGTACTCGCTGAGGTCGAGGATCTTCGCGGCCTCCTCGACCTTCTTGCGGATGTCCGCCTTGTTCACGCCGGCGATCTTGAGCGCGAAGCCCATGTTGTCGGCGACGGACATGTGCGGGTACAGCGCGTAGTTCTGGAACACCATGGCGATGTCCCGGTCCTTCGGCGGCAGATGCGTGACATCGCGCTCACCGATACGGATGGAACCCGCGTTGACGTCCTCAAGACCCGCGAGCATGCGCAGGGAGGTCGACTTTCCGCAGCCGGAGGGACCGACGAGGACGAGGAACTCGCCGTCCGCGATCTCGATCTCGAGCTGGTCGACTGCGGGCTTCGTGGAGCCCGGGTACACACGGGTTGCCTTGTCGAACGAGACAGTTGCCATGGTGATGTGTCCCTCCACCGGCAGGAACGTGCCGGACGATCCGAGTAAAGGAATGGTTCCTCCGCCGGGGGGCGGAGGATGGGTCTAGTCCACCTGGTGAACTCCAGGTGACGCTACTCCGCGATTCCGGATCTGTCAGTACTTCGGCCCTCACCAAATTCCTGGCCAGGTGGTGATCCAGGGCGGTTACACTGCTCGGGCACGCCTCCTTAGCTCAGTTGGCCAGAGCAACGCACTTGTAATGCGTAGGTCGTCGGTTCGAATCCGACAGGGGGCTCCACGAAGGTCCAGGCCAGATGTCCTCTGACCTGGGCTTTTTCTTTCCTCCGTGCGTCACGGTCCTGCTGGCCCGGCCGGTGATGGTCGCGAGCGGCCCGGGGAGCGCGAGGGGGGCGCATCGGGACAGCGGGAGCCCGGCGGGCCGCCTCGGGCTCCAGCTCGTCGAAGAACGCGAGCCTCACCTGGACGTTCACCGGGAGGTCCGCGGCCCGGGTTGTCTCCCGTGCCGCCACGTCCGGACTGGCATACGTCTACGTGGACGGAGCCAAGGCCGCGACGGTCGACCTGAAGTCCTCCACCACCAAGTACCGCGACGCGATCTGGACCAGGACCTGGTCCGCCGGCGCCGAACACACCATCAAGATCGTCGTGGTCGGCACCACCGGCCGCCCGGCCGTGACCACGGACGGACTCGTCTACCTCAAGTAGCCGACCCAGCACCGGACAGAGACAACGTTCGAGCGAGGAATCAGACGCGGATCTCGCTCGGCCACAAAGGGAGCGCGCCGGAGACCATCACCGTCATGGATCAGGCATGAGCGGGAGGCCCGGACATGGGATGAGGCTGTTGGTCAATTCGGGCCCTGATTATTTCGCCCGTCGAGTTGTTGCTCAGCGGGGCGAAGTGCTGCGAAGCGGCGGGTGCGGGCGTGGGCGTGGGCCCAGGGTGTGTCGGTGGGGTGGGGGTCTGCACGGGCGAGGTCGGTCGCGGCGCCGGTGAGCTGGTGCCGCAGGGCTGTCTTGGCGAGGCCCCGGGAGCGGGATCTGCGCTGGCCGCAGCATCGCCCGCCTCGCACAGGCGGAGCGACTTCGAAGCGATCGGCATGCACCATTGTCGATCACCTTGCGGGTCTCGGCCCATGCCGGATGAGATAATGGAGTGTGGTGCGGTGCATGCACGGAGCGGTGTTATCGTGCCGCCCTGTGTGGCGATGAGTGGCGTATTTGTACCTCGATGCCGCACCCACGCCCTGCTGGTGTGCCAACAGCGCTCAGGGCTCTTTGAAATCAGAATGGGGTGGGAATGTCCAAACACCGGCTGTCCAAAAAGGCCCGCTACGTTGCCTGGGCGGTGGCGGGTGTCGCCGTCGTCGGGGGTGCCGGAATCGCGGCACAGACGTCGATGGCCGCTGCCGCGCTGCCCGCACAGAAAACGTACACCGGCCGGGCATTCGACGCCTGTACGGCGCCTTCACTGGCAGCCATGAAAGCCTGGCGCGGAGGGCTGTACGGCGCCGTCGCGGTCTACATGGGGGGAAAGAACCGCGGTTGCGCACAGCCTAACCTGACGGCCTCCTGGGTGAAGTCGGTCAACGCCTCCGGCTGGAAACTCATTCCGCTCTACGTGGGAGCCCAGCCGCCCTGCCAGACGAGCAAAAACCCGGAGAAGTTCACTTCCACCACCGCGGCATCCCTCGGCGCGAGCAATGCCAACGATGCGATCACCAAAGCATCGGCGCTCGGCATGAAGGCCGGCAGCCCGGTCTACCTGGACATGGAGCCGTACGACATCGCCAACAAGGCGTGCAACGACGCGGTACTGACCTACGTCCGCTCCTTCACCAAGACGCTGCGCGCCAAGAATTACCGCGCCGGTTTCTACGGCTTCAGCAGCTCCAGTGCCAAGGCGATCGCCACCGCCACGAACAAAACCGACCTGCCGGGCAACCTGTGGTACGCCCTGTGGGACAAGAACAACACCACGACCGCCGACTGGCCGTGGGACCCCGCACAGTTCACCAACCACAGCCGCGGCCACCAGTACATGGTCAACAGCAAAGAGACTCGCGGCGGTTACACCATCACCGTCGACCGCAATGCGTGGGACGCCCCGGTCGCGATCATCGGCTGAGAGCGGCGCGACTCGGCGAACCTGATCCGTAGTCAAGGCGACTTGGAGTCGGAGCGTCCGCAAGAAGGTTTGCAGAAGGCCAGCGACTGCCGTGATCTGGCTCGCTGTCACCCGCGAGTCCGTCCTGGTGGCCATTCGGCGGTCGGATGCCTTTGGACGGTTCGGTGCGAGGCGGCACATGGCACCCCGGTGGACCTCTTCTGACCAGCAAGAACATCACTCGGCAGCATGGCCCCGCACTACGCAACATGAACGCTCACGGTCTTGTAATGCGTAGGTCGTCGGTTCGAATCCGACAGAGGGTTCCACGAAGGCCCAGGTCAGATGCTCTCTGACCTGGCCTTCTGTCATTCTGTGGCTGTCTCTGGTGAGGTGGGTGGCCGAGTGGTCGAGAGTCTTGGAGACGGCCTTGATGTCGGCAGTGGCCGCGAGCATGAGCGTGGCGGCGACGTGCCGGGAGGTTGTGGAGCCGGATGAGCCAGCCTGTAGCCGTTTACGCCGGGCCCGGTTCTCCGCTGCCCTGTTCGGTGTGGCCGTGAGTTCGTCGCGCACCGCACGCCGCTGCGCGTTCCGCTTTTGTACCGGAGACCTGCGGTACCTCGGCCAGTGGTACCGCTCCGCCGGACAACCCTTAGCCCCCTTGTGCCACTTCCGCCTTACATCGCCCCGCCGGGAAAGGGGGCCCGCACTTCCGCGCGGCCATTACTCAAGGTGACGAGCGCTGATCGGCGGCCGAGACGTGCGGGAGCCGGGTACCTCCCGCGCGCGGTCAGCGGCCCGAGATGCGGTTGGCCGCTCGGGCCAGGGGGTGGGTCGTTGCGGTGGTGGCGGTGGATTCTTTGGCGTCCGCCGTGCGGTAGGCCGCGTACAGGGCCTGGACGCCGAGCCAGCGGAAGGGTTCGGGTTCCCATGTGCGGACCTTGTGGTTGACCCAGGGCAGTGTGGTCAGTTCGGTCGGGCCCGACTGGCCGGAGTCCTGTTGGATCAGGTCGCGCAGGGTGCGGGCGGCGAGGTTGGTGGTGGCGACGCCCGAGCCGACGTAGCCGCCGGCCCAGCCGACGCCGGTGGCGCGGTCGAGGGTGACGGTGGCGCACCAGTCGCGGGGGACGCCGAGGACGCCGGACCAGGCGTGGTCGATACGGACGTCCGCGGTGGCGGGGAAGAAGCGGACGAGGATGTCGCGGAGCGCCTCGACGGTGGCGGGCTGGGTGCGGCCGTCGTTGTCGGTTCTGGAGCCGTAGCGGTACGGGTGGCCGCGGCCACCGAGGGCGATGCGGTCGTCGGCGGTGCGCTGGGCGTACATATACGCGTGCGCCATGTCGCCGAGGGTTTCGCGGCCGTCCCAGCCGATGGCGTCCCACATGCCGGCGGGCAGGGGTTCGGTGGCGATCATCGAGGAGTTCATGGGGAGCCAGGTGCGCCGGGCGCCCTTGAGGCTCGCGGTGAAGCCTTCGGTGCAGCGGAGGATGTAGGGCGCGCGGACGGTGCCGTAGGGCGTGACGGCGTGCTTGGGCCTGATCTCGGTGACGGGCGTCGATTCGTGGATGGTGACGCCGAGCGCTTCGACGGCCGCGGCGAGTCCTTTGACCAGTTTGACGGGGTGGAGCCGGGCGCCGTGCGGGGTCCAGGTGGAGCCGACGGCGCCGCCGACGCGGATACGGTCGGCGGTCTCGCGGGCGCCGTGGAGGGTGCGGCCGGTCTCGCCGAAGGCGATCTCCGCGGCGTGGAAGGCCTTGAGGCGGGCGAGCTGGGCAGGGCTCCGGGCGATTTCGAGGACGCCGCCCTGGTGGATGTCGGCGTCGATGTTCTCCTCGGCCGCGACGCGTATCACTTCGGCGACGGTGTCGTTCATGGCGTGCTGGAGGCGTACGGCGGCGTCGTGGCCGTGGAGCCGGGCGTAGCGGTCGCGGCCCGCGATGCCGTTGTAGAGCCAGCCGCCGTTGCGTCCGGAGGCGCCGTAACCGCAGAACTTCCCTTCCAGGACGGTGATGTTGAGGAAGGGGACGGCTTTCTTGAGGTAGTAGGCCGTCCACAGTCCGGTGTAGCCGCCGCCGACGACGCAGACGTCGGCGGTCGCGTCCGCGGGGAGCGGTTCCCGGGGGGCGGGGATGCCGTCCTGGGCGTACCAGAAGGAGATCCCGCCGTTGTTCGCGGTGGTCATGAGGGTGTTCGTACACCCCTGCTCGTACGTTTGTCCAGGTATCGGCGGGGACGGCAGGCGCGGGTCAGGGGGTAGCAGACGAGTCCGATGAGGACCGAGGCGAGATGGCCGAGGTCGGTGAAGGTGGGGCTGGTGATCAGCGGCAAGCCGTAGAAGATGAGGACGGCGGCGAGGTAGGGCAGATGCCAGGGGAGCGGTACGCGGTAGGTGAGGACGCCGGCGATTCCGGCGAGCGCGTAGCTGACACCGACGTCCAGGGTGTTGGCGGCGGACTGCGGGGCGTGCCCGTGGTGGATGGCCCAGCCGAGGACGCCTTCGCTGATGAGGGTCGCGCCGATATGGGCGAGCGCGGCCACGGAGAGCCAGCGCGGGGTGCCGAGCCAGTGTTCCGCGGGGGCGTGGAAGAGGGTGTAGAGCACGGCGTACGGGAGCCAGGTGCCGCCGTCGATCCAGAAGGCGCTGACGATGAGCACACGGACGGGGTCGGTCGACAGCTCATGGATATTGGTGGAGCGCTGGAGCAGGAATTCCCTCTCGAACTGGGGTGACATCTGGTGGAGGGCGACGGTGGTGACGAAGAGGGCGGCCAGCCAGAGATAGGTACCGGGGGCGCTCGTGATCCAGGTGCGGACCGTGTGGAGAATGCGGCGCATGGCCCGATTCACCCATGGCCGTAGGATCGTGGGCGTGATTGACATTCCGGCGGAGTTGGCGGAAACACAGTCGAAGTTCCTGGGCGAGGCGGGCCGGGCGTTCATCGAGGCGCTGCCGGGCAGGGCGGCGGATTTCCTGGAGCGGTGGGAGCTGCGCCGTACCGGTCCCTCGATGTACGGCATGTGTGCGCTGGTGCTGCCGGTGGAGTGCGCGGACGGCACGGCGGCGGTGCTGAAGCTCCAGCATCTCGACGAGGAGTCGGCCGGGGAGCCGGTGGCGCTGCGGGCGTGGGGCGGCGACGGGGCGGTGCGGCTGCTGCGGTACGACGACAAGACGGGCACGCTGCTGCTGGAGCGGTTGCGCGCCCGGGATCTGAGCGGTGTGCCCTCGCGCGAGGCGGTCCTGATCCTCGCGGAGCTGCTGGCGCGCTTGACGTCGGCGCCGGCTCCGGCGCATCTGCGCACGCTGGGCGATACCGCGGCGCGCATGCTGTCCGAGGTGCCGGTGCTGGAGAAGTCGCTGGCCGACGAGGGGGAGCGGCGGCTGTTGCGGGACTGCGCGGCGGCGGTGCGCGAGGTGGCGGCGGAGCCGGGGGACCGGCTGCTGCACTGGGATCTGCATTACGAGAACGTCCTGGCCGCGGACCGGGAGCCGTGGCTGGCGATCGATCCGAAACCGCTGGCGGGCGATCCGGGATTCGAGCTGCTGCCGGCGCTGGACAACCGTTTCGACGCGTCGGAGACGCTGTGGCGCTTCGATCTGCTGACGGAGTCGCTGGGCCTGGACCGGGAGCGGGCCCGTGGCTGGACGCTGGGGCGGGTGCTCCAGAACTCTCTGTGGCACATCAAGGACGGTGAGTGCGGGCTGGATCCCGATCAGATGTCCATCGCTCGGTCACTGCTGGCACGGTGAGCGGGGAAGAGGGCAGGCTGCGCTCATGATTCGTACTGCCACAGCCGCCGATGTCCCGGTGATCCACGCGATGGTCCGGGAGCTGGCGGAGTATGAGAAGTGCCTGGACGAGGCGCGGGCGACCGAGGAGCAGCTCCATGAGGCGCTGTTCGGCGAGCGCCCGGCGGCGTTCGCGCACATCGCGGAGTCGGACGACGACGGGGAGCCGGTGGGCTTCGCGCTCTGGTTCCTGAATTTCTCGACGTGGCGCGGGGTGCACGGCATCTACCTGGAGGACCTGTACGTCCGCCCGGACCGGCGCGGCGGCGGGCACGGCAAGGCGCTGCTGACGGAACTGGCGCGGATCTGTGTGGAGCGCGGTTATGAGCGGCTGGAGTGGTCGGTCCTGGACTGGAACGAGCCGTCGATCGCGTTCTACCGGTCCCTGGGGGCACTGCCGCAGGACGGCTGGACGGTGTACCGCCTGACGGACGACGCGCTCACCGGGCTGGGGAGCGGCAAGTAGGCGCGTCGGGGTCGCGTGCGGCGGGGCGGTCGCGTGGACCGAGTCGGTCACGCGGCGCGCGGCGGGCACGTGGCGGGCAGGCGGGCACGTGGGGCGCAGGCGGGCACGTGGGGCGCAGGCGGGCACGTGGGGCGCCGGTTGGGTGACGTGGTGGGTGGGGGGACGTGACTGGTCCTCAGATCCTGTATGATCATCTCGTAACTTCGAAGCAGCACACGGAGTCACGCGTCTGTGGTCCAAGGAAAGACGCCCGCCAGCCGGTGGGAAATGTGGGTGCAAGGCCTGCCGGGCGCTCGATACGGAGGGGCTCTTCCTCGTGAGAGGGAGGGCCCCTTCCGTCTGTGGGCGATCCGTCTGCGGTCGGCCCGTCCACTGCCCACTGCCCACTGCCCGTCCGTGCGCTGCCGGGAAGTGCTCCGGCCCGTCAGGGGACCGGGGGGCCGGGGGCGGCCGCCGCTTCGCGGGTGCGGGGGGAGGGGCCGTTGATGACCAGTGCGGCCATGACCGCCGCGACCAGCAGGATGACCGCCGCCCAGGCGATGGCGACGGTGAAGCCGTGGACCGTGCCGGTGTTCACGAGGTCGGTCCGCTCGGCCGGGGTGAGCCCGCCCTTCTTCTCCGCCGCGGCGAGACGGCTCGCCAGGTAGGCGCTCGTGGTGGTCGTCGCGACCGTGTTGAGCAGCGCCGTACCGATGGAGCCGCCGACCTGCTGCGCGGTGTTGACGGTCGCCGAGGTGACACCGGAGTCCCTGGCCGGTACGCCCGAGGTGCCGGTGGCGATGGCGGGCATGAAGGTGAGCCCGAGGCCGAGGCCCAGCAGGACGGTGCCGGGCAGGATGTGCGCCGGATAGCTGGAGTGGATGTCGATGAAGGTCAGCGAGTACAGCCCGCCGGCGCCGAGCAGCAGGCCGGGCACCAGCAGAAACCGTGGCGGCGCGTAGGGCAGCAGCCGGGCGGAGATCTGTGTGGAGCCGATGACGATCGAGGCGGTCAGCGGCAGGAACGCGAGCCCGGTTCGCAGAGGCGTGTAACCGAGGATGTTCTGAAGGAAGTACGTCATGAACAGGAACGCCCCGAACAGCCCGACGGTCGTCAGACACATGATGAGCATCGATCCGCCGCGGTTGCGGTCGCGGACGATACGCAGGGGCAGCAGCGGTCCCGCGGTACGGCTCTGCCACCACACGAAGACGCACAGCAGCGCCACCCCGCCCAGCAGCAGCCCCAGGACCAGCGGCGCGGTCCAGCCCTTGGCCTCGGCCTCGCCGAGTCCGTAGACGAGGGCGACGAGACCGCCGCAGCCGAGGACGACACCGGGGATGTCGAGATGTGCCCCATGCGCGCCACGGGTGCCGGCCCGGTCGCTGAGCAGGGTGAACGCGCCGACCACGGCGACGGCGGCGATCGGGACGTTCACGTAGAGGCACCAGCGCCAGCTCAGATACTCGGTGAGCACGCCGCCGACGAGCAGGCCGATGGCCGATCCCGCGCCCGCGATGGCGCTGAAGACACCGAAGGCCTTGGCCCGCTCGGCGCCGCCGGTGAAGGTGGTGGTGAGCAGGGAGAGCGCGGACGGCGCGAGGAGCGCGGCGAAGGCGCCCTGGAGCGCGCGGGCGAGGAAGAGCGTCTCCGGGCCGATGGACGCGCCACCGAGGGCGGAGGCGGCGGCGAATCCGATCAGGCCCACGACGAAGGTGCGTTTACGGCCGACGAGGTCGGCGATCCGGCCGCCGAGGAGCAGGAGCCCCCCGAAGGCGAGGGTGTAGGCGGTGATCACCCACTGCCGGTTGCCGTTGGTGAGGCCGAGTTCGCGCTGGGCCGAGGGCAGGGCGATATTCACGATGGTGGCGTCGAGTACGACCATGAGCTGGGCTGTCGCGATGACGGCCAGGGCCCACCAGCGGTGGGTGTCGACCACGGTGCCGGGCTGCGGGCCGGGGGCCGGGTCCGGCTCCGGGCCGGGTCGGCCGGCCGAGTTCGCCGGGTCGCTCATCCCAGGTCTTCCCTCACCTGGATCTCCCCTCTCCGCTGGTCGCGGTCGGCCCGTTGTCCGATCTCCGTACCGATCTCCGCACTGATCTCTGCACCGATCTCTGCACAGAACACCATGAATCGGGTTGATTCGCTTCCCGCGACCGGCGCCGGCCCCTCGGTTCTGGCGCCGGTACGGGGTTCTGCCTCTGGGCCTGGGACCACGGCTCTACGGCCCAGGGCTCTACGGCCCCAGGCCTCTACGGTCTACGGTTCTACGGCTCCAGGACGACCTTTCCCATCGTTCCGCGCGTCTCCAGCGCCCGGTGCGCGCGTGCCGCCTCGGCGAGCGGGAAGCGCTGTACGGCCGGGCGCAGCCGGCCCGCCGCCGCCTCGGCGAGCGAGCGCTCCTCCAGTACGCGTATGTCGCCGCCCGCCTTCTGGAGCATCACCGGGCCGAGAACCGACTCGGAGGTGATCCCGCGCTCCGCCAGTTCCTCGTCGGTGAAGGTCAGCGGCGCCCCGTCGTGCGGGCCCTCGCCCGACCAGCCGAAGACGATGTGCTTGCCGCCCTTGGCGAGGAGATCGACGGCGGCCAGGCCCGTAGCGCCGCCGACGGAGTCGAAGAGGACGGTCGCGCCCCGGCCGTCGTGACGCTCGCGGAGATGGTCGCGGACCTGTGCGGGCCAGTCGGGCAGGGTGTAGTCGACGGCGAGGTCGGCGCCGTTGGCGGTGACCCGGGCGACCTTGGCGGGGCCGCCCGCGAGACCGATGACGGCGGCGCCGGCGTTCTTCGCGTACTGGACGAGCAGGGTGCCGATCCCGCCCGCCGCCGCCGGTACGAGGACGATGTCGGCGGGGCCGAGTCCGTCCGTGAACTGGAGGATGCCCATGGCCGTACGCCCCGTGCCGATCATGGCGACGGCCTCGGCCTCGTCGAGCCCGGCCGGGATCTCGTGGAGGCGGGCGGTGTCGGTGACGGCGAGTTCCGCGTAACCGCCCGGCACCATGCCCAGATGCGCGACGACCCGCTTGCCGAGCCAGTCGGCGGCCACGCCCTCGCCGAGCGACTCGACCGTACCGGCGACCTCGCGGCCCGGGATGGTCGGCAGTTCGGTGGTGCCGGGGTAAGGACCCCGCATGCCCTCGCGCAGCGCGGTGTCGAGGAGATGGACGCCGGCCGCCGCGACCGCGATCCGGACCTGGCCGGGGCCGGGCGCGGGGTCCTCGGTCCGCTCGTACGTGAGGTTCTCGGCGGGGCCGAAGGCGTGGAGGCGGACGGCGTGCATGGCGGGCTCCCTGGGGTTCGTCCGGAGTGATCCGGGTTCGTCGTTCGTGGTGGGAGCAAGCGTCCGACCTCAAGAGGGCTTGAGGTCAAGGCCGACCGGGCCGGCGGCGCCCGGCTCCTTCGGTCGCGGGTCGGCGGCGGCGCCCGGCTGTCGCTGTCGGCGCAGGGCCAGCGAAGCCGCCTCGATCCCGCTGTTGAAGGACACCTCCGAGAGCACGCCGGGCGCCGCGACCTCGTCGCCCGCGAGATACACCCCGTCGCCCCGGTCGATACGCGGCCGGTCCCGCCAGGTGGTGCCCGGCGGGTCGACGGCGCCGGTACGGCCGGTCGCGAGGGATTCGCGCCGCCACAGCGTCCGGTCGCGCCAGCCGGGGAGGCCCAGGTCGAGCAGGCGCTCGGCGCGGGCGATGCCGTCGGCGGCGGACTCGCCGGGGCCGACCGGGAAGTGCCCCTGGAGGAGCTGTTCCCCGGCCGGAGCGAGGGACGGGTCCTGCGCGGTGAACCGTTCGAGCCAGCCGGGGGCGTCGAGGTCCGAGACGACGAACGCGTCGCCCCGGCGCCCGCGCACCGCGAGATCGAGCAGCGCGGTACGGCCGCCGGTCCAGCGCAGCCGGTCGTCCCCGAGGAGCCGGCGGGCCGCGGCCAGGGAGGTGGCGACGATCACGGGACCGTTCTCGGGGACGGTGTCGACCCGTACCGCCGTCTCGATCCGTACGCCCAGGTTCCACGCGTACCCGGCCATACGGTCGATCAGCTCGCCCCAGCCGCCGACCGGACAGCGGGCCTCGGGCGGCAGCGCGGCGGCACGCCGCAGACGCTCCTGGACGAAGGCGGCGGAGAGCGAGCCGGGGTCGTGGTGGAAGAGGGCCACGGCGGTGTAGTGCGCGGCGGCGCGGGCGGTGGCGGGCCCTTCCAACCCGGTGGCCCAGGTCATGAAGTCGGTGTCCACCGGCGCGTGTTCGGCCTTGCGGCGGGCGAGGCGGAGCACCCCGAGGGGCGGGGTCCTGCGCAGGGCGCCGCCGTGGTGGAAGCGGAAACGGGCGCCTTCGCGCGCGGGCGGGCTCGCCACGGGACCCAGCAGACCGCGCTGCCTGAGCCACGCCCAGTGCGGCCCGCGGCGGTAGAGGGCGTGCGGTCCTTCGTTGGTGCGGTACGCGCCTTCGGCGGTACGGGCCCGGCCGCCGAGGGTGTGGTGGGCCTCCCAGAGCGTGACGGAGGCGCCCGACTCGGCGGCGGTGATGGCGGCGGCGAGTCCGGCCAAGCCGCCGCCGATGACGGTGACGCGGGTCCTTGGATTCATGGTGTGTCCCCTCCGGTCACGTGCTCTCGCGCTTGCTCTCCTGCTGGCTGTCCTGCTTGGGGTCCTGCTGGCTGTTCTGCCGGCTGTTCTGCTGGCTCTCGTACTCGCTCGGGCTTGCTCTCGCGCTTGCTCACACCGGTGTGACGGATACCGGACAGCTCGTTGTGACATCGGCGTGTTGTCAGTGCCGTACGTCACCATGGGGACATGGCGCGGAAGACGACGAAGAGTGGTGCGGGCGGGGGCTCGGCGAAGCGGGTGGAGGCGAGGCGGGCGGAGGTGCGGCTGCCGCCGCTCAGTCCGTACGGCGGCGGTCTGGAGCCGGACGGGGATTACGACGGTCTGGAGTTCAAGGACCTGGTTCTGACGGGGCAGGAGGGGCCGGGCGCGCGGTTCATCGACTGTGCGCTGAGGGAGTGCGTTCTCGACGAAACGTCACTGGGGCGCACGCGGTTCATCGACTCCGTGCTGAGCGGTGTGCGGGGGGTGGGCACGGATCTGTCGGGCGCCTCCCTGCGCGATGTGGAGGTGGTGGACGCGCGTCTGGGCGGGGTGCAGCTCCATGGCGCCGTGCTGGAGCGGGTGCTGTTCCGGGGCGGGAAGATCGATTACGCGAATCTGCGGAAGGCCCGGCTGAAGGACGTGGTCTTCGAGAGCTGTGTCCTGTCGGAGGCGGACTTCGGGGAGGCGGAGCTGGAGCGGGTGGAGTTCCGGGACTGTGTGCTCAGGCGGGCGGATCTGAGCGGCGCCCGGTTGAAGGACGTCGATCTGCGGACGGTCGCGGAGCTGGATATCGCGCGGGGCCTGGACCGGCTGGCGGGAGCGGTGATCAGCTCGGCCCAACTGCTGCACCTGGCACCGGCGTTCGCGGCGCAGATAGGCGTGCGGGTGGAGGACTGACAGGAGGCGGGGGGCGAGGGCCGGGGGGGCGTACGGAGCAGTGCCCGCGCGACAGCCCGGCCCGCATGACGGCCCGGCCCCGGGGCCGGCATCGGGACAGACCGGAGGCCCCGGCCTGGGGGGAATGGACCGGGGCCTGCGTGGTGCGCCAGGGGCACGCCTTCTCTGTGGGGGGAGGAGCGGTCGTTCGCTCCCGGCGGTGCCCCGGCATTTCTCGTCTGCCCGGAGCCTCGGGAAGTACTCCTGCCGCCGTGGAAAACGATGCGAGGGCTGTGTGCCGACGATGTGCCCGTGCGGTGACCGTCGTACGGGCGGGGCCGACCGGCGCCGTGCCGTCCGACCGGCGCCGCGCCGCCCTTCCCGGTCAGACGCGGGGGAAGCGGGACTGGAGGTCCCAGATGATCGGGTTGTCGGCCAGGCCCTCGTGCATGTCGGCGAGATCGGCGATCAGATCGTGCAGGAAGTCGCGGGCCTCACGGCGCAGCAGGCGGTGGCTGAAGGTCAGCGGGGGCTCGTCGCCGGGCATCCAGTCGGCCTCCACATCGACCCAGCCGAAGCGGCGCTGGAAGAGCATGCGGTCGGCCGACTCGGTGAAGTCCAGCTCGGCGTGCTGCGGCCTGGCCGCGCGGCTGCCGCGCGGATCGCGGTCGAGTTGCTCGACGATGTCGCACAGCGCCCACGCGAAGTCGAGCACCGGCACCCAACCCCAGGCGGTGGACAGCTCCCGGTCCGCCTTGGTGTCCGCGAGATAGACGTCCCCGCAGAACAGGTCGTGCCGCAGCGCCTGGACCTCCGCGCGCCGGTAGTCGGTCTGCGGCGGATCGGGGAAGCGGCGGGAGAGGGAGTAACCGATGTCGAGCACGGGCCGATGGTGTCACGGCCGTGGCTGACGGAGTCGGGGGGTGGTCGATCACACGTTCCGGCAGTTGCGGAAACGTCACCGCGCACACGTTCGAGTGAAGGGTTGCGGTTTCATTTCGTGTTTGGACGCCTAGGCTGGCAGTGTCGCTTGCACTAGGGAGGTCGCCGTGGCACTGCCTGTTTCCGAATACGAGCCGGATGAGTCGTACGAGCCGCATGAGCCGTACGGAACTGATGACGGCGAGCTCGAATACATGCGGATGCTCCGGCAGGTGAAGGGAAGGATCCCGGCCATGTCAGTAGAAGCGGCCTTCGACGTTTTCGATGCGGTTGCCCCGGAGGGGTGGCGCGTGGAATTGATCGAAGGGGAGATCCACGTGACGCCTCCGGCCAATGGCGAACACGAAGAAATCGTGGCTGAGATGACGGACCAGGTGACAGGACGCCGTAAGAATCGGTCGTTGCGGAGTTACACCGGCCTTGGGTTGTACGTCCCGGGCGCGTCGGTCAGCGGCAAGATCGTGCCCGACCTGGTCATCGCGCCCAAGGGCAGTTTCACCGACGAGCTGGAGTACCACGATCCCGCGCCCGTCCTCTTCATCGCCGAAGTGACATCGCGCTCCACCGGTCAGAACGACCGGGTCAAGAAGGTCCGGGGTTACGCCCGTGCCGGTATTCCCGTCTACCTGCTCATCGACCGGGAAGCCGACCAGGCCGTGCTCTGTACGGTGCCCGTCGGTGAGGAGTACACCTCCAAGGTTCCGTACAAGATCTCCGAGCCGGTTCCGCTCCCCGAGCCCCTGGGTTTCGAGCTCGACACCGGCGAGTTCTGACAGAGGGACCTACGATCATGGGGTGGACAAGCGTCTGGCCCTTCCCCTCCCCCTCCTTGTTCTGCCCCTCACCCTTCTTGTTCTCACCCCTGTTCTGACCGGCTGTGCCGGTGACGGCGCTGTGCACGGGCGCCCGGGAGCCGCGGGGGTGCGGGATCCCTATTTTCCGCGGCTCGGCAATGGCGGATACGACGTTCAGCATTACGGTCTGACCCTCGACTACGCCCCCGCCACCGGACGGCTCAAGGGAACCGCCGAGATCACCGCCCGCGCCACCCAGGATCTCAGCGCCTTCAATCTCGATTTCGCGGGAATGAAGGTCGATTCCGTGACCGTCGACGGCGAGAGGGCCGCACTCCACCGCGCCGGTACGGAACTCACGCTCCGGCCGCACGACGATGTCGCCCGCGGGGAGACCTTCCGTACGGTCGTTCACTATTCCGGCGTACC
This sequence comes from Streptomyces sp. NPDC055025, assembly GCF_053608565.1. Lineage (NCBI taxonomy): Bacteria > Bacillati > Actinomycetota > Actinomycetes > Kitasatosporales > Streptomycetaceae > Streptomyces > Streptomyces sp. NPDC055025. Next base: position 26,484 of record NZ_JBSGVS010000018.1, read on the forward strand.
GCTGCGCATCACGGATCCCGACGAGTCGGAGGAGGGGTGGCTCAGATCGGGGGAGCGCGCGGTGGGGCTGGGGGAGCCGACGGGCTCGATGGCGTGGTTCCCGGGCAATCACCACCCGAGCGACAAGGCGTCCTACGACATCCGGATCACCGTGCCCGAGGGGCTGAAAGCCGTCTCCAACGGTGAGCTGAGGAGCGAGCGTACATCGGCCGGCCGTACCTCCTTCGACTGGCACTCCGCGGAGCCGATGGCCAGCTATCTCACCACTGTCGCCATCGGTTCTTATAAGACGCTGACGGCGGAGCGGGCGGAGGAGAAAGCGGTGAAGAGGGCGGGGAGGAAGGCCGGGAGCAAGACAGCGGAAGAGACGGGGAAGAAGGCGGACAAGGCCGGTACGGCCACGGTGGCCGCCTTGCCCATCTACTCCGCCGTCGACCCCGCCGTCGCCGCCGACAGCGCGCGGCTGCTCGCCGAGCTCCCCGGGATCATCACCTGGCAGGAGAAGACCTTCGGGCCGTATCCCTTCTCCTCCACCGGAGTGATCATCGGACGGAAAGGCGATTCCCAGTACGCCCTGGAGACCCAGAACAGGCCCTTCCTCCCCGGTCCCACCAGCGTCGCGACACTCGTGCACGAGCTGGCCCACCAGTGGTTCGGGAACTCCGTCACCCCCAAGTCATGGCGGGACATGTGGCTCAACGAAGGGTTCGCGGAGTACACCGAGTGGCTCTGGGCGGAGCACACCGAACAGATTCCGGTGCGGCAGAGCTTCGAGGAGGCGTACGAGGACGACGACAACTGGGCGTTCCCGCCCGCCAAGCCCTCCTCCGCGGCGCATATCTCCGACCCGCCGGTCTACGGGCGGGGCGCCATGGTCGTCCACCAGGTACGGGAGGCCGTGGGCGACGCGGCCTTCTTCCGGATCGTGCGCGGCTGGCTGGAGACGTACCGTCACGGCAACGCCGACACCCACGACTTCACGGCCTATGTGGAGGAGCAGGCGGGCCGTGATCTCAGCGGCATCTGGGACACATGGCTGTACGGCGACGGCGACGAGAAGCCCCCGCTGGACTGACCGTCCTCACCCGCATGGCGTGGGGCCGTCCACCGGAGCCGAACGCCCCCGCGAGAGGACCGCGGGGGCGTTCGGGCGGACGCGTCCGTGTCAGAGGTTGACGCCGAAGTCCGTGGCGATGCCGACCAGGCCCGAGGCATAGCCCTGGCCGACCGCGCGGAACTTCCACTCCGCGCCGTTCCGGTACAGCTCGCCGAAGACCATCGCGGTCTCGGTGGCGGCGTCCTCGCTCAGGTCGTAGCGGGCGATCTCGGCGCCGCCGGCCTGGTTGACGATGCGGATGTAGGCGTTCCGCACCTGGCCGAAGTTCTGGCTGCGGGTCTCGGCGTCATAGATGGAGACCGGGAAGACGATCTTGTCGACATCGGCGGGCAGACCCGCCAGATTGACGTTGATCGCCTCGTCGTCGCCCTCGCCCGCGCCCGTGCGGTTGTCACCGGTGTGGACGATCGTCTGGTCCGGCGTCGACTTGTTGTTGAAGAAGACGAAGTGGCCGTCGGAGACGACCTTCCCGCCGCCGTTCACCGCGATGGCCGAAGCGTCGAGGTCGAAGTCGGTGCCGGTGGTGGAACGGACGTCCCAGCCGAGGCCGACCGTGACGGCGGTCAGGCCCGGTGCCTCCTTGGTGAGGGAGACGTTGCCGCCTTTGGACAGGCTTACAGCCATGGGGATGTCCCTTTCGTTGTCGTGTGCGGACTTCGAGTCGTCCCGAAGCTACCGTCACCCCGCATAACGCAGGCAGAGGACCGAGAGGTTCCGTCCCCCTTTACTTTCTTTACCCGGACGGCGGGCGGAAGGCGGGCACACCGGAGAAGGCGGTACGGGAAAAGAGGGTGACGTGAGGGGCGGGCGCACGGGACCATGGGGGCATGTCCGGGCCTCCTTATGTCATCCGCGGTTCGGTCTCCCTGCCGGAGGCCGAACTGATGTGGCGTTTCTCGCGCTCGTCCGGGCCCGGCGGACAGCACGTCAACACCACCGACTCCCAGGTCGAGTTGCGCTTCGATCTCGCGAAGACGGAGGCGCTGCCGCAGGTCTGGAAGGACCGCGCCCTGGAACGGCTCGCGAACCGGCTGGTGGGCGGAGTGATCTCCGTACGCGCCTCGGAGCACCGCTCGCAGTGGCGCAACCGCGAGATGGCGGCGGTGCGGCTCGTGTCCCTGCTGGCCGAGGCGACGGCCCCGCCGCCGCGGACGCGCCGGAAGACGAAGATCCCGCGCGGCATCAATGAGCGCAGGCTGCGGGAGAAGAAGCAGCGCGCGGAGACCAAACGCGGCCGCACAGGCCGCGACTGGTCCTGACCCGGCCGGACGGACCCTGACCCGGCAGGGCGGACCACCCGGCCGGACGGATCACCTGGCCGGCCGGACCGTGCCGACCGCACATGGCCGGACGCGACCGGGACCGGACCGGACGCGACCGGACCCGGGCCTAGCCCTGACCGAGCAGCCTGTAGCGGCCCTTGTAGTACATCAGCGGGCCGCCCTCCGCGCTCGGCAGTTCGGCCGCCAGCACCCGGCCGATGACCAGCGTATGGTCGCCCGCCTCCACGCGTTGTTCCGTGCGGCACTCCAGGGTCGCCAGGGAGCCGCCCACCAAGGGCGCGCCGCTCACCTCTCCGCGCCTGTACGGGATGTCCTCGAAGAGCAGCCGGTCGCTGATACGGCCCTTCATCGCGAACCGGCCCGCGATGTGCCGCTGGCTCTCCGTCAGCAGGGAGGCCGCCCACAGGGGCTGTTCGGCGAGCAGATCGTCCATGCGGGAGCCCTCGCGGACGCTGACCAGGACCAGCGGCGGTGCCAGGGAGACGGACATGAAGGCCGTCGCCGTCATCCCGGCGTCCTCGCCGCGCGGGCCGTCCGCGCTCATGGGAGGTTCGTGCGCGGTCACCAGCACCACGCCCGCGGCCAGTCGTGACAGGGCGGCGCGGAACTCGTCGTTGCTCACCCCCTCAGGATGGGGGATGGCCTCGGTCAGGGAAGCGGGGGGCGTCTGGAACTGGGACACGGGCGAACGCTAGCTTCCGCCACCGCCCGCCCACATCGGGCCAGGGGACCAGGACCGGACCTAGGACCTCTCGTTTGGATCTTGCCGGGCCGGATCTTGCTGGGCCGGATCCCGCCGGGCCGGATCCCGCCGGGCCCGGGTGCCGGCGCCGGGAGAGAGCGCCCCGGGCGTAAGAGCGTCGTAAGATCACAGAGGACGGCCCGACGGCCCGACGGGCCCCGCACGCGCCCGCCCCCCACGTGCCGTCCGGAATTTGCGTTCAAGAAAGCGGTGGAGCGCTCCCATCAGGCGCTCTTTCCCTTCTCCAGGTCATGTGACTTGAGTCACAGAGTGCACTATTTGTTGACCCTGTGTACCGGGCGAACAGCTCGCTGTGATTCAGTGGCGATGAGAATGCAACACGAGAGCCGATGAGAATCCTGGAGTTGCTGTCGAGGTCTCGGGGAGAGCGAGCAATGGAGACCGAGTCGGAGCCGTATGTCCGTCTTGCGACCCTGCGGCAGTTGCACGAGGCCGTCGCCGAACTCAACACCGCCCGCAGCCTGGCGGACACCCTCCAGACCGTCGCGGACGGTGTCGTCAACGGACTCGGTTACGAGCTGGCGTGCGTCAATGTCGTCCAGGCCGACGGTGATCTCGTCGTCGCGGCCTTCTCCGGCAGCGCCGCGGCCGAAGCGCTGATCACCGGCCGGGTCGGCTCGCGCGGCTCCTGGGACCGCCGGCTCGCGATGGGTGAGAGCTGGGGCGATCTGCGGTTCATACCGCACACCGAGGGCTGGGTGCTGCTGGAGGACGACGTCCCCCAGTGGTACACCGAGGGCCCCGACCCCCGCTTCGAGGACGAGTGGCACCCCCAGGACCGCCTCTACGCCCCGATGTACGCGTCCGGCGGCGGCTGCGAACTGCTCGGGGTCATCTCCGTCGACCGGCCGCGCGGTGGCCGCCGCCCCGGGCCCTGGGGGCAGGAAGCCCTCCAGATGTACGCGTCCCAGGCCGCCATTGCGATCAGTAACGCCCGTCTGCGAGCAAACATGCAGCGCGCTCTCGTCCGGCTCGAACGGGAACAGCAGGCGCTGCGGGCCAGCGAGGAATCCTTCCGTCAGGCGTTCGAATACGCGCCCAGCGGTATGGCCATCGCCGAGATGGGCGGGGACCAGCACGGCCGGCTGCTGCGGACCAATGACGCGCTCTGCCGGCTGCTGGGGCGCCCGGCCTCCGCGATGCGCCGCCACTCCTTCGCCGATCTGGTCCACCCCGAGGACATCGGGACACTGCTGCGCACCTCCGCCGAGGGCGGCCGGGCCGAGCTGCGGCTCGCCCGCCGCGACAGCACCTATGTCTGGGTCTCGCTGCGCAACTCGGTGGTCGCGGACACCGCGGACGGCCCCCGGTTCCTGCTCACCCATGTCGAGGACATCGAGGAGCGCAAGAGCCGCGAACTCCAGCTCGCCCACCGGGCCTCGCACGACTCGCTCACCGGCCTGCCGAACAGCGCGGAACTGCGCTCCCGTCTCAGCGCCCGGCTCTGTTCGCGTCCCCACGCCCTGCGGGAGACCGCCGTCGAGGCGCTGGACGCGGCGTACGGGGGGTACGAGGGCACCGTCCTGTACGAGCCCGGCTACGACGCGTACGACGGCTATGACGGATACGACGGCTACGAGGAGCAGACGGGCAGGGCCGGCGGCGTGCGCGTCGGCGGTCCCGGCGGCACCGGCCCGGCGGGCGGCGGCGCCTTCGACCACCATGTGCACATGGTCGCGCCCGCCGACGACGGCGAGACGGACGACGGTACGAAGGGCCTCGCGGTGCTCTTCTGCGACCTCGACGGTTTCAAGTCCATCAACGACCGCTTCGGCCACAACACCGGCGACGCGGTACTGATCGAGGTCGCGCACCGGCTGACCACGGGGGTGCGGGACGGCGATACGGTCGCCCGGCTCGGGGGTGACGAATTCGTCGTTCTCGCGGACGGCCTGGGGGCGGCGGACGCCGCGGATCTCGCCGTACGCCTGCGGAACGCGATCATTCCGCCGATCCGGGTCGACGGACGGGCGGTCAGGGTCGGCGCGAGCTTCGGCATCAGCTGGGCGGCGTGCGGGATGTCCGTGGAGGAGGTTCTGCAATCCGCCGACCAGCGGATGTACGTCGAGAAGCGGTCCCGCAAGACGGTCCACCGGCGGGCCGGATAGCTGCCCCTGTCCATGGTGAGGCCGCAAGCCCGTGGTGAGGGTGCGAGAGCTCCGGCGCCCGTGCCCCGGAGGCGTCCGATGAGTATCCGGAGGCGTCCCGTACGTATTCGGAGGCGTCCGGCAGGTATTCGGGACAGGGCTGGGACAGAGCCGCTACACGATGTTCACACCCGGGGCCGCAGAGTGGCAAAGCACAGTCAGGGCCCGTCCATGGGCTTGCTCATTCGAGGTAGGCTCGGCCGGTCGGCGACGCTGGCGAGATGGTAAGGAGTGACCCAGGGATGACGGCCGGGAACAACGGCGCGAGCACGCCCGAGGACGACGATCCGTTCGGTTATCTGTACGAGGACGGACAGGCGCAGGGCGGTAATCAGCGACGCCAGGGCGGCTACGGCTACCCCGGTCCCGCGGCGCAGCCCGGTGTGCCCAGGACCTCGTACAACCAGGTCAGAACGGTCGGCGAGCGCCAGTACGGACAGCCGCAGGTCCCGCCGCAGCAGGGCCACGGCCAGCAGCCCGCCTACGGTCAGCAGCCGCAGTACGGTCAGCAGCCCGCCTACGGCCAGGCCGGGGGCCAGGCGTCCTACGGCCAGCAGCCGAGCGCCCCGTACGCCGCTCCCGAGACCTACCCCGGCGCCGACGCCACCCGCCATGTGCCCGCCCAGCGCGGCAGCGGCGGCGGACGCGGCGGCCCCAACACCAGGGGCCTGCTGATCGGTGCCATCGCGGTGGTCGTGGTGGTCGTGATCGGTATCACAGCCGCGGTGCTCTCCAGCGGTGACGACGGCCAGGACGACGAAACGGCTCCGTCCGGCGGTCCGTCGGTCTCCGCCTCCGAGGATTCCGGCGGCAAGCCCAGCGAGGGCGCGTCCGAGAAGCCCGCCGAGGGCATCCAGCTTCCCAAGCAGGACGCGGCGACCCTCAAGCTGGGACCGCCCGCCGCCCTGGACACGGCCATCAAGGGAGCCGAGGGCACGAACGGCGCGTATGTGGCGGGCTTCAACGCCGTCGGCGCGTCCGTGACCTGGACCGCCGATATCGAGAAGGCCGGCGCGTACGCGCTGTCGGTGCGCTACGCCATCCCGGCCAAGGACGCGAACGCGACCCTGACCGTCAACGGCAAGGCGAATTCCAACCCCATCGGCCTGAAGAACTTCATCCATTCCAGTGACCCGAACTGGGAGAAGAACTGGCAGACCACCTGGGCTCCGGTCGAGCTCCAGTCGGGCCAGAACACCATCAAGATCTCCTGCGAGCAGGGCAATCAGTGCGACGCCATCCTCGACTGGCTGGAAGTCACCCCGCCGAAGAACTGACCGGCCCGGTGGGTCCGGCCGCATCGACCGGACCCACCGGTGCGACCGGACCCGCTGCGTCCAGCGGACCGGCTGGTGCGACCGGACTCACCGGTCCGGTGGCCTGACCGACCACCCGTATGAACCCCGCCACCGTCCCGGCCATCGCCTCGCGTGCCGGGACGAGGTATTTCCGGGGGTCCACGGCCGACGGACGAGCCGTCAGATACTCCCGTACGGCCCCGGTGAAGGCCGTGTTGAGGGCCGTACCGACATTGATCTTGACCATGCCGGCCGTGATCGCCCGGCGGATCTCCTCGTCGGGCACACCGGAGGAGCCGTGCAGGACGAGCGGTACGGGGACGGCCGCGCGCAGGGCGGCGATCAGTGTGTGGTCCAGGGCCGCCGTACGCCGGGTCATCGCGTGCGAGGAACCGACCGCGACCGCCAGCGCGTCCACCCCGGTCGCGGCCACGTAGAGCGCCGCCTCGGCCGGATCCGTACGGACACCGGGAGCATGCGGGTCGGGGGGCGCGTCCAGGGGCGGTTCGCCGTCCTTGCCGCCCACCGCGCCCAGTTCGGCCTCGACCCAGACGCCACGGTCATGGCCCAGCCGCACGGCGTCCGCGGTGGCCCTGAGGTTCTCCGCGTACGGCAGCTTCGAGGCGTCGAACATCACCGAGCTGAAACCCGCGTCGAGCGCGGCCCGCAGCAGGTCCGCCGACTCGACATGGTCGAGATGGAGCGAGAGCGGTACGGAGGAGGCGCGGGCGACCGCCGCCGCGGCGGCGGTGACGGGGCCCAGCCGACCGCCGTGGAACCTCACCGCGTTCTCCGAGATCTGGAGGATCGCGGGCGCGCCGGCCCGCTCGGCGCCCTCGGCGATCGCCTCCGCGTGCTCCAGGGTGATCACATTGAAGGCGGCGATCCCATGGCCCCGGGCCGCGGCGGCCGTGACGAGTTCCCCTGTGCTGACGAGTGGCATGTGCTCCCCGGTTTCCTTCCCGGGCCCGCGCCCGAGGCTTCTGCGGCTTGCTCCCTGCGGCCTGCTCCGGCCGCTCCTCCGGCTGCCTTGTTCCTACGACTGCTCCTGCGGCTGCTTCTCCGCTGCTCCTGCGCTGCTCCCGCGCTGCTCCCGCGCTGCTCCCGCGCTGTCTACGCGGGCGGGTGTTCGCTCACCGTGACGCGCGGCAGGAGTTCCGCGTACGCCTGGGCGTCGAACTCGCCCGCCGCCGGGGCCAGTACCGTCGCCGTGGCGAGGGCGACCGCGCGGCTCAGCCGGGCCGGCCAGGGGAGACGCTCGACCAGACCGGAGAGCAGCCCGGCCACGGCGGAGTCGCCCGCGCCCGTCGGGTTGCCCTTCGCGGGGGCGGGCGGGGTCGCCTGCCAGACACCGTCCGGGGTGGCCGCGAGTATGCCGTCCGGGCCGAGTGAGGCGATGACCGCGTGGGCGCCTCGGCGGCGGGCGTCCTGGGCGGCGCGCAGCGGCTCGCGGGAGCCGGTGAGCCCGGCGAGTTCCTCGGCGTTCGGCTTGAGCAGATCGGGGCGCGCGGCGATGCCCCGGCGCAGGGGTTCGCCGCTGGTGTCGAGGAGTACGGGCACGCCCGCGCCACGGGCGCGGCGGATCAGCTCGGCGTACGCGCCCACATGGATGCCCGGTGGCAGGCTGCCGCAGAGGGCGACGGCGTCGGCGCCGGTGAGCAGCCGCTCGTAGGCGCTGAGGAACGCGTTCCACTCGGCGGCCGAGACGGTCGGACCCGGCTCGTTGAGCTGGGTGGTGTCGCCGCTCGTCCCGTCGACCACGGCGATGGTGCGACGGGTGGATCCGGCGATCGGTACGAGCGCGTCCACGGGGCGTGTGATGCCGTGGGCGGGTCCGGTGCCCGGCCGGCGGCCCGAAGCGGCGCCGTGGCGGTGTCCGGAACGGCCGCCGAGCCGGTGGACCGAACCGCCGCCGTCCCTGCCGTCCCTGCCGTCTCCGCTGTCCCGACCGCCCGGGGCGCCGGGGCCCGCGCCCGGCCCCGCACCGGGTCCGTAGGGCGCGCGGTGCCCGAAGCCGGTGCCGGGGCCCGTACCGGTCCTCGGTCCGCCGCGTCCCGGACGGCTCCCCGGTCCGCCACGTCCGCCGTGTCCGCCATGGGCGCCGTGCCCCGGACCGCCGCCCGCGCCCGTGCCGCCCGTACCGGTGAACAGGGCGGGACTCGCCAGCAGTTCGCGCAGGACATCGCCCGTACGGCCGCCCGCGAACCCCGTGACCACCGTCTCGTGGCCCAGCGCCGCCAGCACCCGCGCGACATTCAGGCCCTTGCCGCCAGGGCGTTCGACGACCTCGCTGACGCGGTGCGTGGTGTGCGGGACGAGGGCGGGGGTGCGGTACGTGATGTCCAGCGCGGCGTTGAGCGTCACCGTCAGGATCACCGTCACTCCCGGTGTGGACGAGCGCGGTATGCGAACGCGCGGCCGATTATCGGAGCGATCATGTCAAAAAGAAAGCGGTTGGCCCAGACCCCGGGCCGACCACCTTCCATGAACCCGTACCCTTCCGTACACCCGCCCGTAAGGGCTTGCCGCCCAAGGCCCCCGGATCACCCCAGCCGGGGCGCGACCACCCATTCGCCCTTGTGCAGAACGCCCTTGACCGAGAAACCGGCGTCCAGGACCACCAGATCCGCGTCCTTGCCGGGCTCCAGCGAGCCGACCCGGTCGTCCACACCCAGCAGCCTCGCCGGGTTGGCGGAGACGGCCTGGACGATCTCCTCGACCGGCAGCCGGTCCACGGTCGCCGCCCGCTTGAACGCCGTGTCCAGGGTCAGAGTGGAGCCGGCGATCGAACCGCCCTCCACCAGCCGTGCCACGCCGTCCTTGACCTCCACGGCGAGCGGGCCGAGCTGGTAGAGCCCGTCGCCGAAGCCCGCCGCGTCCATCGCGTCCGTGATGAAGGCGACCCGGCCCCCGCCCGCGCGGTGGAAGGCCAGCTCCAGGGCCGCGGGGTGCAGATGCGTACCGTCGTTGATCAGCTCGACGGTGACCCGCTCGTCCTCCAGCAGCGCGGCGATCGGCCCCGGCGTCCGGTGCCCGAGCGGCGGCATCGCGTTGAAGAGATGCGTCGCGACGGTCGCGCCCGCGTCGATGGCCTCCACGGTCTGCTCGTATGTGGCGTCCGTGTGCCCGATCGCGGCGATCACGCCGTGCTCGGCCAGCAGCCGTACGGAGTCGATACCGCCGGGCAGTTCGGTGGCGAGCGTCACCATCCGTGCCGTGCCGCGCGCCGCGTCGAGCAGTTTGCGCACCTCGGCCGGGTCGGGGTCGCGCAGCAGCGACTCGCTGTGCGCGCCCTTGCGGCAGGGGGAGATGAAGGGGCCCTCGAAGTGGATGCCCGCCAGATCGCCCTGCTCGACCAGTTCGGAGAGCACGCTCGCGCGCTGGGCGAGGAAGTCCATCTCACCGGTGACGGTGGAGGCGACGAGCGTGGTGGTGCCGTGCTCGCGGTGCGTACGGATGCCCTTCAGGACGTCGTCCACGGAGCCGGAGGTGAAGGAGGCACCCCCGCCGCCGTGGTTGTGCATGTCGACGAAGCCGGGGACCAGCCAGTGGCCCGACAGATCGAGGGTCGCGGCGTCGTCCGGGGCGGCGCCCACGATCCGGCGGCCCTCGATGATCACCCGCCCGCCCTCCACGGTCCCGGTGGGCAGTACCACCCGGGCGCCGGTGAGAACGGTGCTTTCGGCGCGTGCGGCCATCAGGCGCTTACCTCCGGGGCGAGTGGGTCGGTGGGGGGATGGGTGACGGTGACGCGGGATCCGGCCGTGGCGCGGGATCCGGTCGTGGGTGGTGCGTCGGTGGCGGACGGTGCGTCGGTGGCGGACGGTCCGGCAGGAGTGCCGGCGGGAGAACCGGCGGCGGTGGATCCGGCGGTGGGTCCGTCGGCGGTGGACCCTTCGGGGGTGGGCCCGTCGGCGGTGGACCCGTTGGTGGTGGACCCTTCGGTCCGGGCCAGCAGGTCCCAGGCCAGCAGTCCCGCGCCCAGGCATCCGGCGGTGTCCCCGAGGGACGCCGGGACGATCTCGGGCAGCTTCTGGAACGTCACGCGCTCCTCGACCGCCGCCCGCAGCGGTGTGAACAATGTTTCCCCCGCCTCGCCGAGACCGCCACCGATGATCAGGGTGCGGGGGTCGAGCAGGGTGAGCGCGGTGACCAGTCCGGCGGCGAGCGCGTCGACCGCGTCGAGCCAGACCCGTACGGCCTCGGGGTCGCCCGACTCCACGGCCTTCGCGCAGTCGGCGGCGTCCGCCTCCGGGTCGCCGCTCGCCGCCGCCCAGGCGCGGCTCACGGCCGCCGCGGAGGCGAGGGTCTCCAGACAGCCGCGCTGTCCGCAGCCGCACTCGGGCCCGTCGGGCCGGACCACGACATGGCCGATCTCGCCCGCGTAGCCGTGCGCGCCCGCCTCGATCACCCCGCCGATGCCGATGGCCCCGGCGATCCCGGTGCCCAGCGGTATGAACATGAACCGGTCGGCGCCCCGGCCGGCACCGAGCCGCCCCTCGGCGAGACCGCCGGTGCGTACGTCGTGCCCGAGCGCGACCGGTACGCCCCCGAGCCGCTCGGCGAGCAGCGCCCGCATCGGTACGTCACGCCAGCCGAGGTTGGCGGAGTACACCGCGATTCCGCGCTCGGCGTCGACGATCCCGGGTACGGCGACCCCCGCGGCGACGGCGCTCTCGCCGAAGTGCTCGGCGCCGTACGCGCGCAGCTCGGCGGCGAAGCCGAGGACGGTCTCCACGACGGCGTCGGGGCCGCGCTCCCTGCCGGTCGCCCGCCGCACCTCGTACAACAGCGCGCCGTCCGCCCCGACCAGGGCGGCTTTCATGCCTGTGCCGCCCACATCCAGGGCGATGACGTGTCTCACGGAGACAGTCTCGCGTGTCGACCCATGAAAGGTCTAGTCCACTGTCCTGGATTGTTGCGCGTCCATACAAACGGCGGATCCCTGTGTGCTCTTGGCCCAGACGTTGCCGAAGCGCAACCGGCCTTCCGTGGACCGTAAACCTCCGGATAGGGGAAAATCACAGATTCATACCGGTGCTTCACGCGGCAGAAGACAAGAAGACAGCAGGCAGAACACCGAAGTACATGAACACCGAAGTACACGGGCGCGACGTACACGAGCACCGGCGTACACGAGCACTGAAGAACAGAGGCGGAACAGAGCTGTGCAGCAGCGCTTTCTGGGAGCGACGGCGGCCGTGGCCGCACTAGGCATGACAATGGCGCTGGCCGGCTGTGGCAGCTCGGCGGGTTCGGGGGACGTCACCCTCAGACTCGTCGCCGCCGACTACGGCAATGGCTCGTCCGACCGGTCCGACAAATACTGGGCCGAGCTGGCGAGGAATTTCGAGTCCGAGCACCCCGGCATCAAGATCGATATCGATGTCCGCTCATGGAAGACCGTCGACCAGGATGTCGCGGACATGGTCGAACAGGGCCGCGCCCCCGACATGGCGCAGATCGGCTCCTACGCCGACTACGCCAAGCAGGACGCGCTCTACACCGCGGACGAAGTGGTCTCCGTACCCACGCAGGCGAACTTCCTGTCGCAGCTCGCGGACGCCGGCAAGGTCAACCGCATCCAGTACGGACTGCCTTTCATAGCCTCGGCCCGGCTGCTCTTCTACAACAAGAAGCTGTTCGAGCAGTCCGGACTGAAGGCGCCCAAGGACTGGGACGACATCGAGTCCGACGCCCAGGCGCTCAAGGCGGCGGGCGTGACGACTCCGATCGCGCTTCCGCTCGGCTCCGAGGAGGCGCAGGGCGAGACCCTGATGTGGCTGCTGGCCGGCGGGGGCGGCTATCTCAACAACGCCGACGACTCGTACGACATCGACTCGGACCAGAACATCAAGACGTTCGAGTGGCTGAAGAAGAATCTCGTCGGAGCGGGGCTGACCGGTCCCATCGCCCCGGCGAAGCTCGACAGGACGACCGCCTTCAAGGCGTTCACCAGCGGTCAGGTCGGCATGCTCAACGGGCATCCGACGCTGCTGCTCGACGCGCGGAAGGCGGGTATCGACGTCGGGATGCTGCCGCTGCCCGGCTTCGACGGCAACGAGAAGCCGTCGATGGGCGTGGCCGACTGGATGATGGCCTTCAAGCAGAACGGCCACGCCAAGGAGATCGGCGCGTTCCTGGACTATGTGTACGAGGACAAGAACGTCCTCGACTTCGTCGGACAGTACGACCTGCTGCCGGTCACCTACAGCGCGAACGACGCGATGGCGGCGGACTCGGCGTACAAGGAACTGAGCACCTTCCAGAAGGTGCTGCCCACCGCCGAGCTGTATCCGTCCGGCAAGAAGTCCTGGGGGAACGTCAGCCAGGACATCAAGGACAACATCGGCAAGGCGGTCGGGCCCGACGGGAACCCCGGGGTCGTCCTGGGGCGGATCGGCCGGGACGCGACGGCGGCGGAGTCCGCCGAGTAGCGTGGCGGCGAGATGACCACGCCCACGCCAGAGTCCGCCGAGCCCTCCGAGCCCTCCGAGTCCGCTGATTCGGGCGAGCCCTCCGAGCCCGCCGCGTCCGTCGAGTCGGCCGAGCCCGCCGCGTCCGCCGGTCCCGGTGAGGGGGGCCGCGTCGCCGGGCTGTCCGCGCGGGATCGCGCCGTGCTCGCCGTCGAGCAGCGCGGCTGGCCGGGGCCCGGCGCCAAGGAACGGGCAATCAGGGAGCAGCTCGGTATCTCCCCGACCCGCTACTACCAGTTGCTGGGCGCGCTCCTGGACGATCCGCGCGCGGCGGAGCACGACCCGGTGACGGTGAACAGACTGCGCCGGATCAGAGCGGCGAGACGAGAGCGCCGCTAAGGGTTGTCCGGCGGAGGGCCTTTGGCGCCTCGGTTTCCGTCCGCCGGGGCCGTCCGCGCCGCTAGGGTCGGGGTATGGGCAGCAACCCGTACCCCGTCCCCCTGCCGGAACCGATCACTCCCGCCGGCGCCGACGGCCTGGCCGCGCTTCTCGCCCGGCCCGGCGGCGCCGTCGTCGCCCTCGACTTCGACGGCACCCTCGCCGAGATCGTCCCCGACCCCGAACAGGCCCGCGCCCATCCGCGCGCCGTCCCCGCCCTGGCGGCCCTGGCGCCGCATGTCGCGTCCGTCGCGGTGGTCACCGGCCGGCCCGCCGGGGTCGCGGTCCGCTACGGCGGCTTCGCCGGGGTGCCCGGCCTGGAGCGTCTCGTGGTCCTCGGCCACTACGGCGCCGAGCGCTGGGACGCCGTCAGCGGCACCGTCCGTACCCCCGCCCCGCACGAGGGTGTCGCGGCCGTCCGCGCCGAACTGCCCGGATTCCTGGAGCGGTTCGACGCCTGGCGCGGTACATGGACGGAGGAGAAGGGCCAGGCGGTCGCGGTCCACACCCGCCGCGCCACCGACCCCCAGGCCGCCTTCGAGGCCCTGCGCGGGCCGCTGGGCGAACTGGCCGCCCGCCACGGGCTGATCGTCGAACCGGGCCGTCTGGTCCTGGAGCTGCGCCCGCCCGGTATGGACAAGGGCGTGGCGCTGCTGGAGTACGTCCGTGAGGTGGGCGCCGAGACCGTCCTCTACGCGGGCGACGACCTGGGCGACCTCCCGGCCTTCGCGGCGGTCGAGAAGCTCCGCTCCGACGGCCACCCGGGCCTGCTGGTGTGCAGCGGCTCGGAGGTCCCCGACCTCGCGGAACGCTCCGATCTCCGGCTCCCGGGCCCCGCGGCGGTGGTGGACTTCCTGGCGGCACTGGCCCGGACCATCGGCTGACACCGCCCGCTCCGCCCGGCCCGTCCGCCCGGTCCTGTCCCGCGCGTTCCTGTCCCCGTACCGTCCCTGTCGGCCCCGCCCCGTCCCAGCCCGGTCCTCCCGGCCCCTCGCGAGCGGCGGGGGGCCGGGCTCGTGTCTCAGATCGCGCGCAGGGCGGTGAGCTGGTCCAGGAACCACTGCTGCGGAGGCAGGGCCGTCGCCGAGGCGGCCAGGCGTTTGGCGCGTTCGGCGCGTTCGTCGAGGGGCATGCTCAGCGCCTCGTGGAGGGCCCTCGCCGTGGTGGTGATGTCGTACGGGTTCACCGCGAGGGCGTCCTCACCCATCTCCTCGTACGCTCCCGCCTCCCGGGAGAGCACCAGCGCGCAGCCGCGCTCCGAGACCACGGGGATCTCCTTCGCCACCAGGTTCATCCCGTCCCGGATCGGATTGACCAGGGCCACGTCCGCCAGCCGGTAGGCGGCCAGGGAGCGCGCGAAGTCGTCCCGGACATGGAGGACGACCGGGGTCCAGCTCTCCGTGCCGAACTCGGCGTTGACCGCGTCGGCCACCCGTCCGACCTCGGCGGTGTAGTCGCGGTAGACCGCCAGATCCTGCCGGGAGGGGTAGGCGAAGGCGACATGGACGACGCGGTCGCGCCACTCCGGGTGGTCCACGAGGAGCTGCCGGTAGGAGAGCAGACCGCGGACGATGTTCTTGGACAGTTCCGTACGGTCCACCCGGACGATGGTCTTCCGGAGATCGTCCGAGCCGTCGGCGGCGTCCCCCGGACGGCCGATCTGTTCGCGCAGGGTGACGATCCGTTCGTCCACATCCGGCCGGTGCGCGCGCTCGCGCAGGAAGTCGGCGTCCGTGCCCAGGCCGTGCACACCGATCCTGGTGTTGCCGGTCCCGCCCAGCAGATCCGTACAGCAGGCCGTGAAGGCGTCCGCCCACCGGCGGGTCAGAAAGGCCGCCCGGTCCGCGCCGAGGATGCCCCGCAGAAGCTGGCGGCCGATGTCGTCGGGCAGCAGCCGGTAGTAGTCCACCGGGGCCCATGGCGTGTGCGAGAAGTGACCGATCCGCAGATCGGGCCGGAGCGCCCGCAGCATCCCGGGCACCAGCGCCAGGTGGTAGTCCTGCACCAGGACCGCCGCGCCCTCCGCGGCCTCGTCCGCCAGCGCCTCCGCGAAGGCGCGGTTGTACGTCTCGTACGAGGCCCATCGCGCGCGGAAATCCGGGCCGAAGGACGGCTCCAGCGGGGTCTGGTAGAGCAGGTGGTGGACGAACCAGAGCGTGGAGTTGGCGACGCCGTTGTACGCGTCCTCGTACACCTCGGGCGCGATCCCCAGCATCCGGACCCGCTGGCCGCCCGTGTCCGCCGGGTCGAGCCGGCCGTCCGTACGCCGTACCGCCTCGCGGTCGCCGTCCCCGAGCGCCGCGCACACCCACACCGCGTCCGCGTCCGCGCCGATGGCCGACAGACCGGACACCAGCCCGCCGCCGCCCCGCTTCGCCGTCAGCGTGCCGTCGTCGCGCACGCTGTACGAGACGGGGCCGCGGTTGGACGCGACGAGGACCTGGGCCCGGGAGGGCGGCTCGGTAACCATGTGGCGAAACCTAGCCCGTCGCGTAAACGCTCAAACGTACGGACGGTGTGGTCTGCGCCCGGTGCGGCGGCCCGCCGTCCTTGAGGTCCTGTCCGCCGGACAGGGCCTACGGGACAACCCTTAGCGGCGGCCGCGGGTCGCGGCCAGTGCCACCACCCCCGCGCCGGTCAGCGCGAGCGCCACCCCGCCCAGCAGCCACAGCCGTTCGGCCGCCCCTCCGGTGTCCGCGAGCTGCCCTTGCAGGGACCCGTAGAGCGGCTCGTGCGGGGGCTGGTGGGAAAGCTCCTGGAGCGGCTCGTGGAGAGGACCGCGGAAAGGCTCGTGGAAAGGCTTGTGGAAAGGCTCGTGGACCGGCATCCGCAGGGGCCCGGACCCCTGAAGGGGTACGTGTGCCAGGGCCGACGCCTGTCCCGGTGCCAGCAGCACCAGCGTCCCGGCCAGCACCCCGAAGAATCGGCAGATAATCAGATGTTTTGCCCTCATAAGGGCGCAATGTAGGCAATCGGTGAGGTGATCCGCGGTTACGCCGCGCGTCCGGACGTGTACTCCGCGATCTCGCGTACCGGTGGCCGTTCCTCCGTGTCCACGGAGTAGGTGCGCGGTACGAAGCCGTGCTCGCCCCGGTCGAACTGCGTCAGCTCCGGCCGTACCAAGTGCGCCCGGGACAGCCGCAGTTGGGCCGTACGGTAGATGGCCGCGGCCATTCGCCCCAACGCCCGGTCGTCCTGGTGGCGGTGGAACCGCACCCCCACGTCCACCTGCCCCAGCGCGTCCAGACCGACCGTGTGCAGCGCGTCCACGAGCAGCCCCAGCTCCACGCCGTACCCGACGGGGAAGGGCAGCCGCTCCAGCAGTGAGCGGCGCGCGGCGTACTCCCCGCCCAGCGGCTGGACGAACCCCGCCAGCTGAGGCCAGTGCAGATTCAGCAGCGGACGCGCCACCAGCTCGGTCACCCGCCCGCCCTGGGCGCCGGCCGCCGCCCCGCCCATGCCGTCGCGCGTGCCGCCGCCCGCGCCGTAGCGGCCCACGCCCACGTCGTCCGCGCCCACGTCGCCCACGCCGTCACCGTCCGCGCCGTCACCGTCCGTCCCGTCCTCCCGCAGCGGGCGGTCGTACATCGCCTTCACGAAGTGCACATCGGAATCGGTCAGCAGCGGTCCCACGGTCCCGGACACGAAGTCGGCCGAGAACCGCCGCAGATCGGCGTCCACGAAGCACACCACATCGCCGCTCGTCACCAGCAGTGACCGCCACAGCACCTCGCCCTTGCCGGGCAGTGCGGGCAGCCGCGGCAGAATCGCGTCCCGGTGCACCACCCGCGCGCCCGCCGCCGCGGCGACCTCCGCCGTACGGTCGGAGGAGCCGGAATCGATCACCACCAGCTCGTCGACGAGTGGCGCCCGCTCCATCAGCTCGCGCCGGATCACGGAGACGATCGCGCCGACCGTCGCCTCCTCGTCGAGCGCGGGAAGCACCACGCTCACCGTGGTGCCGCGCGCGGCCTTCGCCACCAGGAGCCGGTCGAGCGTACGGTCGGCCGCTGACCAGGAACGCCTGGTCAGCCAGCGTTCCACCTCTTCCAGCACGGTCGGTACTCCCTGACGTGTTCCATGAACGTGACCCGCGAATCCGGTCGGGAACCGGGCCGGAACCCGGTGGGACGCGACCCGCGAATCCGGTCGAACGTGATCCATCTCGCGGTGCGGACCACTATCTCAACCGTCCGCTCCTTCGGTTACAGTCTTGAACAACACGTATGACCGCCGCATGCCGGGGGTCGTAACGCGGAAAAACGCGCCGGACCTGGTCCGGTGCCATAGCGCTCATCCAGAGGGACTGAGGGAACGGCCCGTTGAAGTCCCGGCAACCCTCCCGCCGACCGCGAGGTCACGGTGGGGAAGGTGCCAATTCCGTCTTGCGGCGAAACGCGTCGTAAGGAAGATGAGGAGAAAGGGCCTCGCCATCATGGCTGTGCAGACCGTCCACCACGCCAGCGGCACCGTTGATCTCGGACCCGCCGCCGCCCTCTCGTGCCGCGAATGCGGAGAGCGATTCGAGCTCGGTCCCCTTTTCGCCTGTGCGAGCTGTTTCGGGCCGCTCGAAGTCGCGTACGACCTGCCGAGCGGCTCCCCCGAAGAGCTCAAGAAGCGGATCGCGGACGGCCCGGACAACATCTGGCGGTACGCGTCACTGCTGCCCGTCCCGGCCGATGTGGCCTCGAAGCCGAACATCAACCCCGGTTTCACCAAGCTGGTCAAGGCCGACAATCTCGCCCGTGAACTGGGTATCACCGGCTCCCTGCACATCAAGGACGACTCCGGCAATCCGACGCATTCCTTCAAGGACCGTGTCGTCGCCATCGCCGTCGAGGCCGCCCGCGCCTTCGGTTTCACCACACTCTCCTGCTCCTCCACCGGCAATCTGGCGGGCGCGGTCGGCGCCGCAGCCGCCCGCGCCGGCTTCCGCTCCTGTGTGTTCATCCCGCACGACCTGGAGCAGGGCAAGGTCGTCATGGCCGCGGTGTACGGCGGTGAACTCGTCGGCATCGAGGGCAACTACGACGACGTGAACCGTTTCTGCTCGGAGCTGATCGGCGATCCCCTGGGCGAGGGCTGGGGCTTCGTCAACGTCAACCTCCGTCCGTACTACGGCGAGGGCTCCAAGACACTCGCGTACGAGATCTGTGAGCAGCTCGGCTGGCGGCTGCCCGACCAGATCGTCATCCCGGTCGCCTCCGGGTCGCAGCTCACGAAGATCGACAAGGGTCTCCAGGAACTGATCAAGCTGGGGCTCGTGGAGGACAGGCCGTACAAGATCTTCGGCGCCCAGGCCGAGGGCTGCTCGCCGGTGTCCACCGCCTTCAAGGCCGGACACGATGTCGTACGGCCGCAGAAGCCCGACACCATCGCCAAGTCCCTGGCGATCGGCAACCCGGCCGACGGCCCGTACGTCCTGGACATCGCCCGTCGCACCGGCGGCGCGGTCGAGGACGTCGACGACGAGCAGATCGTCGACGCGATCAAGCTGCTGGCGCGCACCGAGGGCATCTTCGCGGAGACCGCGGGCGGGGTGACCGTCGGCGTGACCAAGAAGCTGATCGAGGCGGGAGTGCTCGACCCGGCGCTGACGACCGTGGTCCTCAACACGGGTGACGGACTGAAGACCCTGGACGCGGTGGCGCCGACGACGGGCCCGACCGCGACCATCCGCCCGAGCCTGGACGCGTTCCGCGACGCCGGTCTGGCCCGCTGACCGGCCGCCCGGCCCGATGACCCGGCCCGGCCCGCTCACCCGCGATCCGGCCCACCGACCCCGACGACGTCACGGAAGACGGAAGGCAGAACACCCAACATGAGCGTCAACGTCCGCATCCCCACCATTCTCCGTACGTACACCGGCGGCAAGGCCGAGGTCCCGGCCGAAGGGGCGACCCTCTCCGAGGTCATCCAGTCCCTGGAGGCCAGCCACCCCGGTATCGCCGCGCGGGTCCTGGACGACCAGGGCAAGTTGCGCCGCTTCGTGAACGTGTACGTGAACGACGACGACGTCCGCTTCGAGCAGGGCCTGGAGACCGCGACCCCGGCGGGCGCCGGCGTCTCGATCATCCCCGCGGTCGCCGGAGGCTGACTCACGGGCCCCCGGGCCCGCCCCTTTCGTGGCGACACCGGGTGACCGGTATGGCTCCCTCCGCAAGAGAAGCGGAGGGAGCCATTCTTTATGGTTGAACGCGATAGAGTGTGGGAACGCCCCTCCGCCGCCCATCCGGCGCGCGTATGAGAACGCGACAACATAGGGCTGAAGTCATCGCGCTGTTTGCACTTTAGGTGCGCTTTGCCCGGCCCGACTTGCCCGGGAACGCAGCGAATTCGTCGCTATGCGTGTTCGGCCATGCCCATAATTCTCGTCCGATTGACCTGTTGCAGAGGGCAGTTGGGCAGATACATTCAGCCGCGGTCGACGCGTTCCGGCGCGAAGTGTGGCCCCTGGAAGGGCCAGTAATAGGGGAGTTAGGCATGGCTCAGGGCACCGTCAAGTGGTTCAACGCGGAGAAGGGCTACGGCTTCATCGCGGTAGACGGTGGTGCGGATGTTTTCGTCCACTACAGCGCGATTCAGATGGACGGTTACCGCACCCTTGAAGAAGGTCAGCGAGTGGAGTTCGAGATCTCGCAGGGCCAGAAGGGTCCGCAGGCGGACATGGTCAAGCTCGCCGTCTGATCCCGGCGCGATCGGCCACCGACGCACGCAGTTCACGGCTCACGCCGAGGGGTCCGTATCCCGGAGACGGGATACGGACCCCTCGTGCGTGTCCGGGCGCGGGTGGCGCGCGGCCGGCGTGGGTACGGCGCCCGGATGAGCGGGCGCGGGTGGCACGCGGCCCGGCGTGGGGACACCGCCGGAGTCCGGGGGCGCTTGCACTCTCGGGGGTCGAGTGCTAATCATTGGCGTTAGCACTCTGCGAGTGAGAGTGACAACTTAAGGACCGGGTCGGTGAGGCCCGAAGAGCCGGTGGGGCAAGGAACCGCACGGCTCTCAGGCCGTCCGTCGCGGGCGCCAGCGCGGTCCGGAGCAATCCACCCCAGTCCGGGAGGACCACTTCACATGGCCAAGATCATCGCGTTCAACGAGGAGGCACGGCGCGGTCTCGAGCGCGGGATGAACCAGCTCGCCGACGCCGTCAAGGTCACCCTTGGCCCCAAGGGTCGCAACGTCGTCCTCGAGAAGAAGTGGGGCGCCCCCACGATCACCAACGATGGTGTGTCCATCGCCAAGGAGATCGAGCTCGAGGACCCGTACGAGAAGATCGGCGCCGAGCTGGTCAAGGAAGTCGCCAAGAAGACGGACGACGTCGCCGGCGACGGTACGACCACCGCGACCGTGCTGGCCCAGGCGCTCGTCCGCGAGGGCCTGCGCAACGTGGCCGCCGGCGCCAACCCGATGGCCCTCAAGCGCGGCATCGAGAAGGCCGTCGAGGCCGTCTCCGGCGCCCTGCTGGAGCAGGCCAAGGATGTGGAGACCAAGGAGCAGATCGCTTCGACCGCCTCCATCTCCGCCGCCGACACCCAGATCGGCGAGCTCATCGCCGAGGCCATGGACAAGGTCGGCAAGGAAGGCGTCATCACCGTCGAGGAGTCCCAGACCTTCGGTCTGGAGCTCGAACTGACGGAGGGTATGCGCTTCGACAAGGGCTACATCTCCGCGTACTTCGCCACGGACATGGAGCGTATGGAGGCGTCCCTGGACGACCCGTACCTCCTGATCGTGAACTCCAAGATCGGCAACGTGAAGGACCTCCTTCCGCTGCTGGAGAAGGTCATGCAGTCGGGCAAGCCCCTGCTGATCATCGCGGAGGACGTCGAGGGCGAGGCGCTGTCGACCCTGGTCGTCAACAAGATCCGTGGCACCTTCAAGTCCGTCGCCGTCAAGGCCCCGGGCTTCGGTGACCGCCGCAAGGCGATGCTCAACGACATCGCCATCCTCACCGGCGGCACGGTCATCTCCGAGGAGGTCGGCCTCAAGCTGGAGAACGCCGGCCTGGACCTGCTGGGCCGCGCCCGCAAGGTCGTCATCACCAAGGACGAGACCACCATCGTCGACGGTGCCGGTGACAGCGACCAGGTCGCCGGCCGGGTCAACCAGATCCGCGCCGAGATCGAGAACAGCGACTCGGACTACGACCGCGAGAAGCTCCAGGAGCGTCTGGCGAAGCTGGCCGGCGGCGTGGCCGTCATCAAGGCCGGTGCCGCGACCGAGGTCGAGCTGAAGGAGCGCAAGCACCGCATCGAGGACGCGGTGCGCAACGCCAAGGCCGCCGTCGAGGAGGGCATCGTCGCCGGTGGTGGCGTGGCTCTGCTCCAGGCTGCCTCGGTCTTCGACAAGCTGGAGCTGGAGGGCGACGAGGCGACCGGTGCCAACGCCGTCAAGCTCGCGCTGGAGGCCCCGCTCAAGCAGATCGCCGTCAACGGTGGTCTTGAGGGCGGCGTCGTCGTCGAGAAGGTCCGCAACCTGACGGTCGGTCACGGTCTGAACGCCGCGACCGGCGAGTACGTCGACATGATCGCCGAGGGCATCATCGACCCGGCGAAGGTGACGCGGTCCGCGCTGCAGAACGCGGCCTCCATCGCCGCGCTGTTCCTGACCACCGAGGCCGTCATCGCCGACAAGCCGGAGAAGGCCGCCGCGGCCGCTCCGGGCGGTATGCCGGGCGGTGACATGGACTTCTGAGCCTGACGGCTCCTCGGAGCCGGCCGGTTCGGACGCGGTCCTGGTACGTACCGAGGGCGGCACCCCTTTCGCGGGGGTGCCGCCCTCGGGCGTTTCCCGGGCCGTGTCCCGCGGCTTGTAAGGATCCGCCGGGCTCATGACATATGAGAGATGTGGAAACCTTTCGGATGACGGGGAGCGACGGGGGCCGTGCGCCCGACGGCGATCGCTCCGAGCGGTTCACGGCCATGTACGCACGCGAGCACCCGCGCGTATCGGCCTATGTCCACCGGCGGGTGGGCGACCGGGGCGCGGCGGAGGAGCTGACCGCGGAGGTCTTCAGGACCGCGTGGGAACGGACGGCCGCGGGCCATGAGACGAGCGGCGGCTGGCTGTTCGTCACCGCGCGCCATCTGCTGAGCAACCACTACCGCAAGACCGCGCGTCTGACCGAACTCCACCGGCGTATCACCGACGAACTGAACCGCGCGCCCGCGACCGGGCAGGACACCGCCGTACTGGACACCCTCGACCGGCTCCCCGAACGGCACCGGGATGTGCTGATGCTCGGTTACTGGGACGGGCTGAGCGCCGCCGAGATCGGCGAGGTCCTCGGCTGCGGGGTCCCGGCGGTCTGGGTCCGGCTGCACCGGGCCCGTAAGGCGTTCCGGGACCTTTACGTACGAGACCGTTCTGTACAGCCCGAGCCCGAGGAGTCGGCGTGATCCGCGTCAAATCCCTGATCAAGCACGCCAACCCGGTGCCGGGGGCGGAGCCGGTCCCGGGACGGGCCGTGTCCGCGCGCCGGGGACCGGACCGCCGCACTGTTCTGGTGACGGCGCTCGTGGGCGGTACGGCCGCTGTCGTCGCGGGCGCCGCGTTCCTCGCGACCGGGGGCGGCGGCGGGGAGGGTCCGGGCGGGGGCCCGCCCGAGGGCGGCGCCATCGCGGACCAGGCGTACTACGGGAGCACCGGGCGGTTGGAGGCGGCGGCGGACGTGATCGTACGGGGCAGGCTCGGCCCCGGCCGCGAGGAGAGCCACGGCGCCGACCGGTGGCAGGCCCCGGAGACGGTCGCACCGGTGGAGATCACGGCGACGGCCAAGGGCGAAGTGCCCGGGGACCGGATCGAGTTGTCCTATGTCACCCCGGACACCGCCGCGGAGACGGCTCCGCTGACCGCGGGGAAGGAGTATGTCTTCCTGCTCACGGAGGACGGGGAACGCGCCGGACGGTACTACCTGGTGAGCACCATGCAGGGCTGGTACGGAGTGGACGGGGACGGCAGGGCGGCGCCGGGCCCGGAGAACACCGTTGCCCTGAGCGCGGAGGTACGGAAGGCGCTGGGGCTCGGGGGGTGATGGACGGTCCGTCACGGCGCGGCCGAGAGCCGTGCGGCGTCGGCGTTCCTTTCTCAGGCGTGTGAGCACGTCGGCCTGTGCCGCCGTGGCGGCCCGGGGTCAGAGGAGAGGGAACGCCGTCGCGGTGAGGTCTTCGGAGAGGGTCCACAACTTCCGGGCCAGGTCGGTGTCCTGGGCGGTGGTGCTGCGGACGGCCCGGGTGGGGTGGCCGCGTTGTTCGCCACGGCCGTCCGGGCCGATGTAGGCGGCGCCTTCGAGGTCCTGGGTGGCCGCGAAGAGCGTCGGCAGGGCTCCGGCCGGGCCGCTCTGCATCACCAGCCGCCCGACGGTCGCGGCGACAAGGGACATGGCGGGCCCGAGATGACGGTTGAGTCCGGTGGTCGCCGCGCCCGGATGCGCGGCGAGGGCCGGGAGCGGTGAACGGGCATCCGCCAGGCGGCTTTGCAGTTCGAGGGTGAAGAGCAGATTGGCGAGCTTCGACTGTCCGTAGGCCGCCGAGGCACGGTAACGGCGCCGCCGCCAGTTCGGGTCGTCGAGATCGAGTGTGGCCTTCTTGTGCGCGTTGGACGCGATGGTGACCACGCGGTCGGTGATCCGCGGCAGCAGCAGACAGGTCAGCGCGAAGTGGCCGAGGTGGTTGGTGCCGAAGTGCGTCTCGAAGCCGTCGGCAGTGCGGCCGAGTGGCACATTGGCCACGCCCGCGTTGTTGATCAGGATGTCGACCGGGCGGTCCCAGGAGGACGCGAAGCGGCGGACCGAGGCGAGGTCAGCGAGGTCGAGGGGCAGTACCTCGGTGCTGCCGGCCGCGTGGTCCGCGGCGCTCGCGGTGATCTCACGGGCCGCGATCTCGCGGGTGCGCCCGACATTCCGAACGGCCATCACGACATGCGCCCCGGCGGACGCGAGTGCTCGGGCGGTCTCCAGGCCGATGCCGCTGCCCGCGCCGGTGACGATCACGGTGCGTCCGGTCTGGGGCGGGAGATCGGCGAGGGACCAGGGGGCGGGGGAAGGGGCGGACGAGGCGTCATGGGCACGAGTGGTGCGGCGTGGGCTGGTCATGCCCGTCAAAGTAGTCAACGAATACATTGTAGTCAATGACAACATTCAATGGATGTGCGGATAGGGTGGTCCGATGACCACGGCCCGCCCCTACCACCATGGCGACCTGCGCACCGCCCTGCTGCGACAGGCCGAACGGACCCTTGAGGAACACGGCGCGGACGGCCTCTCGTTGCGCGAACTCGCCCGTGAGGTGGGCGTGAGCCACGGTGCGCCGCGCCGGCACTTCTCCGACAAGCGGGCGCTGCTGGACGCTCTCGCGGAGGAGGGGTACGAACGGCTGGGGCGCAGGCTCGATGCCGCGCTGAATGGCTCCGAGGGTGATCGCGGTGATCTTGAGGGCCTTGGTGTTCGCGGTGATCGCGGTGATCGCGGTGGTCTCACGGAGCGGCTGGTCCTCTTCGCTCAGGTCTATGTCGAGTTCGCGGTCGAGCACCGGGCGCTGCTGGGTCTGATGCATGGCTCGAAGGAGGGCTCACGCGGCGACCGGCTGCGGGAGGCGAACGACAGGGCGTTCGCCGCGCCCGTACGGCTTCTCGCGGAGGCGCGAGCCCGGGGCGATATCGACCCCGACACCACGGGGCGGGTCGATATGACGGTACTGGCGGTGTTGCAGGGCCTCGCGGTGCTGGCGGCCACCGGTATGAACGGCGCCAAGCCGCTCGGTGTGCTGGTGTCGGAGACGGTCGAGACCCTGCTGGCGGGCCTGCGCCCGCGGTGATCCGGCGCTCGGGGCTCGGCGGCCCCGGTGCTCCGGTGCCGGTGCTCCGGTGTCGGGCGGCCGGCGCTCGGGGTGGTCGGTGGGTCAGGGGCGGGAGCGGCGGTGGGTCGCTACTCGTTCGCGGGTCGCGCAGCGGCGGGAGCAGTAGCGGCGGGGGAGTCCGCTGCCCTGGCTGACGTAGACGTTCCGGCAGTTGGCCGACGCGCAGACCCCGCCGGGAGGGTGCTGGCGGTTCCAGAGCAGGACCGTCAGCGCGAGACAGGACGACGCGAGGAACCACTCGCCCCACGGTGCGTCGTCCGTGCTGTCGAGGTGCGGGTGCCAGGCGGTGAGGCCGTCGTGCGAGGAGAGCCGGAGGGGCCCGGGGCTCAGCGGCAGAAGCCGGTTGAGCGAGGCCGCTGCGGCGCCGACGTCACCGGCCGCGAAGACCTCACGCAGCATCTTCGCCACGGCGCGCATCTCGGCGATGTCGTGTGCGGAGAGTTCGACGGGATCGGCCTCGCCGTGTTCGCGCAGGACGGCGGCGACCGTGTGCGGCGTCGGGTCCTCGTCGCTCAAGGCGTTGATGAGGGCGGCGGTTCGCTCGGCGGTGGCTGAGGGCTTCGGGGGCTGCGCCGGCTGTGGTGGGCGCGGGGGCTTCGGGGGTGGCACGGGGTGAATGTAACGCATCTGGTCAAGTTTTGCGTTACGTACGTAACGTGCCGCGCATGAGAAAGCGTTACACGTTCCGGTGCTACGCCACCGGCGCCGCCGCGGCCCGTACCGGGGACGAGATGTCGGGCCCGGCCCTGCTGCTGGCCGGACTGGCCGTCACCGGATCGGCGTCCACCGCGACGGCGCTGCTCGCGGGGATCACCGTCTCGGCGGCGGTCGGCGGCCCGGTCTTCGGTGTACTGCTCGACCGGTCGGCCCGCCCCGGCCGGCTGCTGGCGGTGGCGCTGGGCGCGTACGGGTCGGCCCTCGTCGTGATGCTTCTGAGCCTCGGGCACGTCCCGCCCGTGGCCACGGTTCTGATCGCGGTGTGCGCGGGCCTGCTGGGACCGGCCCTGTCCGGCGGCTGGACCGCGCAACTTCCCCGTGTCCTAGGGCGGAAGGACCTGCCGCGCGCGACCGCGCTCGACGCGATGACGTTCAGCTTCGCGAGCCTGACGGGCCCGGCGCTGGCGGGCACGGCCGCGGGACTGGCGGGGGCGCCGGCCGGGGTGATCGTCTCCGTGGGGCTGATCGGCGCGGCGGTTCCGGTGGCATGGCGGCTGCCGGGGGTACGGGGTGGAGGGCCGGCGCAGGCCCCGGTCCCGGCCTCGGCTCCGGTCTCGGATTCGGCTCCGGTCCCGATCACGGATCCGGCTCCGGTCCCGGTCCCGACACCGTCACCAGGGCCAACGCCAGCGCCAACATCCATTGTTGTTGATCTTCGTGCCGGGTTCCGGGCCATCGTCCGTACCCCTTCCCTGGCGCGGGCGACCGTGGCGTCCGTCATCTCCTGTGTGGGCCAGGGGATTCTGGTCGCGTGCAGCCCGCTGCTCGGAGAGCGGGCGTTCGGTTCGGCGAACCACGGGGTTGTCCTGCTCTCCGGCGTGGCCGCCTCAGCGCTCGTGGCCAACGCGGTGCTCTCGCGGTACCCCGGGCTGATGCGCCCCGACACCGTCCTCCCGTGCGCCACGGTCGCTCTCACCGTCGCACTGCTCCTCGCCGCGACCGGCCGACCGGTTCTGCTCATCACCGCGATGCTGATCGCCGGCCTGGGCGAAGGCCCGCAGCTCGCGGCCCTGTTCGCGATACGCCACCGCGAGGCCCCGGAGCGGTCGCGCGGCCAGATCTTCACCACCGGCGCCAGTCTGAAGATCACCGGCTTCGCCCTGGGCGCGGCCCTGACCGCTCCCCTTGCCGCCCGTTCGCTCACCACCGCCCTCCTGACCGCCGCCGCCACCCAGGCCGTTGCCACGCTGGCCTTTGTCCGCCTCAGTCGCCGAAGTCGCCTCGGTCGCCGGGGCTGTTGGAAACTGTTTGGACAGGGCGGGCGTGACGATCCACAGTGGCCCGCATGACCTCCCTCGTACGACACATCACGATCGACTGCGCCGACGCATACGCCCTCGGCGGCTTCTGGGCCGAGGTGCTCGGAGGCTCACTGGCGGAGGACGACCACCCGGGCGACCCGGAGGCCGTGGTGACGGCGCCGGGGACCGCGCTGCTGTTCGTCACCGTGCCCGAGGCCAAGTCCACCAAGAACAGGGTCCATCTGGATCTCCAGCCCCTGGACCGTACCCGCGACGAGGAGGTCGACCGCCTCCTCGCGCTCGGCGCCACCCTCGTGGCCGACCACCGCCGCCCGGACGGCACGGGCTGGGCGACCCTCGCGGACCCCGCCACTTCTCACTACCGGTTCTGAGCATACGCGCAGCTCACACAACACAGAGGCCCCGCACGCCACTTGGGCGCACGGGGCATTTTGGTGTCTGTTACCTGGGGCGAAGCCGTGCGGACCGTCACGGAGAGTACAGAGGCACAGGCCGTTCCGGGGAATCAAGCCATACGCGCTCGCCGTCGTCGTCCACGGTGAGTCCGAAGCGTGCGAATCCGGGTTGACCTTGTTGGTCCCACCAGCGCCAGGCGCCTTCCAGCTCGTCCCAGAGCCGTCGGGCGCCGGATTGCACCACAGGGTACGCACTGTGTCCCTTCGCATAGTCCGCCGTGGCCCAGGACGTGACGCCCGTGTCCATGAGCCACAGCCGGTAGGCGCCGTCCTCGCCCCAGTCGACGCGGCAGAACAGGTCTGGGATCTGCACGCCGATGGCGAACATGTGGACCCACTCGCCCACGTCGTCCGGGGACAACGTGGTCTCGGACCGCACGCCCGCCCCGGGCCAACCGATGCCATCCAGGAACGCCCGGGTAGGCGGCAGGTGCTTGCGCTGGACGCTCATGCGCATGAACGCGGACGATCCGATGAACGGGCCGCTTGCCGAACCGTCCTCGGTGACCGCGAGTCGGGCGATGGCTTCACCGCCGTATGTCGGACCCCAGGGGGTGACGATGATGCCACCGCGCACGGTCTGCTCTCTCCATGCGGCGGGCACGCTGCCCACGGAACACGTGGCCATCAGACGGTCGTACGGAGCACGATCGGCGTACCCGTCCGCGCCGTTGCCGACATGGATCAGCGGGTGCAGTCCCGCGAGCGTCAACCGGTTGCGGGCGTCCCTGGCGGTCTGGTGGTCGACTTCCACGGACACCACGTGATCGGATCCGAGGCGGTGTGACAGGAGAGCGGCGTTCCATCCCGTGCCAGTCCCGATCTCCAACACCTTGTGCCCCTCGTGGACGTCCAGGGCATCGAGCATCGTGAAGACCATGGTGGGCATGGAGTTGGAACTGGTCGGTGTCCGGCCCTTCTTGGGCCCGGTGTACTCGCCGTTGTCCCACTGCGTGGTGATCGGCGCGTCCCGGTAGACGGCTTCCCACCACAGGTCCGGCTGTCCCTCCAGGGTCACCCGGTCGTCCTGCCGGTTCATGCCCGCGCGACCGGGCCAGATGGTGTCCGGAACGAACTGGTGCCGGGCGACGGCCTCATAGGCGGGGAGCCAATCGGTCTTGAGTGCGCCTGACTCCATGAGCGCGGAGGCGAGCCGTTCGGGGCCCGCCTCCTTCAATTCGTGCTCGGTCACTTGCCGTCCGCCGGTCCCTGGCCGTCGTTGGTGTTGCCGCCTTCGTCGGAGCCCCCACCGCCGTGCTTGTTCCCGCTGTCGCTGTCGTCCTGCGGGTTGCCGTCGGTCGCCTTGGTCAGCCACCACTCACGCATGTTCAGTACCTCCGTTGTCGATGGTGCTCCGATATCCGTCCGACCGGACGGGGATTGGCTCGGCGGTTCGTGATCCGTCGCCGTGCCACACAGCGAGCACGGGAACGGGCAAGGGGGCACGGGGTTGCCTTGTGGGATGTGGACGACCCCGCTGACCGCATCCAGGGCCCCGCCGTACGTTGTCCACCAGCCCTCGGGAGAGCCCGCTTACGGCCCCGCTGGGGCATCCATGAGGCTCACCAGCTCCAGGGGTGGGAGCGGGGACACCGCGTCTCTTCGAAGTCTTGCGGGGGCGGTCATCACGACCCGACCGGGCGGGTCCGGACGCGCGACTGCCACACCTCGGCGTCAGTCGGCGCCCGTAGCCTCTCCGGCGGTGCGGACCACTCGACAACGCCACCCGGGGGGCACGAGGAACACGCTCCCCTCGAACAGCCGGCGAACCTCCCCGATGCGTGGAGATCCCGCCTCGCTGGTGTCCACCGCATACGCCCCCGCGGTGGGGGCCCACTTGTTGGTCATCGCTTCCCGCCGTCCCCTCGGGTGGTCCGATGGCAACAACGCTAGGGAGAGCGGAACGCCAACTCACAGTCGGTTGCACGAGGTTGCACGCCAATCACCTGAGGGTGTCCAGGGCCGACGTGATCAGCGCGCGGGCGTCGACGCCGTAGACGGCCGAAGCTGCCAACTCCGCGAACGTTTCGGCGTACATCGCCACTTCGCTGGGCTGAGTGAACGTGAGATAGCCAGAGACCAACTCGACGTTGACCTGTGCTCCGTCGTAGATCCAGAAACCCTCAGTCGGCCAACGCTCCCGATCCGGCGTCATCGGCACGACTCCGAAACTGACGTTGGGGAGGGAGGCCACTGAGATCAGGTGCCCAAGCTGCCCGGACATGACCTCAGTGCCGCCGATCCCGGCCCGCAGTACGGACTCTTCAACGAGAAACGCGAACCGGCGCCCGCCCTCGTAGAGCACCCGCTGACGCTCCATACGGGCGGCTACCGCTTCGGCCACGTCATCCACCAGGCCACGCCGCCGCTGGATCGCTTGCAGGGCGGCTGTCGTGTACGGCTGCGTCTGGATCATGCCGGGCACGAGCCACGACGAGTAGGACCGGAAACGGCGGGTTCGCTGGTACAGCGGCAAGCGCGCTTCCTGCGCCCGCTTGAGCCCGGCCCGTTCCATCCGGCGCCACCCGACCCACATGCCCTCGGCAGTCCGGAGCATGGCAATCAAATCTTCCGTCTGCTCCTCCACGCCGCACGCCCGACACCATGCCCGGATGTCATCGGCAGACGGGGGCGTACGCCCGTTCATGATCCGGGACGACTTGGACCGACTCCACCCGCAGCGCACGGCCAGGTCGAGCCCCGTGAACCCGGCATCCCGGCAAAGTTCCGCAAGCCGATCCGCGAGAGCCTGCCGGGCTTGCTGGGCACTGGAAGACGCAGAGACAGCCATGTGTGATCAGTCCGGCCGATACTCCGCGTGCGGAACCGCCCGGTCCCATGCCGCCTCATACGCCGTCACGTACTGCCCGGCCAACTCCGGATCATGGCGGACCTCCATGCGGGGGTCGGTCCACTGACCCTCTCCGCTGAAGTGGTGGAGGATCACGGTTTCCTCGTCCATGACCCAACCGTCCAGCACGGGGAGCAAGAGGCCATGCGCCCGCGAGCGGGGCAGCCACCGCACGTCCTCACCCGCTGCGACGTTGGTGAACGTGCCGTCGTACTCGTACCGCACATAGTCGCTCAGCGGCTCGGAGACGACGCGCAGCCGTCGCATGACCACGCCCCGCGCCGTCGTCTCGGCCACGATGTCCAGCCACGACCGCCACCACGACGCGCGGTCGGCCGGGTCGTACCGGTGCCCTTTTTGCCAGCGGATGAACTCCGGGTCATCCCGCATGTAGCTGTCCCGCATTTCCAGGTGCATCGCTGAGCGCTGCGCCTTTGCGAGGCATTCACGTACCGCTGTTGCCACCGTCGTCCTCACTGTCCGGGCGGGGGATGAATTGCAGCATGTTGGCGGGGAGTCGGATCACGCTCTCATGGTCCGGAACGTCGGTGGAGTGGCCCGGCACTGACCCCACTTCTTGTGCCTGGCGAACTGTCTCTTCGTCCGCCGTCCATGACTGGATGATCAGGTCGCCGGTCGTGTCATCGAGCCAAATCGTGGGCGAGCCGTCGTCGGGGGTGTTGGGCCAAATCCCCAGAAAATTCAGGGCCATTGGGCACTCCTCTACCGAGTCGCGTGCACGGACGTGCACGAGCGTCACCCCTGCGTGCGACCAGCGTCAAGAGCGCATCGCGACGACGGTCCCGCGCCCGCCGTCCTGGTGTGGGTGACGGGGCGCGGGCGCTTTGTGGTGCTGTGGGGCCAGGAGCAGAGCCGGCGAGCGGAGCAGATTCGTCATGACGGACGGGGACCACTGGAACCGCTCGCGCATAACGGTGTAGCCCCCGCCTTCCAGCGGGGCAACGGCGTAGCCGTAAGAGGGACGGGACCCACGCCACCGCAGCGGCATCATGCGCATAGCTGCCTGCGCGCCCAACACACGCTCGCTGATGCTCTGCGACTCGACCTGAGCAAAACCCCAACATCAACATGTGGAGTTCACCCATCGGGTCCATGGGATTGCGGAAGTCGAGCACGGGCCGACCCCCGCCGATCCCTTCGGCAAAGACGAGCATCTTCCGGTGCTCGCGGGCCCACTTCGCAAGCTCGTGCATGTGCGCCATGGACCGGATGGCACGGTCAGAGCGCCACCACACCAGTGCGTCAAAGTCATCGGGACGGGCAAGCCACATGCCGAGCTGCGGACGGTCGAAAGGGGAAACCTCGCTCGCCGAAACCCCAAGGTCGATTGCCTCACGGACGTGCTCGCCCTCGCCGAACTCGATAACGTCTCGTTCTGAGTGTTGGGAGACCCGGAGGGAAACGAGCTGTGCGTGGAACGCAGCGCGGCGGAACGGGCGGCGGTCTGAACCGGGGCCCCGCCGTGGGGCAGCGTGTGCGGTGGGGGGAGGCGCGGATCTATCCTGGAATTCCTGTGATGAAGCCTCGGGGGTGAGGCGGACGGTACAGGTGGCGGGACCGGGATCGGGAGCGGGATCGGCCGAGCACGGGTACGAGTACGAGTACGTGGTCGTCGGCGGCGGAACAGCCGGGTGCGTACTGGCGGCGCGGCTGTCGGAGCGGCCCGGGGCGCGCGTGCTGCTGGTGGAGGCCGGGCCCGCGGAACCGCCGGAAGCGGCGGCCGTTCCGCGTACCTGGACCGATCTGATCGGGAGCCCCTGCGACTGGGGTGACGTGGCGTTCGACGAGGCCACCAAGCGGTCCTCCATCCTCTCGCGAGGAAAGGCGCTGGGCGGCTCGACCGGTATGAACGGCATGGTGTTCGTCCGCGGGCACCGGAGCG
The DNA here is from genome assembly GCF_053608565.1 of Streptomyces sp. NPDC055025. Taxonomy (NCBI): domain Bacteria; kingdom Bacillati; phylum Actinomycetota; class Actinomycetes; order Kitasatosporales; family Streptomycetaceae; genus Streptomyces; species Streptomyces sp. NPDC055025. The sequence continues at coordinate 58,989 of NZ_JBSGVS010000018.1, forward strand.
GCTATGACGTCTGGCCCGGCGAAGGCGCCGAGGGGTGGGGGTTCGACGACCTTCTTCCCTTCTTCAAACGCTCCGAGAACGCCGCCGGCCGGGACACCGCCGACCGGGACGCCGCCGTACGCGGAACCGACGGCCCGCTGACCGTACGGGCCGCCGCCGACCGCAACCCCGTCACCCGCGCACTGCTCGACGCGGCCCGCGAAGCCGGCCTGCCCAGGGCCGCCGATCCCAGCAGCGGTCTCGAAGAGGGCATCGGCCTGCACGACTTGTCCATCGAGCGGGGCCGGCGCCTCACGTCCGCCGACGCGTATCTGACACCCGAGGTCAGGGGCCGGGAGAACCTGACCATCGTGACCGACACCCTGGTGAACCGGATACTCGTCGAGGGCGGCCGGTGCGTGGGTGTCGAGTACGGCGGCGGATACGGAGCCCAGGGCCGGCGCCGTACCGCTGTCCGCACGGCCCTGTGCACAGAGGAGGTCATCCTCTCGGCGGGCGCGGTCGGCACCCCGCATCTGCTCCTGCGCTCCGGCATCGGTCCCGAGTCCCATCTCCGGGACACCGGTGTCGTCCCGGTCCTCGATCTCCCGGGCGTCGGCGCGAATCTGCACGACCATCCCATCACCGGTGTCGCCTACGAGGCGGCGCGGCCGGTCCCGCGCGGGGAGAACAACCACGCGGAGGCGAGCGGGGTCGTCCACGCCCCCGGGTATGCGGACCATCCGGGCCCCGGAGGCGGGCCACGCCCGGCGCTGCAATTCATCATGTTCAGCAGCGCCCGCTACCTGCCGCCGCGTTTCGGGCCCGAGAACGGCTACACGATCGCCTTCTCCGTGATGATCCCGAAGAGCCGGGGAACGGTCAGGCTGGCCGATCCGGCACCGGACTCCGCCCCCCTCGTCGAGCCGCGCTATCTCAGCGACCCCCGCGATCTCGACGGCATGCTCACCGCCCTGCGGATCGCACGGAGGATCGGCGCGGCACCGGCGCTGGACCCGTGGCGGCTACGAGAGGCGCACCCGGGCCCGGAGGTCACCGACGACGGTGACCTCCGCGACTACATCAGGGACAGTTTCAGCCCCTACTGGCATGCCGTCGGCACGTCCAGGATCGGTACGGACGCCATGGCTGTCGTCGACCCGCGACTCCGCGTACACGGCATCACCGGTTTGCGTGTCGTCGACGCCTCCGTGATTCCGTCCATTCCCGCGGCCAACACCATGGCGGCCGTCTACGGCATCGCGGAACGGGCGGCCACCCTCATCGTCTCCGGGCCGTAGGACCGCGGTCGGACTCCCGCGGATTTCACGGGCCGGCGGCCGGGGAGTTCACGGACCGGCGGCCGGGGTGAGGGTGTCGAGCCAGGCGACGATCGTGGCGGCCGCGGGCAGGCCGGGGCGTTCCAGCAGCATGTCGTGGCCGACGTTCGGGACGACGACGGGGGTCGCGCCCAGCAGTTCGGCGACGGTACGGGTGTCATGGACGGGCGTACGGTCGTTCTCCGGTCCCACCACCAGGACCGGGCAGCGGATGGCGGTGGGGTCGACGGTGACGCTGCCGTTGCTGTACTGGTTCATCACGTTCGGCGACTCGGGGGTGAGGCGGTCCATCAGCGCGTCGAGATCCTCCTCCGCGATATGGCGGAACCACACCTCCTGGACCTGCTCCCGGGTCATCGTCACCGGCCGGTCCTTCGGATACGCCGTCGACCGCATCGGCCCGAGCTGCCCCGGCCCCACGGTCGAGACCAGCACCAGGGCATACGGAACGTAGGCCTCGGCCACCAACTGGGCCACCAGACCGCCCATGCTGTGCCCCAGCAGAACGGGCGGCCGGAAGTCCGGGTCCTGGTCCGGGGCTTGGTCCTGGTCCGGGGTCTGGCCGGAGTCGGAGCCGGAGTCGAGGTCGGGATTCCGGTCGGGGTGGAGGTTGTTCAGGGCCGTACGGACCGCGTCCGCGTAATCACCCGGCGTGTACGCGAGGAACTCCGCCTCCGGTACGGCCCGGGAACCGGTGTGGTTGGGCAACGACATCGCCAGCGGCGTCCAGCCCGCCTCCGCGAACACCGGCATCCACCGTTCGTACGCCCACCAGCCCTGCATGGACCCGGGCACCAGCAGTATCCGGCCCCGCTCCCGCACCTCGGGGTCACGGGCCTCGCGGACCAGGAGTCCGTCCACGTCTCGGTCGGTCCACTCCAGCACCTTTCCCACCATAGGCGAGGACGGGGATCGGGGGCGGGAATCCCCGTGGGAGAGGACCTGGGGGATCTAGGCTTGGGCCCGGCCCGGCCCGCCCGGATGCCGGGCCGGCGATCACGACGTGGAGGATGATTGTGCGCTACCGCGAGCTGGGACGCAGTGGACTGTCCGTGTCCGAGATCGGTTACGGCGCGTGGGGTATCGGTGAGTCCGCCTGGGTGGGCGCCACGGAGGACGAATCCGTACGCGCCCTGAACAAGGCCATCGACCTCGGCGTGAACTTCATCGACACCGCCCGCGGCTACGGCGAGAGCGAGCGGATCGTCGGCCGGGTCGTCCGCGAGCGGGCCGCCGCCGGTGACGAGGTCCGCGTCGCGACCAAAGTGCCGCCGAAGAACCGCGTCTGGCCCGCGCCCGACGGCCTCGACCCCGCCGAGACCTACCCCGGCGCGCATATCCGCGAAAGTCTGGAGACCAGTCTGCTCACCAGCGGCCTGGACCACTTCGACGTGCTCCAGTTCCATGTCTGGAGCGACGAATGGGTCGGCCGCGGCGACTGGCTGGAGACGATCACCGAACTGAAGCAGGAGGGAAAGATCGGCCTGTTCGGTGTCTCCATCAACGACCACCAGCCCGACAACGCCCTCGCGCTCGTCCGCAGCGGCGCCGTCGACAGCGTGCAGGTCATCTACAACATCTTCGACCAGGCACCCGCCGACGCGCTGCTCCCCGCCTGTGAGGAGCACGGCGTCGGTGTCATCGTGCGGGTGGCCCTGGACGAGGGCGGCCTGACGGGCCGTATCACCGCCGGTACGACCTTCCCCGAAGGCGACTGGCGCAACCGCTACTTCCGCGACGACCGCCCGGCCCAGGTTGAAGAGCATGTGGCCGCGATCGTCGCCGACCTCGGTATCGCCCCCGATGAGATCGCCGAGACCGCGCTGCGGTTCGTGCTCAGTTCCCCGGCGGTCTCCACCGTCATCCCGGGCATGCGCACCGTACGCAACGTCGAGCGCAACACCGCCCTGAGCGACGGCCGCGCGCTCACCGCCGACCAGCTCGCCGTACTGGCCAAGCACCGCTGGCAGCGCAACTTCTACGGCTGACGGTCGGATACGGCCGACGGTCGGGTGCAGCTGACGGTCGGGTGCAGCTGACGGTCCGGTACGGCTGACGGTCGGGCAACACCGCGTCGCCGGGGCTTGCTTGAGGGCCGGCCCCGGCGACATACCGGCCTTCAGGCCGCCTTGACCCGGGTGAGGAACGCCGACCAGGCGGTTGCCTGGAAGGTGAGGACGGGCCCGACGGGGTTCTTGGAGTCACGGACGGGCACGATGCCGGTGAGGCCGTCGGCGACTTCGAGGCAATTGCCACCACTGGCTCCGCTGTAGCTGGACTTGTGCCAGGACGCGGCGCTCAGGTCGTACTCATTCCCGCTGCTCTTCATGCGCGTAATCCTCCGCCACCGATTCCAGCAGGGCCAAGGACTTTTTCGGTGACAATGCGCTGGCCTCAAGCAGATCGTAGGTCAGCACGAAGCGGTCCACCGATGGCGGGTCGTCGACCAGTTGGCCCGAGTTCATGCCCTCCAGGTAGGCGAGCGGCGGTGCGTCCGAGAAGGTCATCAGCTTGATGGCGCCCTCCAGCGCCGCGTGGGCGCCCGCCGTGAACGGAAGGACTTGCATGATGATGCGGTGCCGCCGGACGAGCGCGGCGATATGACGCAGTACCTCGGCCATGGCCGCCGGGCCACCGGCGGCCCGGCGTAGAACGGCTTCGTCCAGTACGACCCAAACCACCGGCTCGGTCGAATCTTTGAGTAACTTGCCCCGGGCCAGTCGAGCCAGTACCAGCTCGTCGATCCTGTCCTCCGTCGCCAGCGGCAGCCCCGCACGGAAGATCGCCCTCGCGTACGACTCCGTCTGCAACAGGCCCGGAATCAGCAGCGGCGAATACTCCTTGATCATTTTCGCCGTCGCCTCGGCCTCCACCGCCTCCGCGAAGTGCTCCGGATACTTCGACTTCTTCAGCACCTCGCAGTTCCGGACGAAGAACTCCCCGGTCCCGAAGATCTCGTCGAGTTTGACGGCGAACTCCGGCTGCATCCTCCGGACGCCCATCTCCAACATCCCGACGAACGCGCCACTTACGAACAGCGGTCGTCCCAGTTCGCCCTGAGACATGCCCTTTCTCTCACGGTGGTACCTGACTTCCGCACCGAGCATGGCGCGCGGTGATGACGTCGGATCAAGTGGCTTGAGCTGCTGAGGCACAGGTGCTCCTCCGGAACACGTAGCGGTGTTTGTCTGCTGCGTCTGGTCAGGCTAGCCACAGATGACCACGCTGTGTGGTGAAAGTAGATACATAGCGTGGAGACGACAAAACATGGTTACCTACGACATAAGAGAAGGTCGGCGCATGGTCGCCACACACGTACGCGCCGCCGAGGACGCTGTGGAGGCGCTACAGACCGGGCTCGCGGCAGTGGGGGTGACGTTGCACGCGCTGCGGATCGTCCCCGCGTCGTGCCTGGGCGAGGCACCCGTACCGCTGGTCGATCTCGGACGCTGCGATCTGCCCACCGCGCTGCGGCTCGGCGCCGTACTGGCCGCCGTACGGGAGGGGGCCGGCGATGACGTACACGCCTGAGCCCGGTACGTACGCCGTCGATTCCCGCGACGGGCGTGTGGGGCGGGTGATGAGTGTGGACAGCGGATACGTCCAGCTCAGGCCGCCGAACGGTGGGGCGGAATGGAACTGCCCGCAGCAGACCGTCCACCCGGCGCCGCCCGGTGAGGTGCTGCGGGCGCGGGTGACGGAGATGAACCGGGAGAGGCGGCTGCTGCCGTGAGCGAGACGCGCAACACGCGCAACACGCGCAACACGCACGAGACGCAAGAAACGCACGAGACGCACGAGACGCACGAGACGCACATGGGTGAGACGGGGATGTTCGACAACACGCAGACGTTCAAGCTGATCCACTGTCCGGTCGAGGAGTACCCGGGCTTTGACGATCCCCGTTATGACCGGCTGAAGGCCCTGCCGCCCGAGGGGTGCGAGGTGGAGCGGTACGGGCAGTACTTCGGGCTGCGCTGCCGCCGGCCGGGGGCGACCCTGCTGGACGCGGTGGGTCCGGTGTGCGCGGAGATCAGGGCCGAGCACGGCCTGCTCATGTGCGATCTGGGGATCGAGAAGCTCTGGGAGTGGTGGAACGACGGTACGGACGGCTGGGGCGGTGAGATCGTCGGACAGCTGTTGCTGATGGCCGCCGAGCGCGGGCCCCGGCTCGGGTACGGCGCGGACGATCTGGTGCGGTTCCTGCGTACCGTGGCGGGGAGTGGGGGCGCGGGGGTCCGGCCGCTGTAGGCCCGTAGGTCTGTAGACCCGTAGGTCTGTAGGTCTGTAGGTCGGTGACTTCCTGGGCGGCGCCCCTCCTGCGGGGTGCCGCCGTCGTACGGTCAGGCTCGTCGTACGGGCAGGCGCGGGCCGGTTCCGTGGCCGGTTCCGGGTCGTGCGTCAGTCGGTGGTGGTACGGGCGGCCTTCAGCGCGGCGCGCAGATGGCCCTGGGAGTCGGCGAGGAGCGTGGCGGCGGTGGGGCCGTCGACGGAGCCGAGGATGGTGAGAATGGCGGGCTTCACCTCGCCGTCGGTGGCGGCGAGCGCGGTCTCGATCCGCTCGTCCGAGGCGCCGGTGGCGAGCGAGACGATACGGCGGGAGCGTGCGCGCAGCTTCTCGTTGGAGGCGCGGACGTCGACCATGAGGTTTCCGTAGGTCTTGCCGAGCCGGATCATGGTGATCGTCGAGAGCATGTTGAGGACGAGCTTCTGTGCCGTACCGGCCTTGAGGCGGGTGGAGCCGGTGAGCAGCTCGGCGCCCACGACGACCTCGATGCCGTGGTCGGCCGCGGCGGCGAGCGCGCTGCCCGCGTTGCAGGAGAGACCGATGGTGAGCGCGCCGAGGGAGCGGGCGTGCTCGACCGCGCCGATCGCGTACGGAGTGCGGCCGGAGGCGGAGATACCGACCACCGAGTCGGTGGCGGTGAGTTTGGTGGCGGTGAGGTCGGCGGCGGCCAGTTCCCTGGAGTCCTCGGCGCCTTCGACGGAGGTCACCATGGCGCCGGGGCCGCCCGCGATCAGACCGATGACGTCGTCCGCGTCGGTGTTGAAGGTGGGCGGGCACTCGCTGGCGTCGAGGACGCCGAGCCGTCCCGCCGTGCCGGCGCCCGCGTAGATCAGCCGGCCGCCGCGGGCCATGCGCTCGGCGATGCCGTCGATGGCGGCGGCGATCCGGGGGAGCTGGGCGGCGACGGCGGCGGGGACGGTGGTGTCCTCGCCGTTCATGAGCCGGGCGATGTCGAGGGTGGGCAGGGTGTCGATCTCCGCCAGCTCGGGGCGGAAGGCCTCGGTGGTGAGGGTGTCGAGCTGTGCGCGGAGTTCGTCGTACCGGCCGTACTGGTCCGGCCGGCCCTGGCGGCCGTACTGAGAGGTCATGACGGGACGGCTCTTTCTGCGTGATGAGGGGGTGCGGGTGCGGGTGCCTTTGTGGACTTTTTGGATCTTGTGGATCTTCGTGGGGCAGCGGTTCGGCGGCTCGTGGTGCGGTTCAGCGGGTCGGCCGCGGTTCAGCGGTTCGTGCTGCGGGGGCTGTGCCGGTGCGCGAGGGCCTCGTACGACGCGGAGAGGGCGGGGGCCGCCGTCTCGTACGTACGCTGGGCGACCCCTATGAACAGGCAGTCGACCACCAGGAGCTGGCTCGTACGGCTCGACATGGCGGCCGGGCGCAGCTCGCTCTCGCGGGCGGTGGAGGTCGTCAGTACATGGTCGGCGTACTGCGACACGGGACCGTCCGGGCGGCCGGTGATCGCGACCGTCGTCGCGCCGTGGTCGAAGGCGACCCGGAGCGGTTCTATGACATCGCCGGTGGAGCCGGAGTGGGTGATCGCGATGGCCATGTCGCCGGAGCGGAGCTGGACGGCGTTGGTGACGGCGAGATGCGGGTCGGAGTGGGCGTGGGCGATCAGGCCGATACGGAGCAGCTTCTGCGCGAGGTCCATGCCGACGAGGGCGGAGGCGCCGACCCCGTAGATGTCGATCCGCCGGGCCGCCGCGGCCGCCGTGACGACGGCGCCGAGCTGGACGGTGTCGAGCGCGGCGGCGGTGTCGGCGAGGGTCTGCTGTTCGTCGTAGGCGAGCTTGGCGACGACGTCGGCGATCGGGTCGTCCACGGCTATGTCGGCCGTGACGGCGGGGGCGCGGCCGGACTGCTGCTGTGCGGCGAGGCCGGCGAGGGCGAGGCGCAGATCGCGGTAGCCGGGATAGCCGAGGAGCCGGGCGGTGCGGACGACGGTGGCCTCGCTCGTGCCGGTCAGCTCCGCGAGGCCGGTGACCGTGAGCGCGGCGCAGCCGGCCGGGTCGCCCGCCACGGCCTCGGCGACGAGCTGCATGGAGCGCGTCATCGTGGGCGCGAGGGTCCGCACCTTGGCGGCGAGTGCGGCGGGTGCGGGTGGTGGCGGGTCACCGCTGAAAATTTCCTTCACATCCTGGGTCACCTTTGAAAGATATTTTCGGATTTGGCCGGTCGTCAACCCCCCGCCGTCCGTGACAATGGGTGAATGGACGACCGGATGGATGACCAGACCGACGACCGTATGGATGAGGCGGATCCCGTGGCCGGCGTGGACCCGCTGGAGCGGGTGCTGCACTCCGCGCGTGCGCTGGTGCTGGCCGATCTGATCGCGGGCGGTGTGGCGCGCGCGGAGGTGGTGTCCCTGGTGGAGGAGTCGGTGTCGCACCGGCGCTGGTGGGTCGAGCAGTGGCCGGAAGGCGCCGCGTATGTGGCGGGACTGGTGGCCCAGGACGTCCAGGACGCGCTGATGGAACGGTACGGACGCTGGCCGCTCTGCCCGGTCTGCGCGGAGGCCGAGGGCGTGGAGGCGGAGCCGCACGCGCTGGACGTGGAACCGGAGCTGGGGCCCGATCCGCACTGGGTCTGCGGGAAGGCGGGGGTGGTGATCGCGGCGGTGGGATCGCTGGGGGTGCTGGGATCGCTGCCGGGAGGGGCCGGGGCGGATCCGGAGAGCGGCACGGGCGAGGCGGGCGCCTCGTGACCCTCTACATCGACCCGCCGACCTGGCCGGGGCACGGCCGTATGTGGTCCCACCTGGTCAGCGATGTCTCGTACGAGGAACTGCACGCCTTCGCGGCGAAGGCCGGCTGCCCGCTCCGCGCCTTCGAACGCGATCACTACGACGTGCCGTCGGACCGCTACGGCGATGTGGTGCGCGCGGGCGCGGTGGAGATCGGCTCGAAGGAACTCGTGCGGAGACTGACGGAAGCGGGCCTGCGCCGCCCGAAGGGCCGCCCGGCACCGCTGCCGCGTTCGACGCCGTAGCGATGGGGGGCAGCGGCTTTTCCGCCGTCCCGGCCACGCGGTCCCGGACGGACACCGACGCCCGAAGAGCGGGCGGCCGAGCCGACCGCGAGGACCGTCCCATCCCGTGGGCTCCATGGGCAGCGCCGTGGGTACGGGCAGCGCTCTGGGTGGTGTTGTCACGGGCGGAGACTACGGGGGCGCTCTGACAAGCGGCTCAGCCGTTGGCGGGCTCGGTGGGGGTGGCGTTCTGGGCGGGGGCGGACGGGCACAGGGTCGGGGTCGGGGTCGGGGACGCGGCGGGGGACGGGGACGGGGGGAGTGGGGCTGAGCCCGTGACCACTCGGCTCGTGGCCCTGTGGTGGAAGCGCAGTGATACGGCCGTCAGCGCGATCGCGACCACCGCCATCGCCGCGCCCGCCCAGGCCGTCGAGGCGAAGCCGAAGTCCGCGTCGATGACCACACCGCCGAGCCAGGGGCCGCCCGTGTTGCCCAGGTTGAAGGCGGCCGTGGTGGTGGCGCCCGCGAGGGTGGGGGCCGCGGCGGCGATGTTGAACAGACGGGCGTTCAGGGCCGGGGCCGTGTAGAACGCCGAGACGCCGAGGAGGAAGGTCAGGGTGACCACGGCGGCCGGGTTCGACGCGGTGAGCGCCAGCAGGACCAGCAGCACCGTCGAGGCGGTGATGCCGCTGAGCATCACGCCGAAGAGATGCGCGTCCGCGTACCGGCCGCCCAGCGCCGTACCCACCAGCGCGCCGACCCCGAAGAGTCCGAGCACGCTCGGCACCCAGCCGCTGTCCAGCCCGGCCACATCCGTGAGCAGCGGCGCGAGATACGAGAACGCGCAGAAGACACCGCCCGCGGAGAGCGCGGTGACGGTGATGGAGAGCCAGACCTGACGGTCGCGGTAGATGGTCATCTCCCGCTTGAGCCGCGGCCTCTCCGCCGGGACCGGGATACGCGGGATCAGCGTCATGACACCGGCCAGCGCCACCGCGGAGGCCGCGCCGACGGCCCAGAACGCCGAGCGCCAGCCCAGGTGTTCGCCGAGGAACGCGCCGGCCGGTACGCCGAGCACGTTCGCGATGGACAGGCCGCCGATCATCACGGCCATGGCGCGGGCGCGCGCGTCGAGCGGGACCATCGCGATGGCGACGGCCGCGCCGACCGCCCAGAATCCGGCGCAGGCGAAGGCGCTGATCACGCGGGACGCGAAGAGCACCTCGTACGTCGGGGCAAGCGCGCCCGCGACCTGGCCGAGGCCGAAGACGGTGATCAGGGCGATGAGCGTGGTACGGCGGGGCAGCCGCAGGGTGGCCACGGCGAGCAGCGGGGCGCCGATCACCATGCCGATCGCGAAGGCGGATATGAGGAGTCCGGCGGTGGGGATGGACACGTCCATGTCGTCGGCGAGCGGGGGCAGCAGGCCGGACAGCATGAACTCACTCGTACCGAGGGCGAAGACCGCGAGGCCGAGGATGTAGACGGCGAGCGGCATACCGGAGCGTCGATCGGCGGAGTCGGGCATGACAGGTGCCAACGCCGGTGTAGGCCGTTACATTCCCGCCCGGATCCCTGGCCGCGTTCCCGGCCGCGTTCCCGTCCGCGTACGCGCCCCGTTCGCGCCCGAATCCCCGGCCGTGTTCCCTTCCGCGTTCACGGTTCCCTGTCGCGGTCACGTGCGCAGCGCGGCCAGTTCGCCCGCGAGGTTGTGGCGGGCGCGGTGCTCCCATTCCCGTACGCCGTAGGGGGTACGGAACAGGCCCGGCAGCGCGAGCAGCTGCTCCAGCACCGCCGCCCGGCCCGCGCGGAAGTCCGCGTCCGGGACGAATCCGTACTCCTCGCGGACCGCCGTCTGATAGGCGGCGTACGCGTCCGGGGCCGAGGCCAGGACCGCGAGATCGGCGTCGCAGAGGACGGCGCCGTTGCGGTCGTCGGGCCCGGCGGCGTGGGTGGTGGTCAGGCGGACGAGCCGGGCGACCTCGCGCGTACGGCCGTCGCTCAACCCGGCCTCGGGGAGGGCGCGTTCGGCGAGACGGGCGGAGCGCTCCTCGTTCTCGGAGCGGTCGGGGCGGTAGACGGCGTCGTGGAACCAGGCGGCGAGACGCACGACGTCGGGATCGGCCGCGTACTCGGCGAGGGTGTCGATGTGGTCGAGGACGGCGAGCAGATGAGCGGTGGTGTGGTAGCGGCGCTGAGGTTCGGCCCAGCGCGTGAGCAGGTCGTCGGCGTACGCGTACGGGTCGGGCGCGTGCGGCCCGGACGCGTGTGGTTCGGAAGCGTACGGGTCGGGCGCGTGTGGTTCGGAAGCGTGCGGGCCGGATACGTGCGGGCCGGGCGCGGCCTCGTCGCGGAGGGCGAGGAGCGTGGCGGCGAACCGGCCGCGCAGGTCGCGGACGTGGTGCGGGCCGTGGGGATCAGGGGCGGACATGGGACGACCATAGGGCCGGGGCCCGGAACGGATCCGTTCCGGGCCCCGGGAGCCTTCCGTGCAGCGCTCGTACGCGGCGGCTACGACGCCTTGAAGCCGCGCAGCCGGAGCGAGTTGCCCACGACGAAGACCGACGAGAAGGCCATGGCGCCCCCGGCGATCATCGGGTTGAGGAGTCCGGCGGCGGCGAGCGGGATGGCGGCGACGTTGTAGGCGAAGGCCCAGAAGAGATTGACGCGGATGGTGGTGAGGGTGCGGCGGGCCAGCCGGATCGCGTCCGCCGCCGTACGCAGATCGCCGCGGACGAGGGTGAGATCGCCGGCCTCGATCGCGGCGTCGGTGCCCGTGCCCATGGCGAGGCCGAGGTCGGCCTGGGCGAGGGCCGCCGCGTCGTTGACACCGTCGCCGACCATCGCGACGGAACGGCCCTGCGCCTGGAGCCTCTTGACGACGTCGACCTTGTCCTCGGGCATGACCTCGGCGATGACCTGGTCCGGGCCGATACCGACCTCGGCGGCGACGGAGGCGGCGACGGCCTTGTTGTCGCCGGTGAGCAGGATCGGGGTCAGACCGAGGGCGCGCAGTCGGCGGACGGCCTCGGGGCTGGTGTCCTTCACGGCGTCGGCGACTTCGAGGACCGCCCGGGTCTCTCCGTCCCAGGCCACCGCGATGGCCGTGCGGCCCGCCGCCTCGGCCTCGGCCTTCCTGCGCTCCAGACCGGCGGGGAGGAGGATCTTCCGGTCGGCGAGGAGCTGGGCGCGGCCGACGAGGACGGTGTGGCCGTCGACGGTGCCCTGGACGCCGAGACCGGGGATGTTGGTGGAGTCCTCGGGGGTGGGGAGGGCGCCGGGGCGTTCGACGGAACCGGCGGCGAGCCGTCCGCCGGGGGCGGTGGCCGGCCGTTCGACGGAACCCGCGGTCGGCCGTCGGCCGGTGAGCTGCTCCCGGTCAGCGAGACGCTCGGCCGCGCCGGCGAGACGCTCCCGCCCGGCGAGGCGCTCGGCCGCGCCGGCGGCGACGGCCTGGGCGATGGGGTGTTCGGAGGCGTGCTCCAGGGCGCCGGCGAGCCGCAGCACCTCGGTCTCGTCGGTGCCGGCCGCCGTGTGGATGGCGAGCAGGGTCATCTTCCCGGTGGTGACCGTGCCCGTCTTGTCCAGGACGATCGTGTCCGCGCGGCGGGTGGATTCGAGGACCTCGGGCCCCTTGATGAGGATGCCGAGCTGGGCGCCGCGTCCGGTGCCGACCAGGAGGGCGGTGGGCGTGGCCAGGCCCAGGGCGCAGGGGCAGGCGATGATCAGTACGGCGACGGCGGCGGTGAAGGCGGCCGTCAGCCCCGCGCCGTTGCCGAGCCAGAAGCCGAGCGTGGCCAGCGCGAGACCGATGACCACGGGGACGAAGACGGCGGAGACACGGTCCGCGAGACGCTGGACGGCGGCCTTGCCGTTCTGGGCGTCCTCGACCATCCGGGCCATGCGGGCGAGCTGCGTGTCCGCGCCGATACGGGTGGCCTCGACGACGAGCCGGCCGCCCGCGTTGAGCGTGGCGCCGGTCACCGCGTCCCCGGCCGACACCTCGACGGGGACGGACTCTCCCGTGAGCATCGACGCGTCGACGGCCGAGGAGCCCTCCACGACGGTGCCGTCGGTCGCGATCTTCTCGCCGGGCCGTACGAGGAAACGGTCACCGACCCGGAGCCGGGCGGTGGGCACGGTGGTCTCACGGCCCTCGCGCAGGACGGTGACCTCCTTGGCTCCCAGCTCGAGCAGCGCCCGCAGGGCCGCGCCGGCCTTCCGCTTGGAACGCGCCTCGAAGTAGCGCCCGGCGAGGATGAAGGCCGTCACCCCGGCCGCGGCTTCGAGATAGATGTTCCCGGCGCCGTCGGTGCGGGTGATGGTCAGCTCGAAGGGGTGGGTCATCCCGGGCATGCCCGCCGTACCGAAGAACAGCGCCCACACCGACCACAGGAACGCCGCCGACGTACCGACCGAGATGAGGGTGTCCATGGTGGCGGCGCCGTGGCGGGCGTTGGTGAGGGCGGCGCGGTGGAAGGGGTAGCCGGCGTAGGTGACGACGGGGGCGGCGAGGGTGAGCGAGAGCCACTGCCAGTAGTCGAACTGGAGGGCGGGGATCATGGCCATCGCGACGACGGGGACGGAGAGGACGACGGCGGTGATCAGCCGCTCGCGCAGGGAACGCAGTTCGGCGTCCTTGGCGGCGTCCTCCGAGGGTTCTGCGTCGGCGATTCCCTTATCGGTGACTTCCGTATCGGCCGGTTCCGGCACCACGGGGGCGGGCTGCCGGGCGGTGTAGCCGGTGGCCTCGACGGTGGCGATGAGGTCCTGGACGGCGATGTCCGTGCCGCGGTAGGAGATCTTGGCCTTTTCGGTGGCGTAGTTGACGGTCGCCTCGACGCCGTCCATGCGGTTGAGCTTCTTCTCGACACGGGCGGCACAGGAGGCGCAGGTCATACCGCCGATGGCGAGCTCGACTTCGGCGGGTGCGCCGGTGGTACTGGCGAGGCTCATCGCTGACGGCTCCTTGGTGTTCGACCGATAGGGCACATTGTACCCCCTAGGGGTATTACTGCTTTCAGGTATACCTCTCACCCGTGTGGAGTTCAAGGTACCCCAGGGGGGTATTTTCCGGGACCGCGGCCGGGTCGCGACCGGGGTGCGGCCGGGTCACGGCCGGGGTGCCGCCATGTTGCGGCAGTGATTCGCGGTACGGGTGCGCTGGTGCGCCGGGGTTTCGCTCCCCTTAGGCTGGACATTGGACTAGACCTATAGCCGGACACGTCCTCCCTGATGAATCCCCTGATCAATCCCCCTGATGAATGAGGTCTCATGAGCAAGCGTGCAGTCCTGGAGGTGATCGCCCTCGACGCGGAGGACGCGGTCGCCGCCCGGAGCGGAGGTGCGGACCGCCTCGAACTCGTCACCGACATGGCGGCGGACGGGCTGACCCCGCCCCGCGAGACCTTCGCGGAGATCCGAGCCGCGGTCGACATCCCGCTCCGGGTGATGCTGCGGCTGGCCGACGGCTTCACGGTGGGCGAAGCGGGCGGGCCGGGCGATGTGGACGCGCTGGTGGCGGCGGCGCGCGGATTGCGGGCGGAGGGGGCGGAGGAGTTCGTCTTCGGCTTCCTGGAGGAGGACGGGACGCCGGACCTGGTGACGGTGGAGCGGCTGCTCGCGGAGCTGGACGGCTGCCGCTGGACCTTCCACCGGGCGATCGACCGTGCGGCGGACCGGGACGCGCTGCGCAAGCAGCTGGCGGATCTGCCGGGGCTGGACACGTATCTCACCGCCGGTTCGGCCGCGGGCGTCGACAACGGCCTGCCCACGCTGCTCGCGGAGGCACGCGCGGCGGGCCGCGGTGAGGCGGGCTACGGTCCGCGCATGCTGGTCGGCGGCGGGCTCCGCCTCGACCATGTGGACGTCCTGCTCGCGGCGGGAGTCGACGGCTTCCATATCGGCGGCGCGGCGAGGCCGGGCGGCTGGACCGGGCCGGTATCGGTCGACGCGGTACGCGAGTGGCGCGAGGCACTGGACGCCTGACCCCCGCCCACCTCGGAAACACCGGCCCCGCCCACCTCGCCGTACCGAACCCACACCGGCCCCGGCCGCTGCCCCGGAAATCGCGAACACCGGCCCCGGCGGCTGCCTCCGAGAACGGCAGCCGGTCGGGGCCGGTGGGCGAAGTGGTCTCTCAGGCCGACGGGATCACCGGGAGCAGGAGATACGACGCGTGGGAGCCGCCCACGTGGAGGGTGGTCCGGCCGGCGTAGACGTCGGACGGGCGGTTGGCGGGGTCGTTGTGGAGGAAGGGGCCGCACCCCGTCAGCTCGTTCTTGAGGTTGGAGAGACGGGCGCTGGGGCCCGGGTAGACGTAGTCCCGGCCGCGCACCTGGAGGGCGAGGCGGTAGCCGGCGGGGATGACCAGGGAGGTCGGCAGGATCTCGATGTCGAGCTCGTGGACGGCCCCCGGCTCCAGCGGCTCGGCGCGGTCGTGCGGATGGAAGGGGCGGTACGGGGTCGACAGCTCCGGGTCGAGACGGCGGTGGGAGGCGCGCAGCCAGCCCTGGCCGACGGGGGTGTGCGGGTCCAGCGCGCCCTGGAAGACGACCTCCTCGCCGTTGGGCGAGTAGACCCGTACGACCAGGAACAGATCGGCGTCGGTGGTGGTGGACGAGACGAACAGCTTCGCCGCCAGCGGACCGGTGATCTCGGTCCGCTCCGGCAGCGGCGGGGTACTGAACTCCACCCCGTCGCCGGACGCCGCGAACTCCACTCGCCCGCCGGACACTTCCTCTCCCGACGCTCCCTCGCCGGACACTTCCTCGCCCGGCGCTCCCTCGCCGGGCGCCGCGGACCCGGCCGTCCCATCCGCGGTCGGCGGCTCCTCCGCGAGCGAGCGGTCCGCGGTCAGACGCAGCCGGGTCCACCGCGTCGACGGCAGCGGCCAGGCGTCCTCGCCGCGCTCGGTGAAGGTCCCGTCGACGTGCCGGATCTGGAGCTGTACGGCCGGCCGGTCCTCCCAGCCGTTGGGCTCGTCCTTCAGATACCGGTCGAAGAAGCGCATCTGGAGATCGACGCCGTAGTCGGTGTAGAAGAGCGGCCAGTGCGCGTGGCCGTGCATCTCCAGCCACTTGCGGGTGGAGGCGGCCCGTACGAACCCCTCCACGTTGCCGCGCAGATGGAGCCCCTGGCCGCCCCAGTTGCCGCAGCTCAGAACGGGGACGTCGATCGCGTCCCAGTGTGCCGAGCGGTCCCGGTGGTACGCGTCGTCGAAGGCGTGCGCCCTGATGTCCGCGCCGAGGTCGGTACGGTTCGCGGCCAGCTCCGCCGGATCGAGGAGCTCGTCACCGCAGATCGGCTGACCGGTGTTCGGATTACGGCCGCCCACCTCGCCGACCCCGTACTGGACCGTCTTGACCTGCATGTCGTACCAGTTGTCCCAGAAGGTGGAGCGGATACCGCCCTGGTACGCGCCGTCCCGGTAGAAGTCCGCGGCTCCCTCCCAGGGACAGATCGCGGCCAGGTGCGGCGGGCGCAGGGAGGCGACGTGCCACTGGTTCATCGCGTAGTACGAGATGCCGTTGAGGCCCACCCGCCCGTTGCTCCACTCCCGGGTGCCCGCCCACTCGACGCAGTCGTGGAAGTCGCGGGTCTCACGCGGGGAGAAGGGGTCCACCCGGCCGGGCGAGCGGCCGGTGCCGCGCGAGTCGACCCGTACGCAGGCGTAGCCGTGCGGCACCCACTTCTCGGGGTCGACGACCTCCCAGTTCTGGTACTTGTTCGAGGTGCCCGCCACGGTGTCGGGGTGGTCCCGGGACATCGCCTCCCACGCGCTGGGATACCCGCGCTGGAAGGGCAGGCCCTTGGCGTACGGACCGTAGGTCATGATCACCGGCACCGGCTCGTCGGTCACCGGCCGGAACACGTCCGCGCGCAGCACGATCCCGTCGTCCATCTCGATGGGTACGTCCCACTCGACGCGCATTCCGTCGATGAGCTGCGTACGGAACGGCCGCGGGCCGCCGTCGTCGGGCATTTCCTCGCTCCTTGCCTCAGTGATCGGTGCTGATCGGTACTGATCGGTGCTGAGTGGTGATCGGTGCTGAGTGGTCGGTACTTCGAAGAGCGGTACTTCGAAGATCGGTACTTCATGGCCGGTACTTCAGTGGTCCCGGGACGGCCACTGGTCGGTGACGGTCAGCGGTTGACGTGCAGGTGCCAGGGGGCCAGCCGGCGCAGCGCCGTCTCCGTACCCGCCCGCGCGACGATGCCGAGCGTGGCCAGCACGAGGACCGCCACGAACGCGGCGTCCTGTTGGAAGGAGTGCGCGTTGCTGAGGATGTACGTGCCCAGACCCGGCAGGCTCGCGAGGAACTCCACCGCCACCGCGCCGACCAGGGCCCGGCCCACCGCCACCTGGACCCCGGCGATGATGAACGGCAGCGTCGAGGGCAGCAGGACGTCGACCACCACCCGCCACCGCGACAGCCGCAGCACCTGGGAGAGTTCGCCCAGCTGGGCGGGTATCTCACGGGCGCCGTCGCCGGTGCTCACCGCGCAGGGCAGGAACGCCGACAGGGCGATCACGGCCAGCCGGGTCTGACTGGAGTAGCCGAGCCAGATCGTCGCCATCGGCACGATGGCCAGCATCGGCATCGCGTACAGACCGCTGATGTACGGGGAGGACAGATGCCGCAGCCACGGCACCCTGCCCAGACCCAGACCGAGCGCCGTACCGGCGGTGCAGCCCAGGAGCAGACCGAGCGCCACCCCGCCGAGCGTCTCGCCGAGCGCGGTGCCGAACGCCTCGGAGGTCAGCGTCGGCCAGGCCGTCCCCGCCACACCGGACGGCGTGGGCAGATAGGCGGGCAGCCACAGCCGTACCGAGGCCTCCCAGACCACGACGACCACGAGGGCCACGGTCAGTTTGCCGAGCAGCCCGGCCGTACGGGGGCTGAGCCGGGAGCCACGGGTGCCCGGCCGTCCCTTCGGCCCGCCGGCCGGGCGTCCGTCCCGCTCACGCGGGGTACGGGACCCCGGCGTACGGGACCCCGGCGTACGGGACCCCGGCGTACGGGACCCCGGTGTACGGGCTGCCGCCGATGTGTCCTGATGTGCCGTCATGCCTTCACCGTCCGCCAGCGTGCGAAGTGCCGCTCGATCGCCCGGCCGCAGCCCATCAGGGCGACGGCCAGCACCGACACCAGCACGGTCAGACCGAGCACCGTGGCCGTGTCGAACCGGGTGCCGGCGGCGAGCAGCAGTCCGCCGACTCCACTGGCGTTGAGGAAGAACTCCGCGGCCAGGGTTCCCACGAACGCCATCGCGATCCCCTGCCGTACCCCGGTCATGGCGTACGGCACGGTGTGCGGCAGCAGCACGTCCTTCCAGATACGCCACTCACTGCTGCGGTAGGTACGGGCGACCTCCAGCAGGGTCGTCGGCACCCGGTGCGCGCCCTCCGCCGTGTTCACGACGACGGGGAAGACCGCGGTCAGGAAGACCACCAGCGTTTTGGCGGGCAGGCCGAAGCCGAACGCCGACAGGATCAGCGGGGCGAGCGCCACGATCGGGACCGACTGGAGCGCGAAGAGCAGCCAGTCCGTGCTCGCCCGCAGCAGCCGGGCCCGGGAGAGCAGCAGACCGAATCCGACACCGGCGACGATCGCCAGGGCGAGCCCGATGACCAGCAGCTTTCCCGAGGAGAGCAGCGCGCTCTGGAGCGAGCCGTCCCGGACCATGTCGAGCAGCGCCGAGGCCGAGCGGCCGGGTGTGGCGAACAGGACGGGGTCCCGCTGCCCGGCGAACTGCCACAGCCCGAGCCCGGCCAGCAGCCCCGCCGCCGAGATGGCGAGCGGTCGCAGACGCGCCGTCAGGGAAGCCGGGGAGGCCGGACGCGGGGATGCCGTACGGACCCCGCGCGGCCCGGTACGCCGGGTCGGGGCGGCGGCGGGAGGAGGTGGCGGACCAGTGGGAGGTGGCGGACCGCCGGCCGGTGGCGGACCGCCCCCCGGCGGCCGGGATCCGCCGCCGGGGGTGGTCCGCGGTTCCGGGGCCCGCATCACTTGCCCGTCGCGTCGGCGAAGACCGACGGGTCCACCAGCGAGTCGTACGTGGGAGCCTTGGCCTCGGGCACATTGCCCGCCTTGACCGCCTCGTCGATGGTGTGCTGGACGGCGGCCTTGTCGAGGCCGTCGCCCTCCTTGGGCCAGACGCCGAGCGCGAGGAACTGCGGCAGCGCCGCCTCGGTCACGGTCCCCGGTTCCTTGGTGACGGATGCCGCCTCGGCCGCGACCTGCTTGGCGTTGGCCGGGTCGTACATGAAGGCGACCGTCTCGCGGAGCGCCGCGACCACCTTCACCCAGGTGTCCCGGGATGCGCCGCTGAGCTGGTCCTTGCGGGCGACGAGCACGGTGTAGTGCTGGAGCGGGTCGACGTCGGCGAGTGTCATGACCTTGTTGACCTTGGTGCCGGGCTTGATCTTCTCCTGCACGGTGGCCAGTTCGTCGGGGTGGAGGACGGCGAGCTTGACCTGACCGGCCACCAGCGCGTCGACGGTGGGCGGGCCGCCCACATTGATGGTGCTGACGTCCTTCGCGCCGAGGCCGCAGCTCGCCAGCATGGCGCCCAGCCCCAGGGCCTTGGGCGCGCCCACCGCGTCGACCGCGACGGTCTTTCCCTTGACCGAGGCGCAGTCGGTGACGCTTCCGTCGGTACTGGCCAGCAGATAGG
The DNA here is from genome assembly GCF_053608565.1 of Streptomyces sp. NPDC055025. NCBI lineage: Bacteria > Bacillati > Actinomycetota > Actinomycetes > Kitasatosporales > Streptomycetaceae > Streptomyces > Streptomyces sp. NPDC055025. Next base: position 78,243 of record NZ_JBSGVS010000018.1, read on the forward strand.
TCGGCTTGGGGAAGCCCATCACCGAGACGATCGAGCCGCCGCTCGCGCCGAGGGCGACCGCGCCCGGGGTGCCGATGATGCCGCCCTGGATCTCGCCGCTCTGCACCGCGCGGCCGACATCGGCGCCGGTGGTCAGCGGGCGGAGGGTGACATCCACACCGCGTGCGGAGAAGAAGCCCTGCTTCTCGCCCACGTAGAGAACGGTGTTCAGATAGATCGGCGGGATGCCGGGCACCCCGATGGTGATCTTCGCGTTCCCGCCGGACCCGCCGTCGCCCGCGGAGCCGGAGGACGAGTCGTCCGAGCCGCAGCCTGCCACGGCGGCGCCGAGAGAGACGAGTGCGGCCAGTGCGGCCAGGGCGCGTCTGCGCCGGGAGATTCTCATGCGAACTGCTCTCCTTCTGCCGCCGTGCCGAGTGCGAGTACGAGTGCGCGTGCGCGACAGGTGGCGGTGCGGGTGGTGGTGACGGGGTGGCTGAGGGGCGGAGGGCGAGGGGGGTATCGGGGGGTATCGGGGGGCGATGGGGAATCGAGGGCGAGCGGGAATCGGAGGCGGTCCGCGCCGGGCACGGGCCGGGCGGTCGGTACAGGCGGTTGGTACAAGCGGTCGGTACAGGCGGTCGGTGCCGCGCGGTCAGTGCCGCGCGTCGGGGGCCATGACCAGGGACCAGACCCGCTCGCGGATGGCGAGGAACTCCGGGGCGGCCAGTACGGACCGGTCGCGGGGGTGCGGAAGCGTCACGTCGATCAGCTCGGCCACACCACTGGGCCGCCCGTTGAGCACGGCGATCCGGTCCCCGAACAGGACGGCCTCGTCGATCGAGTGCGTGACGAACAGCATCGTCACGGGATGGTCCTGCCAGATGTTCAGCAGCTCGAACTGGAGGACCTCGCGGGTCTGGGCGTCCAGCGCGCCGAAGGGTTCGTCCATGAGCAGCAGCCGGGGGCGTACGGCCAGCGCGCGGGCCAGACCGGTGCGCTGCTGCATACCGCCGGAGAGCTGGTGCGGATACGACTTCTCGAAGCCGGACAGACCGACGAGGGTGATCAGCTCCCGCGCCCGGTCCAGCGCTTCCTTCTTGGCGACGCCGCGCACGCGCAGGGCGTAGGCGACATTCGCCTCGACCGTCTTCCACGGGAAGAGGCCGAAGTGCTGGAAGACCATCGCCACCCCGTCCGGGGTGCCGGCCGTGGTCTGTCCGTCGATACGGACCTCGCCCTCGGCGGGCGGGATCAGTCCGGCCACCGCCCGCAGCAGGGTGGTCTTGCCGCAGCCGGAGGGTCCGACGATCGAGAGCACCTCCCCGGCGCCGATGGTCAGATCGATGTCCTGGGACACGGTGCGTTCACCGAAGCGCATGGTCAGCCCGTCGATCGCCACCGTGGCGCCACCGTGCGCGCCGGCCGGTGCGGCCGTTCCTGCTGGCCCCGGCGCGTCGGCTCGGGGGTCGCGCGGTGCGTCGCCCTCGCTGTGGTGCACGGAGTGGGTCGTGGTCATACCGGGGATTCTGAGCACTAGGATGCCTGACATGCAATAGCTATACTCAAGAAACCGAAAGATGCATGATCCTGACGTGAGGTGCCTATGACTGCGACGGCGATGTCTCCGGCCATGTCGGCCACGTCTCTGCTTCTGCTGCACACCTGGGGCGGCGACGCGCGCACCTGGGCACCCGCGCTCCGCTTCCTGTGTGCCGGGGGACGGGCCGCCGAGGCACCCGATCTGCCGGGGCACGGCGACCGGGCGGCCGAACCCTTCACCCTGGCCGGTGCGGTGGAGACGGCCTCGGCGCACACGGCGGATCACCTCGCAGACCGGCCTGCGGATCACCTCGCGAATCACCTCGCGAATCACCTCGCGGACCGGCCCGCGGACCGTCCCGTGGATGTCGTCGGCTCCGGTCTCGGCGCCCTTGTCGCGCTCGCCCTCGCCCGCCAACGACCCGGCTCCGTACGCTCGTTGACCCTCGTCGGATTTCCCCCGGCCGGCGGGCCCGCGGCGGCGGGCCGGCTGGCGGAGACCGAGGAACGGCTGCGCCGCGCCGGGACCGCCGCCTTCGCCCGGAGCTATGTGGACGGCACCCTGCGCGGCCCCGATCCCGCCCGGAGTGAACTGCTGCGCCGGTCGATGGCGGCGACCCGCCCGCGGACGCTGCTCGACTCCCTGCGCGCCACGCTCGGCTGGGCCGACGACGAGCCGCCCCGGCCGCCCGGTCCGCCCTGTCTGGTGCTGCGCGGCGCGTACGACGAACGCGTCGGCGCCGACGCGGCGCAGACCCTGGCCGGTCAACTCGGCGGTACGTACGGTGTCGTGCCCGGCGCGGGCCATGTCGCGTATCTGGACGAGCCCGAGGCCTTCGCCGCGGTCCTCGCGGACTTCCATCACGGCCTCGACCGCGCGGTGGCGGGTCCGGCCGCGGTGGCGGGTCAGGCCGGTCGATCCGGCACGGAACCCGTTGTGCCGGTGCGACACTCGTCAGACCCGCCGACCCGACGCTCCCCGAGCGCTGAGCGATGAAGGACACACCCATGCTGCCGCCGGCCCGCCGACGTCCCCCCACCGCGACCGACGGTGTCGCGTCGAAGGGGGCGAAACCGCTGACGAAGCGCGACCGTATCGCCACCGAGCTGCGGCGGATGATCAGCGAGGGCGAACTGCCCCGGGGGAGCCGTATCCAGCAGGACGTACTCGCCGCGATGTTCGAGACCAGCATCACCCCGGTCCGCGAGGCGCTGCGGCTGCTGGAGGCCGAGGGCGTACTGGTCGGTGAGCCGCACAAGGGGGTCAGGGTCGCGGACGCCGACTACGAGCAGGTCAAGACCGTCTATCTGCTGCGCCGCCTGGTGGAGCCGTACGCCATGCAGCGGGCGGCGCGGCGGCTCTCCCCGCGCGACATCGACCTCGCGGAGCGGCTGGTGACCGAGATGGAGGAGGCCGCCGCGGAAGGGGACCGGGCGCGGCTGAACGCCACGAACCGTCAGTTCCACTTCCTCTTCTACGCGAACTGCGGCAACGAAGGGCTGACCGACGAGATCGACCAGCTCTGGCAGAAGTTCCCGTGGGATGTGCTCCAGGTCCTGCACGACCGTGCCGAGGAGACCTCCAACGAACACCGGGCGATGCTGGCCGCGGCCCGGCTCGGCGACGGCGACGCGCTGGCCAGGGCGACGGAATGGCATCTGGCCCGCAGCTTCCTCGCGCTGGCACGGCATCTGACGGGCCAGCAGATCGCCGACCCGTTCGACGTCGACAACGACTGACCGGACCTTCACCGGGCCTTCCACCGGGCCTCTCCCCGCGCCCCTCACCGGGCCTTTCACCGAGCCGGCCGCCGCCCCCAGGGGCCGCGGCCGGTCCGGCTGCCGGGACGACCGGCAGGACGGGCGCCGTTACAGGACGGGCGCCGTGGACGCTGAGGTTCCCGACGCCGGCGTATCCGACGCCGGTGTACCTGACGTCGGTGTATCCGACGTCGGTGTATCCGACGGCGACGTGCCGGACGGTCGCGCGGGCGGCGTCAGCAGAGCGTCCATCTCGGCCTGGGACAGGCCCAGTTCACGCAGTACTTCCGCGGTGTGCTCGCCCAGGGCCGGCACCCGGCGCCCGCCCGGCGGCTCCGGTTCGCGATGCAGCGGCGAGGTGACCACCCGGACCGCCTGCCCGTCCGGCAGCGTCGCCTCCGACCAGCGTCCGGTCGCCGCCGCCTGCGGATGCTCCAGGACCTCGCCGATCTGGTTGAGCCGCGCGTACGGCACATCGGCGCGCTCCAGCCGCTCGGTGACCTCGGCGGTGGAGAGCCGGCTCAGCCGTGCCTGCACCGCGCGCTCGGTCCGTTCACGGTGCCGTACCCGGGTGGTGTTCGACGCGAAGGCCGGATCCTCCAGCAGCCCCGGCTCGTCCAGCACCAGCCGGCACAGCCGCCGCCACTGGCCCTCGTTCTGCACCGCGATCAGCACGTCCTGGCCCTCGGCCGTCGTGTACGGGCCGTACGGCGCGATGCTCGCGTGCCGCAGCCCGGCCGGCGGGGGCGCGGAACCCGCGTGCAACTCGGCGAGCAGGAGCGGGCTCATCCACTCCAGCAGCACGTCGAACAGCGCCACGTCGATCCGTCTGCCCAGACCGGTCCGCTCGCGTGCGTACAGGGCGGCGGTGACGGCGGTGAGCGCGTACGTCCCCCCGGCCAGATCGGCCAGGGACACCCCGGGCTTGGCGGGCGTCTCCGGCGTACCGGTGGCCGTGATCGTCCCGGCCTCGCCCTGCACCAGCGCGTCGTACGCCTTGCGGGTGGCGTACGGTCCCGACGGCCCGTACCCGGAGAGGTAACAGCGCACCAGACGCGGGTTCAGCCGGGCCAGTTCCTCGTCGGGGACGATCCGCTCCAGGGCGCCCGGCGCGAGATTGCAGACCAGGACGTCGGCGTCGCGCAGCAGCCGGCGCAGCGCCTCCCGCCCCGGTTCGGCCTTCAGGTCCAGTACGACGCTGCGCTTGCCCCGGTTGAGCCAGACGAAGTGGCTGGCGAGGCCGTGGACGGCCTCGTCGTAGCCACGGGCGAAGTCCCCGCCGCCCGGACGCTCGATTTTGATCACCTCGGCGCCCAGGTCGGCGAGATGCCGGGTGCAGAGGGGGGCGGCGACGGCCTGCTCGACCGCGATGACCCGGACGCCCCGCAGATCCGCGGTCCCGTCCCCGACCATGACGCCGTCCGTGTCCCCGCTCGTGTCCCCGCTCGTGTCCGTCGTCATGAGCGGCCGAAGTGCAGCACGGTGCCGACGGCGGGCTGTACGTAGTTCGAGGGGAGATCGCGGGCCACCCGCGCGTGCGTGTGCAGCCCGCTGCAGTGCATCGGCATGACCGTCGCGACCTCCAGCTCGGCGAGCGCGTTCGTGGTCAGCCCGACATTCTCCGCCGGGGTGGTGGGGAAGCCGAGATGGAAGCCGCCCATCACCGCGCGGATGGGTCTGGGCCCGCAGACCGCGCGGGCCTGGGCGATCGTATTGATGACACCCGCGTGCGCGCAGCCGGTCAGTACGATCAGACCCACGTCCTTCACATCCACCACGAGACCCATCTCGTCCAGCACCTCGTCCCGGCGCAGCCTGCCCTCCGCCGAGACCTGGTAGAGACCGGGATCGCCGGGGCTGAACGCGGGAGCGGCACCGGCCTCGAAGGCGACCTCCCTCGGGATCTCCCCGGTGGTGTGCACACCCCAGCCGAGATCGAGCGAGTCCCTGGTCAGCACGGGGATACCGCCGGACTTCTCGACCTCGCCGAAACCGAAGGCCGCGTTGTAGACCGGCGAGGTCCTGCCGTCGCCCATCACCGCGTACCGGGGCAGTTCCGCGTCGGCGTGCGTGGCGACCGGGATACGCCGTCCCGCCAGACTGAGGAAGCGGTGGATACCGCCGAAGTGGTCCGGGTGGCCGTGACTGATCACCACATGGTCGATGGTGGCGGGGTCCACGCCCAGCACCCGCATGTTGTGTTCGAGGACCGTGCCGGTGAGCCCGGCGTCGAACAGCACCCGCACGGTGTGCCGGCCCCGGACCGCCTCGACCAGGAAGCTGATGCCGTTCTCCGCCTGGGGCGGGACGCGCTTGGGGTCGAAGTGCTCGATGAGCCCGTACCGGGTGACGCAGTGGTCGTCCACGTGTCCGTCGTCCCGGCCGTCACCGCCGGTGGGGCTGGCCTGGTCGGGCAGCAGCATGTCCACCTGGTTCTCGACCAGCACGGTAATCGTGACGCTGTCGGCTTGGAACACGCCGCGATCCCCTCCTCGTCGGCGGGGCACCGGCCCCGCCCCTCGTCACGGATCCGGACGGCCCGCACGGTCTCCTCGCACGGGCCGACCCGAAGTATTGTGACTGGTAAGCTACATCACCGCTTAGGAAAATGCATCATCCTGTTCTTTGTGTGTGAGGAGTAGCCCGGTGCCCCCGCGTCCGCCTCTTTCCCCTCCCCGTCCCGAGCCCCGTCCGCAGCCCCGCTCCCATCTCTATGTGCCCGCCGACCAGCCGCGTTTTCTGCGCAGCGCCGCTCGTACGGAGGCGGACGCCGTCATCCTCGATCTGGAGGACGCCGTCGCGCCCGCGCGCAAGGACGACGCCCGGGAGGCGGCCGTCGGGTTCGCCCTCGGCCGTCCCGCAGCTGGCGGACCGGAGCTGTGGGTACGGGTCAACGGGGGCGCCCGGGGACTCGACGACGCCCGCGCCCTGCTCGCCACGGGCCGGATCGACGGCCTCTGGATGCCCAAGGCGACCGCCGGGGCCGAGCTGGACACCCTGGCCGCCGCCGTGGGCGCGGCCGTCACCGCGACCGGCGGCTCCGTCGCCCTGGGGCTGCTCGTCGAGAGCGCGGAGGGTGTGCTGAGTCTCGGCGTGGCCGCCCGGCACCCGGCCGTGCGCCGGATCCAGCTCGGCGAGGTGGATCTGCGGGCGGATCTGCGGATGGAACCCGACTCGGCCCGTGGGGACGGCCTGCTCGACTGGGCCCGTGGACCGGTCGTCGCGCACACCGTCGCGCACGGGCTGGAGTGCGCCGTCGCGCCCGTCTCCGTCCATACGTCCGACCGGGCGGCGTTCCGCGCCTCCAGCCTGCGACTGCGCGCCCTCGGTTTCCAGGGCCGCGCCTGTATCCACCCCGACCAGGTCGCCGTCGCCAACGAGGTGTTCGGCACCGATCCCGCCGCGCTGGCCGACGCGCACGCCCTGCTCGATCTCTTCGAGCGGCACGAGCGCGAGGGCAGCGGAGCGTTCCGCGACGGGCGGGGCGCGATGGCCGACGCGGCGACGGTACGCAGGGCCCGGGACCTCACCGGACGGACCGCCGCCCCCGCCCCCGCCCCTGCCCCCGCCCCCGAGGACCGACCGGACGCCGACTAGCGGGCGAGGAGCGCGGTGGGGAGCGGCGCCGCGTGCAGCACCGTCAGTCCCGAGACCGCGCGGGTCAGGGCCACGTACAGGCGGCGCAGTCCGGTGCGCTCGTCCGGTTCGGCGGCGACGACCGAGGCCGGGTCGTCCAGGACCACGTAGTCGTACTCCAGGCCCTTCGCCAGCGACGCGGGCACCAGCGTCAGCCGGGAGTCCGCGGTCGTCTCCTCGCCCGGGGAGAGCCAGGGCATGCCCGCCGCGGCGAGCGCCTCGCGCAGCGCGGGGATCCGGCTGTCCGCCGCGATCAGACCGATGGAGCCCTCGTGCGCCAGCGAGCGCTCGCAGGCGGCCACGACCGCCGCGTCCAGTCCGGCGGCGTCCGCCACCTCCCGTACCTCCAGCGAGCCCGGGGACTCACGTACCGACTCCACCGCCGTCAGACCCGGCGAGATCTCCGGCAGCAGCCGCGACGCGTACGCGATCACCTCGCGCGGCACTCGGAAGCCCGCCGTCAGCTCCTCGACCAGCGCGTCCGCCTTGCCGAGATGGCGCAGTGCCTCCGCCCAGCTCGCGGTGGCCCACGGGGTGGTGCCCTGGGCCAGATCGCCCAGGACCGTGGCCGAACCGGTCGAACAGCGGCGGCCGACCGCGCGGTACTGCATGGGCGAGAGGTCCTGGGCCTCGTCCAGTACGACATGTCCCAGCGAGTGGGTACGGGCGATCAGATCGGCCGTCTCGTCGATCAGCACCGCGTCCGCCGGTGACCACTTCACCGACCTCACACTGCGCGCGGGCTTCTCCCACAGGACCGTCCGCTGCTCGTCCGGCGTCAGCAGGCCCTCCGCGTGCGCGGCCAGGAACTCCGCGTCGGAGAGCAGCCGCAGTACCAGCTTCGCCGGGTCGACCGGGGGCCAGACGGCCTTCACCGCCGCCTTGACCGCCGCGTTCCGCGCCACCGCGTCCTGCACCCGGTCGTCGGGGGCCTCGCCCGCCCGTTCCATCTGTACGAGCACGGCGTGGGCGATCCGCTGCGGAAGGGCCTCGCGCGCGGCGCCGTAGCGCATGTCCCGGGCCAGCAGCTGTTCGACGATCTCGGCGAGTTCGTACGCGGGCACCCGCCACCGCCGGGAGCCGCGCACCACCACGACGCCCTCCGTCGGCGCGGTGACATGGGAGCGCACGGCCCGGCGCAGGATCTCCGCCATCCGGGCGTCGCCCTTGAGCACGGCGGCGGGCGCGGGATCCGTGCCGCGTACGTCGACGGAGGCGACCAGCGCGTCCACCGTCGACTGCCGCACCTCCAGCTCGCCCAGCGCGGGGAGCACCTGCTCGATGTAGTGGAGGAAGGACGCGTTCGGTCCGATGACCAGCGTGCCGGTACGGGCCAGCCGCTCGCGGTGCGCGTACAGCAGATACGCGACCCGGTGCAGACCGACGGCGGTCTTGCCGGTGCCGGGGCCGCCCTGGACACAGACGGTGCCGCCGAGGTCGCTCCGGACGATCTCGTCCTGCTCCGGCTGGATCGTCGCGACGATGTCCCGCATCGGGCCCACGCGCGGCCGTTCGATCTCGGCCTGGAGAAGCTTGCTGGAGCGCGCCTCCTCGGCGGGATCGGAGAGACGCTCGTCCTCGTACGCGGTGAGGTCCCCGCCCGTGTAACCGAAGCGGCGGCGCAGCCCGACATCGTGCGGGTCCTTCTTGGAGGCCCGGTAGAACGGCTGGGAGACGGGGGCGCGCCAGTCGATGACCATGGGGTCGCCCTCGGCGTCATGGACATGGCGCCGGCCGATATAGAAGCTGTCGCCCTCGGCGCCCTCGGCCTCCGCCGCTCCCACGGGGTGCAGATAGTCGAGCCGGCCGAAGAAGAGCGGGGTGTGGGAGAGATCGGCGAGCGCTTTGACGCGCTCCTCGATCTGGGCCTCCAGGACGGCGGCGTTGACCCAGTTCGCGGTGACATCGCGGATGTCGAGCGCCTGGACGTCCTCGCGCATCGCGCGGAGCGCGGAACGGGAGTCGCTGAGATGCGCGCGCTCCCTCGCCAGCGGGTCGGCGGGATCGGCGGGGTCGGCCGTGGGGCCGACGGGATGGACGGGACCCGCGGGGGGCGCGTCGGGCAGGGTCGGGTCGGAATCGTACGCGGGCACGGTGTTGCCTCCGGGCTGTACGCGCACCGACGGGCCGCGAGCCCGTCGGTCGGCGTGGATCACATCATGGCGGTGGCCGTCCGGTTTCCGTCCGGACGACGGCACTCCGCTGAGGGAGGCGGGCAAGGTGGGCGATTGTAGCCAGCGGTCGAAGCGCGGGCGAATGTTTTTCCCGGCCGGGCTCCGGGGCCGGGTCCGGGGGCCCTGCCGGTACCGCGCCCCGCGCCGCCGTGCCCCGCCCCGTCGGGTCCGTCCCGTAGGGGAGACCCCGTATGCCGGGAGTCGTACAGGTCACCAGGCCCCGAGTCGTACGTAGCGCTGTGTGAGGTTCCGCCCAAGGGTCGATGTGTACCGGCGGGCGTGAATCCATGATGGATGTATGAGTACAGCAGCCTTCACCCCAGCCCATGCCCCGCACGGCGCGTCACCGCCCGGCGCGACCGCCTCGGGGTCCGCCCCCCACCCCGCCCACCATGTCGGCAACGCCGTGCGCGCGGTCAAGGTCTTCGTGAGCACCGCGTTCCGGGTGGCCGTCCTCGGGGAGTACGCGGAGGAGGCCGGTATCACCCGTGGCCACCGGCTCTGAGGAGCGTGTCTGTGGGGCTTGTCCGAGGGGCTCGCGGGAGGCCCACGACCCCCTGATCCACTAGGGTCGCGGCCGTGACCTATCGGACCGTGACCCCCCGCTCACTCGCCGCAGCGGGCGTGCTCGCCCTGTCGCTGGCCGCATTCGCCACTCTCTGCGTCGCCCGGCACATCCCGATGGCCGACACGCTCGTCTACCGGGCGGAAGGCGCGGCCGTCGTCGGCGGCACCGATCTCTACGGGTTCACGGTCACCCGGTGGCAGCTGCCCGCCACCTATCCGCCCTTCGCGGCGATCCTCTTCGTCCCCACCACCTGGCTGCCCGTCGACGCCCTCAAAGTCGTCTTCGTCATCGGGAACGTCGCGCTGCTGGCCCTCTTCGTCCGGCTGTCCTGGCGGTTCGCGGGGCTGCCCGCCGGTCCTGTGCCCCTGCTCGTCGCCGTCGCCGCCGGGCTCTGGCTCGAACCCGTCTTCCAGACCGTCCTGTTCGGCCAGATCAATCTCGCCCTCGCCTGTCTTGTCCTCTGGGACCTGTCCAGACCCGAGCACGCGCTCGGCAAGGGCTTCGCCCTCGGGGTCGCCGCGGGCATCAAACTGACCCCGGCCGTCTTCATCGTCTATCTGCTGGTGACCGGGCGCGTACGGGCCGGGCTGACCGCCCTCGCCTCCCTCACCGCCACGGTGCTGCTGGGTGTGCTCGTACTGCCGCAGGCCAGCGACGAGTTCTGGACCCGGCGCGTCTTCGAGACCAGCAGGGTCGGCAAGGCGTGGATCATCGACAACCAGTCGCTGCAAGGGCTGCTGGCACGCGTCCTGCACACCCCGGAGCCGGGCGCGGTCTGGACGGTGGCCGCCGCGGTCACGGCGGCCGGCGGCCTGTGGATGGCGCGTACGGCCGTCGTACGGGCGGGGTCGGAGCGCTGGGGCGTACTGGTCACCGCGCTGACCGCGCTGCTGGTGTCGCCGATCAGCTGGTCGCACCACTGGGTGTGGTGCGTACCGCTGCTGGCGGTGCTGATCGCGGAGCGGCGGTTCCGTACGGCGGCGGCGGTCGGGGTGGTCTGGACGGCGCGCAGCTTCTGGGCCGTACCGCACGAGGGCGAGCTGGATCTCCGGCTGGCCTGGTGGCAGCAGCCGGTGGCGTCGCCGTACGCGCTGTGCGCCCTGGGGCTGCTGGCGTTCGCGGGCTGGCGTACGGGGACGGGCGCGGGCATGGCGCGGGCGGCCACGGGCCCGGCCCTGCCCACACCGCGCGCCGAGTCGGTCCGGACCCGGGTCCAGGGGTAACTACGCCAACGGGCACGGGCTGAGCACCCGCTTTACGCGGGACCCGGACCCGTGCCCGTACACCCGGGCCGCTACCCCGCGTCCGACCCGCGCCCCGCCTCAGCTTTCCGCTCTCAGCTTTCCGCTCTCAGTTCTCCGTGAGCAGCTCGTCCGCGTCCACGATCCGGTACGCGTACCCCTGCTCCGCGAGGAATCTCTGCCGGTGCGCCGCGAAGTCCTGGTCGATGGTGTCCCGGGCGACGACCGAGTAGAAGCGCGCCTCGTGGCCGTCCGCCTTGGGGCGGAGCACCCGGCCCAGGCGCTGGGCCTCCTCCTGGCGGGAGCCGAACGTACCCGACACCTGGATCGCGACCGTCGCCTCCGGCAGATCGATCGAGAAGTTCGCGACCTTCGACACGACGAGCACCGAGATCTCGCCCTGCCGGAACGCCTCGAAGAGCAGTTCGCGCTGCGCGTTGCTGGTCTCGCCCTTGATGACGGGCGCGTCGAGATGCTCGCCCAGCTCGTCGAGCTGGTCGATGTACTGGCCGATGACGAGGGTCTGCTCGCCCCGGTGCTTGCGTACCAGCGCCTCCGTCACCTTCCGCTTGGTCGCGGTCGTCGCGCAGAACCGGTACTTCTCCTCCGGCTCGGCGGTCGCGTACGCGAGACGCTCGCTGTCGGTGAGATTGACCCGTACCTCGACACAGTCCGCGGGGGCGATATAGCCCTGCGCCTCGATCTCCTTCCACGGCGCGTCGAACCGTTTCGGCCCGATCAGCGAGAAGACGTCCGACTCCCGGCCGTCCTCCCGTACGAGCGTCGCGGTCAGCCCGAGCCGGCGGCGGGCCTGGAGATCGGCGGTGAACTTGAAGACGGGGGCGGGCAGCAGATGCACCTCGTCGTAGATGATCAGCCCCCAGTCGCGGGAGTCGAACAGCTCAAGGTGCGGATAGACGCCCTTACGACGGGTCGTCAGCACCTGGTACGTGGCGATGGTGACCGGGCGGATCTCCTTCCTCGTACCGCTGTACTCGCCGATCTCGTCCTCGGTGAGCGAGGTGCGCTTCACCAGTTCGTGCTTCCACTGCCGGGCGGAGACGGTGTTGGTGACCAGGATCAGGGTCGTCGCCTTGGCCTCGGCCATCGCACCCGCCCCGACCAGCGTCTTTCCCGCGCCGCAGGGGAGGACGACCACACCGGAGCCACCGTGCCAGAAGCCCTCGACGGCCTGCTTCTGATACGGGCGCAGCGCCCAGCCGGTCTCGTCCAGCTCGATGGCGTGCGCCTCGCCGTCGACGTAACCGGCGTGGTCCTCGGCCGGCCAGCCCAGCTTGAGGAGCGTCTGCTTGATCTGGCCGCGCTCGGAGGGGTGCACGGCGACGGTGTCCGGGTCGATCCGGGCGCCGACCAGCGGCTGGACCTTCTTGGAACGGAGGATCTCCTCCAGCACCGGACGGTCCGTGGAGGTCAGGACGAGACCGTGGGTGGGGTGCTTGGAGAGGGTGAGCCGGCCGTAGCGCGCCATCGTCTCGGCGACATCGACGAGCAGGGCGTGCGGTACGGGATACCGCGAGAACGCCACCAGCGCGTCGACCACCTGTTCGGCGTCATGACCCGCGGCACGGGCGTTCCACAGCCCGAGCGGGGTCAGCCGGTAGGTGTGGATGTGCTCGGGAGCGCGCTCCAGTTCGGCGAACGGCGCGATGGCGCGGCGGCAGGCGTCCGCCTGCTCATGGTCGACTTCGAGCAGCAGTGTCTTGTCACTCTGGACGATGAGAGGTCCATTCACAGCGGCGCCCTTTCCGTTGCCAAACGACCAGTGTCGCGCATCCCGAGCGGATCCGGACCGGAGAACTTCCCAGGGCTTACGCCGACGTGGCGGGGGCACCAGGGTGCTATGACCGCTGAGACGGAAGGAACCGGGCCGGACAGAGCCGCGCGGACGGGTGTGTCCGGGGGCAGATCGCGGGGCAGGGCGCGCGGCAGGTCCCGGGAGGTGCCGGCGCGTGGGTCCGCGCGTATGTCGTCGCGTAAGTCATCGCGTATGTCATGGGGCCGGACCGTGGCGCGGATCCTCATCGTGTCCGTGGCGCTTGTCGCGCTGGTGGTCTTCTCCGCCGTGCTGGCCAAGCTGACACTGACGCCGTCCCCCGCGTCGGCCGAGATCGCGGGCGCCAATCTGCGGCCGGGGCGCTCACTGCGCCAGTACATGGAGGACTACACGTTCCTCGCCGCCTGCAAGCAGATCGGCGGCAATCTGGTCCTGGGCGCGCCCTTCGGGCTGCTGCTCCCGGTGCTCGTACCGCGCAGGATGCGCATGCTGCGGGTGGTGATGCTCACCGCGGTGGTGATGGTGCTGGTGGAGCTGGCTCAGGGCGCGATCGTCCAGGGGCGGGCCTTCGACGTGGACGATGTGATCCTGAACACAGGCGGCGCGCTGATCGCGTATCTGCTCCTGGGACGGCGGATCGGCCGGCGCTTCCACGCGCTGGAGGCGGTACCGGAGAAGCCGGGCAAGCCGAGCAGGGCGGGCAAGGCGGAGAGGCCTGGCACGTCGCGGAAGCCGAAGAGGCCGGAGAAGGCGGCGAGGGTGGAGAAGGCCGAGAAGGCGGCCAAGGCGGGCGAACCGAAGAAGCTGACGAGGCCGAAGATGCCGTGGACGCGGTCGGTGAAGCCGGTGAAGTCCGCGAAGCCCGCGAAGGGCAGGGCGACCGACTGACTCTGTTCGTGTACGAAATTGTTGTCCACATACTTGAAGAGCGTGCGGAGTGTCACTACCTTCCCGTGGTGGAAAGCGGCACCAGTGTTCCACCACCTTCCAGGAAGGCACTTCGCCCATGAAGAAGCCCTTGAGCCGCCGCACGTTCCATCACATAGCCATGACTCCCCTGCTCACGGCCCCGGCCGTGCTGCTCCCCGGGACCGCCGCCGCGGCGGCCGGCACCCCGGCCACCTCCATGGCGGGGCCGCCGCCGACGCCGCGCGCCGAGACCGTCCGGGCCATACGGCGGGCCGTCGCGTTCATGGACGGGACCGTCTCCTACAGAGGTGGCTACGTCTGGAACTATCTGCCCGACCTCTCCGTCACCTGGGGCGAGATGGAGGCCAAGCGCACCATGTGCTGGGTCCAGCCCCCCGGCACCCCGTCCGTCGGGCACAGCATGCTCGACGCGTACCACGCGACCGGCGAGGAGGTCTGCTACCGGGCCGCCGCGCGGACCGGTCTCGCGCTCGTCGAGGCCCAGCTCCCCGTCGGCGGCTGGAACTACATCCATGACTTCGCCGGTGAGGACTCCCTGCGCGACTGGTACGCGACCATCGGCGCCAACGGCTGGCGGCTGGAGGAGTTCCAGCACTACTACGGCAACGCCACCTTCGACGACGCGGGCACCTCGTCCGCCGCCCAGCTCATCCTGCGGCTGTACGCGGAGCGCCGCGATCCGCGCTTCAAGCGCTCGCTCGACCGCGTCATCGGCTTTCTGCTCGCCTCGCAGTTCAGGGGCGGGGCCGCCGACGGCGGCTGGCCGCAGCGCTTTCCTGCGTTCCCGGGATCGGTCAGCCGTACGCCCTGGCCCGAGAAGCGTCCGCCGTGGCTGCCCGCCGGGGTACGGCACGGCATGGAGGACGGCGAGTACACCCAGCAGGTCACCTTCAACGACGACGTCCTGGGCGAGAACATCAAGTTCCTGCTGATGTGCGTCTCGACGCTCGGGCGCCGCGATCTGATCGGTCCCGTCACACGGGCGATGGAGTGTCTGCGCCGGATGCAGCAGCCGGGACCGCAGGCGGGCTGGGGCCTCCAGCACCTCTCCCGGGCCAAGGGCGGCCGGCCCGCCGGGGCGCCGGCGGGAGCCCGCTCGTACGAACCGCGCGCCCTCGCCACCCACACCACCCAGACCAATGTCCAGCAGCTCTTCCACTACTTCCGGCTGACCGGCGACCGCGCGTATCTGCGCCGGGTACCCGAGGCCCTCGACTGGCTGGAGAGCTGTCGGCTGACGAGCGCTCAGATTGCCGAGAATCCGCTGCTGGCGGGCCGTACGCACCCGACCTTCGTGGAACTCGGCACGAACCGCGCGCGCTTCGTGCACCGCTTCGGCTCCAACATCCGCAACGGCGCGTACTACCACGACCACGACCACAGGGACACGCTCAGCCACTACTCGGCGGGACGCTCCGTCGACCTGGCCGGTCTGCGCGCGACCTACGAGGAACTGGCCGCGCTGACCCCGGCCCAGATCGCCGGTCTGCGCGCCCGGTCACCCCTGTCGCCCGCCAACGCGCACGGCGGGCGCATCCCGCTGCCGCGCTACTTCTCGCCGCGCGATCTCCAGCTGTCCGATCTGCTGCGGGACGCGCCGCTGCCCCTGCCGGCGGTGACGGACGCGGAGGCGGCGGCGCTGGTGGCCGGTCTCGGGACGCGCGACCACTGGCTGACGCCGATGGACGCGGTCACCAATCCCTACCGGGGGCCGGGCTCGGCGGAGCCGTACGACGGCAGGGCGTATATGAGCAAGCACGTCGGCGACACCCGCGACACCTCGCCGTACGGACCCATGGACCCGCCGCTGGAGCCGCCGTACCGGCCCGCCGAGCCGCCGCTGTGCATCAGTACCGCCGCGTATGTGGCGAACATGGCCAAGCTCGTCGGATACGTGGCGGCGCCCTGACGCCGGGCCGGGTGCGTGACGGCTTCTACGCGGGGTCGTCGGCCAGTTCGGCGACCCCGGTGATCCGGTGCAGCGGGTACGTACGGATCTCGTCCGCGGTGTGGTCGTACGCCGTCACATAACCGCCCTCCACCCGCACCGGGGCGATGACCCGCTGGCTGGCCGCGCCGTCCGCGTTGACGTAGCCGATCCAGACCGCCGAGCCCGTCATGGCGGCGGCCTGGACGGTCGCGAGGGTCTCGGCCGAGGTCGTACGGGGGAGTTCGCCGTTCCCGGTCGCCGCAGCAGCCGCGGCGGCGACCGCCGCCGCCGACAGGGGCGCGGACGGCTCCGGCACCTGGACCGGCTTGCGGACGACCGTGGCCGCCAGGTCCCCCGCCTTGATCGCTCTCACCGCCGCGCCGAGCAGCGTCGAGTCCGGCACCGGCGGCCCGTCCGGGACCGGCGCGGGCGCGGCTCTGGGCGGGGTCCGGTGGGCATGGGCGCGGGTGATCATCACATCGCCCTCGGCGGACTCGGCGGCGGGCGCGAACCCCATGGTGCGCAGCCCGTCGAGGAGCGTCGTCGGATCGGCGTGGGCGGCCAGGACGGTCGGGGCGAGACGGCGCAGCCGCAGCCCCTGCGACCGCTTGTCCGCGACGATCTCGTCGAGTACGGCCTCGTCGTCGCAGCGTACGTACGCGGAGGCCGAACCGACCCGGAGATGGCCGTGCTTGCGCGCCACATCGTCGATGAGATACGCGAGCGGCTGGGGAACGGGCGTGCGGCTGTGGGCCTTGAGGAAGTCATGCAGATCGGAGGCGGACTGCCCGGCGTCGAGCGCGCGCCGTACCGATCCCGGGGTGAACCGGTAGACGGTCGCCCCGCCCTTGGACTCGACATCGGCGGCGATGGAGAGCAGCTCGGCGAGCGGGCGCAGGAGCGGGCCCGGGGCGACGGCGGTCAGATCGGCCTGGAGCAGGACATGGTCGAGGGGTTCGGGGAGCAGCGGCGCGAGCGCGGCGGCGGCCCGGAGCCCGGCGGCGGTGAGTTCGGCGCTGGTGCGCACGGCGCCGTCCGCGTAACGCGGTCCGCCGAGACCGCCGTCGGCCGGGCGCGGTCCGCCACGGCCGGCACCGGGGACACCGATGACACCGCCGTCGCCGGAGCGCGGTCCGCCGAGACCCGCTTCCGCCGCGCGCGTGTCCGTCGTACGCGTGGCCGCCACGCCTGTGCCCGCCATGCCTGTGCCCGCCGCGCGTGTGTCACGGCCGTCCGGGGAGCTGCGCGCGAGCAGCGCCCGGCCGTGCGACGAGATCGCGCCCCGGCCGGTGACCCCCAGCATCTCGGCCTCGTTCAGGGTCCAGGCCGCGAGCCGTGAGCGCAGATCGTCGGACCGGCCGGCGGAGGACGCGCCGCGCAGCGGACGTTCCCAGCGCAGCCGCGCCAGCAGTGATTCGGGGTCGGGGGCCGTGCCCTCGGGGAGGGTGGCGAGGAGCTCCAGGATCCGGCGCCGTACCTCGGGCGCGGGACCGCGGTCCAGATCCGGGCCGAGGGCCGCGAGCGTCCGGCCCTTGCTGTCCTGGCTGCCGACCAGGCCCGCCGTACGGGTCGCCGTCAGCCAGGCGGTGGCGAGCCGGGCCCAGCGCTCGGGCGAGGACAGTTCCTGCCAGTCGTCGTACGCGGGTGTCGGCGCGTACCGCTCGTCCGGTTCGCCGTCCGTGGCCAGCAGCCCCGCCGTGTAGGCGAGTTCGACCCAGAAGGCGGCCACGGACTCGGAGACGTCCAGGGCGGCGGCGGTGCGCTTGAGATCGCGTACGGAGAGTCCGCCGGCGCGCAGGACGTTGGGACCGCCCTCGTTCCAGTCCTTGGCCAGCTCCTCGACGGTGGCGAGCGTGGTGTACGCCTGGGCCGCGGCCGTACTGTCCACGATGTGCGCCCGGTTTCCGGCGTTCGCGAAGCCGCCGAGCGAGCCGCCCGCCGAGCCACTCGCGGACCCGCCCGGCAAGACGCCTGCCGAGCCGACCGCCGAGCCGCCCGCCGTCTCGGAGGCGCGGGGCGCGACATCGGGTGCGACGGGCTCCGGCGTACGGTGCGCGCGCCCGGCGCGCAGATGCAGCGCGGCCTCGCGCGGCAGTACGACGGTACGGGTGGTCGCGGGCAGCAGCAGTCCGCGGTCCCGCAGCCACTGCACGGGCGGCGTCGGGCTCGATGTGACCTCTCCGTACGGCGGCCCCCACACCAGCCGGTCCAGCACCGAGAGCGCCTCCATCGGCGCGGTGTCGAGCAGGGCGGCCATCCGGGTGCGGTCGGTGAAGAGCGCGGTCAGCGAGGCGACGGCGGAGACCGGATCGTGGGTGGAGGGCAGCCGGGCCGCGGCCAGGATCTCCTGGAGCCGGCCGGGGGACATACCGGAGGTGGCCTCGGCGACGGTCGGACCGAGACCGGTCGGCGAGGGATGGACGGGGGACGGCGCGAGGAGTTCACGGGCGGTACGGACCAGCCGCAGCCGGTCGTCACCACCCCAGATCAGGGCCCGGTCACGGAGCGTGCGCACGGTGCCGGGCAGCGCCGCCTCGATCCGGGGATCGCCCTCGTCGCCGGTCAGCAGCGCGCGCAGCGTCTCGTACGGCGCGGGCTCCGGCGCGACGGCCAGCGCCTCCGCGGTCTGGAGCGTGAACCGGTCGAGGCGTTCGAGGGCCCGTACGACCGAGGCACGGGTGCCCGCGCGTGTCGCGAGCTGCGAGAGATCGCTGGGTACGGGGGTGAGCAGATCGGGCCGGGCGCGCAGCAGGGCGGCCAGGGAGTCGTCGCTCTGGGTACGCAGGGCCTCCGCGAGCGTCCGCGGTGGCGTACCGCCGGTTCCTTCGGGCACGTGCGCCTCCTGCTCAGCCTTCGCGGTTCCCCATCCGTTCCACGTTAGCCCCTGAGGGGCGCTCCGCCCGCGCCGCGGGGCCCGGGGTCGGCGGCGGGTGTGATGCCGAGTCTGCTTCGTACCTTCTCCGTACGGGGGGTACGGCGCGCGTGTTCGGGGTGGACGTTCGGGGATGACTCCGACACCATCGCGTGTGGCGGCGCGCTTGTGCGGAGGACTGTGTGGGGATCGAGAGCGACCAGCTCGTCTACGACTACCTGAGTCGTGTCGGTGACGCGGCGCAGCAGCGGCAGCTGCCGTCCGGGGACCGGATGCGGCTGGTGTCGACGCTGCGGAACGAGATCGACCGGCAGCGCGGGAAGTTCGGCGGGGACAGCCCGGCGGCCGTCCGCCGGATCCTGGGGCGGCTGGGCACACCGGACGCGGTGGTGGAGGCGGCGTCCTCGGACGGCGGGGACCGGCGCGGGGGATGGAGCCGGGCCGCCGAACCGGAGGAGCCCCGGCCGGCCGTGCCCGAGCAGCGGAAGACGGAGCCGGTCTTCACGGAAGAGGACCTCGTTCTGCCGGAACAGCGGACGGGCCCGCGGCCCGCGGCCTTCGGCGAGCCGGACTGGTGGCGGATCGGACTGGGTCCGATGGACGCGGGGGCGGGCGAGCGGGGGATCCTGGCGGGGATCGAGATCCCGGAGATACTCGTACCGCCGCCGGAGGATCCGGACGAGAAGAAGGACGGCGAGGGCGCGGAGGGCGGCGGAGCCGCCGGGGACAAGGCGGCGGAGTCGTCGGCCCGTGCCCGCTGGCGCGCGCTGCTGCGCCGCGGGAAGGCCGGGACCTCCGGTGCCTCCGGGACCTCCGGGGAATCCGGGGACGAAGCCCCGGAGGGGCAGAAGGCAGCCAAGGCTCTCAAGGCCCAGGCTGCCAAGGCTGCCAAGGCCCAGAAGGAGGCCGCCCCGAAGAAGGCCGGACTCTCCAACCCCTTCCTGCTGCTGGCCGCCGCGCTGCTGGTGGTGGGCGCGATCGCCGGCACCTGGCTGGCCCTGATCGGCGGCTGGCTCCTCGCGTACGCCTCCCGGACCCTCTCCCGGGCCGAGGCGAAATGGGCGGTCTTCGGCCTCCCCGGCGTCTCGGCGGGCGGGGGCCTGATCTGGCTCTGGGGCCGCCTGGACGGCCGTTGGGGCGCCCCGATCCCGGACACCGCCATGGCCGAGGCCCTCGCGGACACGTGGCCACCGGTCCTCCGCACGGCGGCGGTGGCCTCGGCCCTGTACCTGATCTGGCGGGCCCGCCGCCGGTAGACCCGGCGTCCGGCGGAGCCGGCCTTGGCGCGGGTGGGCAGATCGGGCCCGCCCGCGTGCGGAGACGAACCGTCACCGGGCGGGCTCGCGTTCACGGACGGGAAGCACGCCGGGCGGCGCCGTCCGGCCACACCACGTCCACCGGGAGACCGGCCTCGCGCGCCTCGATCACCACATCCGCCGTGCCGCCGCCCTTGCCGGTCGGGGGCTCGCCGTTCCACACCGCGACCAGCCGGTCGGCCCGCTTCAACAGCTCCGCGTTGGCACCCTCGTATGCCGCCCGGTTCGCCGTCTCGTACGGCATCACCACAACCTCGGCCGCCTCCCGCACCAAGAGATCGAAGACCGGAGCGTGGTCCGGCTTCACCTTCTTCTCCCGGTAGTCCCGAGAGGGAATCACCACCACCAGCCGCCCCCCGAGCGCACGGACCTCCTGCGCGAACAGACTGTCGGCCCCGGCCGCGATGCACGACACCCCGGTGAGATCCCCGCGATACGCCACCAACACCTCACGCAGCGCACCCCGCACGAGCGCCACGCTTTCCTCGGTGAGGTCCATGTGCCCGGTCACAGCCAGCGTCGTCATACGTTCCACCAGTCAATTCGACTCAGGTCGCGGATACCAGCTTCCGGACCATAACGGCATACAGCGGGGAGTCGTCGGAGGGCTTTGCCTCGCCTGCCTTGCTGTAGTTCCAGCGCTCGTACAGAGCCTGGACTCTGGGGTGTTCGGTGTCCACCGTGAGTGTGACCATGTCGGCGGACACCGAGCTGAGTAACGCGTCGTGGATCTGCCGCGCACGTCCGGTGCCGCGCCACTGGGGAATCACCATGAGTTCGGACAGAGCGAACACGGAGCCCCTGAGGCCGGAAGGACGCCGGTGCCCCTTCCACCAGCCGCCCGGCTTGAACATCGAACCGTACGCGTAGCCCACCGGGCCGCCCTCCTCCCAGCCGGAAACGCACTGCCAGTCCTCCCGCGAGGACCAGAGGTCGACAAAGTAGGAGAAACGCTCACGCAGGTGGAACGGATCCGGATCACCGGCGTACACCTCGTCATGGATGTCCAGCAGCAGCGAACGCACATCCCGCGCGTCCGCGTGCGTGTAGCGCTTCAGATCCATGGGGCGGACTCCTCGATCCACGCTCGGCGGCTTCGGGGGCTGGGCCCCGTTGCGGCGCGGCTCATGTGCGGGGTGTTGCGTTAGGCAGGTCGGGGCGGGGCCTGAGACCCCGGCATCGGCTGGTTCCGGGACTGTTCCACTTCTGACATGAGGAGGCGCAGGGTCCGCGAAGGCTCGTTGGTTATGGAGAGCGCGTGGCATGTACGGAAGACCGAGGCCGAATCCGACCAGAGAGCGCGAAGGCGACACTGGAGCAATCAGGTCCTGCGTCCGACCAGGCGGACATAGGCTGCCCGTCGGGTCACTTCGGTGAGCTGAAAACCGTCCGGGACGGCCATGGTTCGGGTCGAATCCATGTCGGGCGACCATGAGTACGGCGTTTTCGGAAGATAGGCGATCACTTGATCAACCAACCCCGTTGAAGTGATCGCAGATATTTCATCGATCGCGCCGGCCAGCAGAACGGATCGCGCCCCTGTGTCGCGGAGGACTCTGATCGTCTCGGCGGGGTCGCCGCTCAGCGGTCCGCGCGGAAGCTGGAATACATCGCTGCCGTGACTGCGCGGCCTCCCTTCTTCGATGCCGCCGTGGCCGATGACGAGATCGTACGACTCCCGAAGTGAGTTCATCTCCTCAAGTGTGACCCCCTGCGTGAGAGAAGCATCGGGGTTTCCATCCGCACTCGCTTCATAGATCCAGGTAATGAAGGGGCGGTCGTCCTTCAGGGAGGCTCGCCAAGGACCCAGAACGAGAAGCGCCTCGTCCTCCAGACAGCCTTGCTGGACTTCTATACCGGCTTTTCGCAGAAGTTCCGCCCCGCCTTCGCCGCGCGACGTTGGATCCATCACGGCAATGAGTACTTTGGCGACTTTCGCGTTGATCAGAGCTTCGCGGCATGGCGGCGTGCGCCCGTAGTGGTTGCATGGCTCCAGCGTGACGACAGCCGTCCCGCCCTCCGCCCGTCTGCCGGCGGCGGCAAGGGCATTGACTTCCGCGTGTGACTCGCCCTTGCGTACGTGATATCCCTCGCCAACGGTCCGCCCATCACTGTCGAGAATTACGCAACCAACAGGCGGGTTGGGGCTGGTCGACCCCAGCCCCTGAGCGGAAATCGCGATGGCGCGGCGCATGGCGGCCATCTCATGGGCAATCATGACGTCAGAGATCCGCCCCTTCTTTGATGGCGTCGAACAACCGAGACACCGTACGGACCGAAGCTGAACCGCGGCGGCCTGTGCTGCCCTTTCGTACCCGCTCACTTTCGCGTAACTGTGGAGCAGGGCCGTGTACGGCGCCGAGGCGCGGGCTCTCGTCGTGAAGGCCATCGACGCTCTGGCCTGAGCCTGGGTGGGACGGAGGGCGGGACGAAGAGCCTCGCCGTTCCGGAGGGGTGAGGCTTGGGGAACGGCGTGGGTCAGTGTTGCGGTGCGCGGGTCATGTGGCGGGGGTGCGGGTGAACTCGCCCGCCTTGACGGCCTCTATGAACGAGGTGAACGCGTTGGCGGTGATGTCCAGGACCGGACCGTCCGGGTTCTTGGAGTCGCGGACGGGGACCATGCCGCGTGGGGCGGCGAGGTTGGCGGCGGCCTCCACGCAGGCGCCGCCGTTCTCGCTGTAGGAGGACTTGATCCAACGGGGGGATTGAGTCGTCACGGGGTGCCCTTTCGCAACTGCTCGATCATGGCCACAGATGCCGCCTTGGAGAGGGCTGACGGCCTGCAACCGATGGTAGGCCGTCAGCATGGGCATCGGAGGGGCGGAAGCAGCATGGTAGGGACGGCATGGTGGGGGCGTGTGGGCTCGATCAGTCGGCGGAGGAAGCGGGTGCCGGGGCGGTGTCGGTCGAGGACTGCCGCGCTGGGCATTTCGGTTCCGCGCGCTGCGTCCTCAGGATGAGGTGTCCTTCGTCGTCGTACGCTGGAATCGGAAAGGACGGTGGCGCATGTCGGACGAACTGGCCAGCAACGTAAGGAAGTACCGGCGCGCTGCGGGGTGGAGCCAAGAGGAGCTGGCACACCATGCCGGGCTCTCTGTCGGACCTGTCCGCAGGATCGAGCAAGGGCATGACGGGGTGCGTATGGAGACCCTGCACGCCATCGCCCGCGCCTTCAACGTGAGGACGTCCGCGCTCATGGCCTCAGGCGTTCCCGCGCCTGTCGCGCACGACAACTCCAACGGAATGCGTTTGCGTGATCTCCGAATCGCCTTGACACCGGCCGTCGGGCTCGCTTCGGTGAGTGCTCCCGTCGGGGACGAGCCGGATGTGTCGCGCTTGCGGCGCATGACACATGACAACTCCGTCCTCTACTTCGAGGACAGCTACCGGAGCATTGCGGCTGACCTTCCGGCTCTCATCCTTGCCGCGAACGACGCGGTCGCCTACTACGACTCGGGCGAGGAGCGCGCGAAGGCCCTGGTGGCCCGTTCTCAGGCTCTGCAACTGGCCGGCCGGTATCTGACGCAGATCAGGCAGTACGACCTCGCTCATGGGGCCGTCCGGGTGGCTATCGCCGATGCCAAGGCGGCGGGGAACCAGCTTGTCGCGGCTTCCGGGGTCGGCGGCATGTGCTGGATGCTCATGCGGACCGAGCGGTTCGACGAGGCGGAGGACATCGCCGTAGCGACGATGGATCTGATCGAGCCGAAGATCACCGGAGCGACCCCCGACGAGTACGCGACATGGGGTGGTCTGGCGATGGAGGCAGCCGCTGCGGCGGCCCGTAACAACCGCCCCAAGGAGGCCAAGTCGCTACGCAAGGCGGCGGGCACAGCCGCGAAAGCGGTGGGTTCCACGCACAAGAATCTGTTGCGTCACTGGTCGATGTTCGGGCCCGTCACCGCGTCCATGAAGGAATTGGAGGACTTCATGGTCGCCGGGGACGCGCGTGCGGTGATCCGCAAGTCCGACGAGGAAGCGAACCTCAAAGAGAAGAACTGGAAGAGACTGGGCGGTCCCAGCACCAATGACGGGAACCGCTACCGGCTCGACCTCGCTCGCGCACATGTCCGGGCAGGCGATCCCACGGCCGCTATGGAGGAGCTGTCCCGCCTGGACGAGATCGCGCCCGAGTGGTTCCGTCACCAGTCGTCCGCCGCGGTCACCTTCGAAGAGGTGACGCGGAAGCGCCGCACCCTCACCACGGAGATGCGGGAAGTCGGCACTCACCTCGGCGTTTTCGCGTAACTGCATCGTGCCAATGCACTTCTGATGGCACGTCATGAAAAGTGCATAACTTCTGTCTGGCTGGCCGCATTCCGTTTTCTCTACTTTGACGAACATGGCGAGAAACCAGCAGAGGGATTGCCGCATTGTGCTGCGGTGGAGCGGTCACCCGAGGTGTGTGGCGCTGGCGCGGCTGGAGTTACGGAAGGCGCTGGCGGAGTGGGGGCTGTCCGTCCTTGAGGACTCGGCCGTCCTGATCCTGTCGGAACTTCTGACGAACGCGGGCGTGCACGCGAGGGTGACGCCGGAGCAGACCATCGAGACGCGGTACTTCCGCAGTTCGGGTGCTCTGCGGATCGAGGTTCACGACGGTTCGGACGCGCGTCCGCTTCCGTGTGTGCCGGATTCGGGGGCGGTGAATGGGCGGGGGCTCTTTCTGGTCGATGCGTTGGCGGACGCGTGGGGGGTGGCCGAGCGGACCGGGCGGCCGGGCAAGGTGGTCTGGGCGGAGCTGGTTCTGCCGGTCGGGCTGCCGGGCGAGGGTGGTTGCTCGTGACCGCGCCGGTGGGCAGGCCTCCGGTGGGTGCGTTTTCGCGGCCGGATGTCGTGCCGTATATCGCGTGTTGGTCGTCGGAGCAGCGGCCTGCGGGTGTGGTGGTGGTGAGGGGCGGTGGTATCGCGTATGCGGATGAGGGGGTGTATGAGCGCGATGAGATGGGTGTGCTGTGGAAGCGGATCGGGATCAGTCCGGGGAAGGGGCGGCCGGAGTTTGGGAAGGTGCATTTCCTGCGGCAGCGGCGGGCGATGCGGAAGCTGTTGTGCCAGGTCTGTGGTGGGCCGTCGGACCGTACGGGTGAGGGGACGCTGTGGCTGGTGGGGGAGGACGTGGATGGTCCGGAGTTGTGGGAGCCGGGTTATGTCACGACGCATCCGCCGGTGTGTGTGCCGTGTGCGGTGACGTCGGTGGGTGCGTGTCCGCATTTGCGTGAGGTGTATGTGGCGCTGCGGGTGCGGGCGTTCGTGCCGGCGGGGGTGCACGGGGCGCTGTACCAGCCGGGTGGGGCGTTTCCGGTGGTGTATGACGCGGATGGGGTGACGTTCGAGGACTGGCGGATCGGGTGGGTGCTGGCGTCTCAATTGATCATGGAGTTCCAGGAGTTCACGGTGGTGGACCTGGAAGCGGAGCACGCGGCGTATCTGAAGCGCGCGGAAGCGCGGGGGAAAGTCCTCGGGGGCCAGTAGACCCAGTCTCTGGTTGTGATCAATCCGCAGGGGGCAGCAGTTCGGGCCGGGGCAGGCCGCCGACAGCCCGCAGTTCATCCCCGTGTCGGCGAAGGTGCGGGTCCGCCGGCCGGTCGGCAGTCCCCGCACCCGGCCCGGCGCGGTCGCCGGGGACAAGGCGTACTCGTCTCGCGGCAACCGCACCTACCTGCGAAGACACCAGATCAAGGCCGCCAGCCGGAAGAAGAAGGGCGGCAGCGGTGGCCTGGCCCGTCAGCCACGACACCGGCCTCTACAAGTCGAGGAAGGCTGTCGAGCGACTGATCAACAAGCTGAAAGCCTGGCGCGGCATCGCCGCCCGCTGGGACAAGGCCCCGCAGGGCCACCTCGCCGGCCTGTATCTCCGCGCTTCCATGATCCGGATCAACGGCCTCACCCCAACCAGCCCGTGACCGGAGCCGGTTGCGGGACCGGTCGTGGGGTCAGGCGGTCCGCGCCGCAAGCTCCGCGTTGGCGCGCTCGGTGACCAGGGCGAGGACGCGGCCGGCGGCGGTCAGGTCCTCGGCGGGTATCCCGCCCCAGATGCGGGCGGAGACGGGCGCGGTCTCCGCGCCGGTGGCGGCGAGCAGCTCGCGCCCCGCGTCCGTCGGGTGAAGATGTGCGCCGTCCATGACGAGCAGCTGCTTGGCCAGCAGTTCGTCGAGGGTGGCGCGGATGTCGGCCGGATCGGCCTTGAGGAAGCCCTGGACCTGGGTGATGAGATCGTCCGGCGTCTGCGGGGTCTCGGTGGTGATGGCCGCGCGCAGGGTGACCTGCTGCTGGAACGTGGCGCCGTGCCGGGCCAGGATGTGCTCCAGGACACCGCGGGCGGCGTAGTGGGCCAGGGCGACGGTGCGGGCATCGGCGGCGGGATTGGTGGCGGCGGTGGTCATGGTGTTCTCCTCCGAGTGCTCTGGTCGTTCGGTACGGATGGAGCGAGAGGTACGTCGAGCAGGGTCGTCAGCTCGTCGGTGAACGCGCGCGTCCGCGGGGCGTTGAGGCCGCCGAGCGGCTCCAGCAGTTGCTGGAGCAGTTCCTGGACCACCGCGATGGCCTGCCGCGTGACAGCCTGTCCTTGCTCGGTGAGGGCGAGCTGTACGGCGCGCGGGTCGCGGGGGTCGCGGGTGCGCTCGATCAGACCGGCCGACTCCAGGACGCGCGCCAGCTTCGAGACGTACAGCGCCTCCAGACCGGTGTGGTCGGCGAGCCGGCGCTGGCTGGGCCGCTCGCCGGCGCGCTGCATGCCGTGCAGCGACGCGACCACTACGTACTGCGCGTGGGTGAGACCCAGCGGAGCCACCGCGCGGTCGACCGCGACGCGCCACTTGTTGGCGAGCCGCCACACCAGGAAGCCGGGCGTGGGGCTCGGTGAACCCTTGCTCATGGCGAATAGATTACATAGCTACTATGTCCATGGCTACTATTTTCCGGCGGAACCGCCTCGGCCCCGTCGCATGATCAAGCTCAAACGCGGGACGTTCCCGTCCGCGTTCGCCGCCCTGCACGATTCCGTTCCGTTTCCCGGTCCTGCGGTCGGGGTGCTGGCTTGTGGTTGCTCGGGTGGTTGCTCTGTTTGCTCTGTGTGCTCTGTCTGCGGGTGAGGGCCGAGGGGTAGTCGGGGTGGGCCGGGTGGTTTCGTGCCACGCGGGGGCCGCCCCTCTGGCTTTGAGTTTCGCGACTCCGGGCCGGGCGTCAAGGGCGCTCCTGCGTCGCGTCGGCTGCGCCGATTCCGCTGCGCTCCACCCTTGACTCCCGTCCCTCCATCGCAAGTGCGGACAGGCGGGAGGGGCGGCCCGGGGGAAGGGGTCCCCGGGGGGCTGAGTTGGGGGTGTCTGTTTCTTTCCCGGCCTGCGGCCCGGTGGGCCCTGCGGGGCTGCGCGACAGTGGAGTGGGGCGGTGACGACACCGGCTCAGCGGCTTTCTGTCCGCTGCTTGCCGGGGTTCAGTCCCGTGCCTGGGGTGGGTGGTTGGTGGCGTGGGTGTGTCCGTGGCGGGTGTGGGTGGGCCAGTTGAGGGCCTGCCCTGGGACCCGTCTAACGCAACTGGGGACACATGACCGCCTCGCGGGACTCCCCAGCACTCTTCCAAATGTGGGCATATGGGGCATGGGTGGGGCTTGGTGAGCCCCTTTCCCCGGGAATGGCGCGGCGATGGGTCCGGCGATGTCCTTCGGACGTCTCTTGCGTCCTAGTGACGCGGGAAGCGTCCTCACAGGTCCCCGACCGGCGAAAAGGGCAGACACACCGGCCCGTTCGGGCCCTTGAGGGGGCGCAGGCTTGTCCGCGTTGCGCTTGGGGTGCCACGTGCTCACGGATCTCAGGCACGGGACTGAGCCCCAGCGAGCAGTGGACGGTCTGTCGCTGAGCCGGTGTCGTCACCGCCCCATTCCACTGCCGCGCAGAGCACCCACCGGGCCGCAGGCCGGGGAGGAAACCGGGACCCTCAACGGATCTCCCCGGGGACCCCTTCCCCCGGGCCGCCCCTCCCGCCTGTCCGCACTTGCGATGGAGGGACGGGAGTCAAGGGTGGAGCGCAGCGGAATCGGCTTGCCGACGCGACGGAGGAGCGCCCTTGACGCCCGGCCCGGAGTCGCGAAACTCAAAGCCAGAGGGGCGGCCCCCGCGTGGCACGGGACCTACCGGCCCACCCCGACTACCCCTCGGTCCTCACCCGCAGACAGAGCAGACAGAGCAGACAGAGCAACCACCAGCTACGCCCCCGTCCCCTCCGGTTGGAACGGGGCTCCCGGGATGACCAGAGGGGAGCCCGTCACCGGGTCCGGGATCACCACCGAGGCGAGGCCGAAGACCTCCTGGACCAGGTCCGCGGTCACCACCTCCGCCGGGTGGCCCTCCGCCACGACGCGGCCCGACTTCATCGCGACCAGATGGTCGGCGTAGCGGGCCGCCTGGTTGAGGTCGTGGAGGACGATCACGACCGTACGGCCCTGCTCGTGGTTGAGCCGGCGCACCAGGTCGAGGACCTCCACCTGGTGCGCGATGTCCAGGAAGGTCGTCGGTTCGTCGAGGAGCAGCAGATCGGTCTCCTGGGCCAGGGCCATCGCGATCCACACCCGCTGGCGCTGTCCGCCCGAGAGCTCGTCCACCAGCCGGTCGGCCAGCTCGGTCACCGCCGTCCGGGCCATCGCCTCCGTCACCGCGCGCTCGTCCTCGTCCGACCACTGCTGCCACCAGTGCTGGTGCGGCTGGCGTCCGCGCGAGACCAGGTCCGCGACCGTGATCGCCTCCGGCGCGACCGGCGACTGCGGCAGCAGCCCGATCGACCGGGCGATGCGCTTCGTCGGGATCTTCGCCAGTTCCTCGCCGTCGAGCAGCACCGAGCCGCCGCGCGGCTTCAGCAGCCGCCCCAGCGCGCGCAGTGTCGTCGACTTGCCGCAGGCGTTGGGGCCGACGATCACGGTCACCCGCCCGTCGGGGACGGCCAGTTCCAGCTCGTGCACGACCGTGCGGTCCTCATAGGCGAGCGTCAGCTCGCGGGCCATGAGCCTGCTCATGCGGTCCCTCCCTTTCGTACACCTGCACGTACACCCGCACCTGCGCGCACACCCGCCCCCGTACCCGCACTCGCCCCCGTACCCGCCCCCGCGCCCACCGCACGGCTCCGGACGATCAGCCAGATCAGATACGGCGCCCCCACCGCCGCCGTCAGCACCCCCACCGGCAGCTCCGTCGGCGACAGCAGCCTGCGGGCCAGCAGATCCGCGAGTACGACGATCACCGCGCCCGTCAACGCCGAGCACAGCAGCGGGATCTGCGCGGTACGGGTCATCCGCCGGGCGATCTGCGGGGCCAGCAGCGCCACGAAGTCCACCGGCCCCGCCGCGCCGGTCGCGACCGACGCCAGCACCACACCGAGCAGTACGAGACCCAGCCGGACGCGGCCGAGCCGTACCCCCAGCGCGGTGGCCGTGTCGTCGTCCAGCGACACCGTGCGCTGCGCGTACGCCGCCCACAGCATCGCGGGCACCAGCCCCAGCAGCAGCCACCCCAGCGGTGCGGCTTCGTCCCAGCCGCGGCCGTTGAGCGATCCCGTCATCCAGATCTGCGCCTGCTGGGCGACGAGATAGTCGCCCTTGGTCAGGAAGAGCGTGGTGATGGAACGCAGCGCGATCGCGAAGCCGATCCCGATGAGTACGAACCGGGTCGCGTGCAGCCCGCCGCGCCAGGCGAACACGTACACCAGCGCCGCCGCCAGGATCCCGCCGACGACGGAGAGATACGGCAGCACGCTGAACGAGGTGACACCGAAGGTCATCGCGCCGACCGTGAGCGCGCTCGCGCCCTGGCTGATACCGATGATGTCGGGGCTGGCCAGCGGATTGCGGGCGACGGTCTGGATCAGCGCGCCCGCGACACCGAACGCGAGCCCGACGAACAGCCCCGCCATCATGCGCGGCAGGCGCAGTGTGCCGACGACGAGTTCGTCCGACGACGGCTGCCCGCTCAGCACCTTCAGGACCTCGGAGGGCGCCACGAAGCTCTCGCCGACGCTCAGATACACGACGCAGACGGCCGCCAGCGTGACGGTGAGCGCGCCGGCCACCGCCGCCGCCCGCCGGTGCAGCAGGAAGGTGCCGCGGCCGATCCGTATCCGCGCGTATCCGGCAGGCCGCACCCCGGCGGTCCCGCCGGACGCGTGGGCCGCGTCCACCTTCCCCGCACCCCTGCTCGCGCCCTTCCCCGGGTCCTTCGACGTCAGCGCCGTCACGCCGGTACCGCCTTCCTGCGTACGGCCGTCACGCCGGTACCGCCTTCCTGCGTACGAGCGCGACCAGGAACGGCACCCCGAGGAGCGCCGTCATCACCCCCGCGGGCACCTCGCTCGGCGGGAAGACGATCCGGCCGATCACATCCGAGACCAGCAGCATCACGGGCCCGATCAGCGCGGCCATCGGAAGCACCCAGCGGTGGTCGGTGCCGACGATCGCACGGGCGATATGCGGAACGGCCAGTCCGACGAAGGCGATCGGTCCCGCCGCCGCGACGCCCACGCCGGTGAGTACCGTCGCGCCGAGGCCGCCCAGCACACGTACGGCCGCGACATTCTGGCCCAGCCCCTTCGCCACGTCCTCACCGAGCGCCAGCGCGTCGAGGCCGCGCGCCACGGAGACCACCAGCACGGTGCCGATGAGCAGGAACGGCCAGATCTGGGACACCACTTCGGCGTCCCGGCCCGCGATCGAGCCCACCTGCCAGAAGCGGAACTCGTCCAGCGTCGCCGCGCTGGTGGTCAGTACCCCCATCGTCACCGAGACGAGCAGCGCGTTGATCGCCGCGCCGCCCAGGGCGAGTTTGACGGGGGTCGCACCGCCGCGCCCGCTGGAGGCGATCGCGTACACCGCCACCGAGGCGACACCCGCGCCGGCGAACGCGTACCAGACATAGCCGCTGAGGGTGTGCACCCCGGCGAAGGCGATGGCCAGTACGACGCCTACGGAGGCGCCCTGGCTGATCCCGAGGATGCCGGGGTCGGCGATCGGATTGCGGGTGATGCCCTGGAGGACGGTACCGGCCAGCGCGAGCGCCGCCCCGACCATCAGCCCGATCAGGGTGCGCGGTACGCGCAGTTGCCGGATGACCTCGGCGTCGTCGCCGCGCCCTCCGTGCAGCAGCGCGTCGACGACGGCGGAGGGAGCGACGGCGCGCGCGCCGACCGCGAGGCTCAGCAGGACCGCGAGCAGCACGGCCACGACGGCGCCCGCCGTCCAGCCGATACGGCGGGCGACCAGGGCGCGTCGGGCGCTGTGGACCGGCGGGGCGGCGGCTGACATCGGGACCAATCGGAACGGGGTACGGACGGAACGGGCACGCAGGGAACAGGCACGGACGGGACGGGGTACGGACCGGACGGGCACGCAGGGGACGGGTACGGACGGAACAGGTACGCAGGGAACGGGGACGCGGGGTCGGTCTGGTTAGGCTTGGCTAAGTCTAAGCACCCGAATCAAGCCATCCCCAGGGCCCGGTCCGCGCACCGCCCGCCTGGGCACAATGGCTGTCATGGCTTCCTCCACGGCTCGGCACGCACCCACGGTCGGCTTCGACCTCGATATGACCCTCATCGACTCCCGCCCCGGTATTCACGCCGCCTACCTGGCACTTTCCGCCGAGACCGGAGTGCCGATCGACGCCGATCTCGCGATCACCCGGCTCGGGCCGCCGCTCGAAGAGGAGCTGGCGCACTGGTTCCCCGAGGACCGGATCGAGGAGATGGGCGACCGTTACAGGGAGATCTATCCCACATTCGCGATCGCCCCGACGCCCGCGATGCCCGGTGCCCGTGAGGCCATCGCCGCCGTACAGGCACTCGGCGGCCGGGCGATCGTCGTCACCGCCAAGCACCAGCCGAACGCCGAACTGCATCTGAACCACCTCGGTATCGAGCCGGACGAGGTCGTCGGATGGCTGTGGGCGGAGGCCAAGGCGGTGGCCCTGCGCGAACACGGCGCGACGGTGTACGTGGGTGACCACATCGGCGATGTACGCGGGGCCCGTACGGCCGGGGCGCTCTCCGTCGCCGTACCGACCGGGCCGTGCGACGAGGAGGAGCTGCGGGCGGCGGGAGCGGATGTGATCCTGCCGGATCTGACCGCCTTCCCGGCCTGGCTGGCGAGCTATGCGGAGAGCTATGCGCCGGTGGAGGCCGCCGACCTGGCCTGACGGTCCGCCGAAGTGTCCCGACGGCCCTCCGGCCTGCTCTAACGTTCCGCCGACCTGGCCTGACGGCGCTGCGCCGCGATCGACCGCAGCACACCCGCGCCCGCGATCAGGAATCCCACCCCCATCAGCATGCAGACGGCATACGCGACGGACGGGAACGGGTCCGTCCCGAGGAACAGCGGTGCCACGGTGATCAGCGTCGCGATCGCGCCGACGATGAAGACGATCGCGCCGATACGGACCAGGCCGTCGCCCGGCCCGGCCTCATCCGTGGTGCGGGGTGCCTCGTCCGTGGTGCGGGGTGCAGGAGTAGCAGTCACCTCACCAGGGTAGTTCCCACCGGACAGCAGCGGACAGGAACCATCCGGCGACGTCTTGTCACCAGCCCCTGGACCATTAGCCTTGGGGTTGGCGGGTCGGTCGACCCGCTGTAGTGCTATCCAGAGCCGTTTTTGTGCGCGCCAGCGCCCCAACGAGTACGAGGACGAGGACAGACGTGCCTACCGGCAAGGTCAAGTGGTTCAACAGTGAGAAGGGCTTCGGCTTTCTCTCCCGTGACGACGGCGGCGACGTCTTCGTGCACTCGTCGGTCCTCCCTGCCGGAGTCGACGCACTCAAGCCAGGCCAGCGCGTGGAGTTCGGCGTCGTCGCGGGCCAGCGGGGCGACCAGGCGCTTTCGGTGACGGTCCTCGACCCGACGCCCTCGGTCGCGGCGGCCCAGCGCCGCAAGCCCGACGAACTGGCCTCGATCGTCCAGGATCTGACGACGCTGCTGGAGAACATCACGCCGATGCTGGAGCGTGGCCGCTATCCCGACAAGGTCCATGGCGCGAAGATCGCGGGCCTGCTGCGGGCGGTGGCCGACCAGTTGGACGTGTGACGCCCCGGGCCCGGTAGAACCGGATCAGTCGAACAGAACCGGATCAGACGAAACGCAGCTAGAACCGGATCAGACGAAACGCAACGCGTCACGGCCGAGGGGCGGTACGAGCCCCTCGGCCGCCGCGCGTGTGAGCAGCCCGCGGACCGCCGCGTAGCCGTCGTCGCCCAGATTCGCGGTGAACTCGTTGACGTACAGACCGATGTGCTGGTCCGCCACCGCCGGGTCCATCTCCTGGGAGTGCTCCAGGACATACGGGCGTGAGGCCTCCGGGTCGTCCCAGGCCATCCGGACCGACCTGCGCACCGACTCCGCCAGGAGCTGGAGCGCCTCGGTGCCCAGCGAGCGCTTCGCGATGATCGCGCCCAGCGGGATCGGCAGGCCCGTCGTGGTCTCCCAGTGCTCGCCCATATCGGCGAGGCAGTGCAGACCGTAATCCTGATAGGTGAAGCGCGCCTCGTGGATGACGAGTCCGGCGTCCACCTTGCCGTCGCGTACCGCCGGCATGATCTCGTTGAACGGCAGGACGACGACCTCGCCCACCCCGCCCGGGACGACATCCGCCGCCCACAGCCGGAAGAGCAGATAGGCCGTGGAGCGCTCGCTCGGTACGGCGATGGTCCTGCCGGTCAGATCGGTGCCCGGCTCCCGGGTCAGTACGAGCGGACCGCAGCCCCGGCCGAGCGCGCCGCCGCACGGCAGCAGTGTGTACTCGTCGAGGACCCAGGGCAGCACGGCGTAGGAGACCTTGAGGACGTCCAACTCACCGCGCTCGGCCATGCCGTTGGTGATGTCGATGTCCGCGAAGGTGACATCGATGTCCGGGGCGCCGACGACCCGGCCATGGGCCCAGGCCTCGAAGACGAATGTGTCGTTCGGGCAGGGGGAGTAGGCGATCCGCAGCGGCTGCGTGGTCATGACGGCTCCTCGAAGACTGGGGTGAGCAGCGTGAACGCGTACCGCAGCGCGCCCAGGGCCCGGCCGATCTCCCAGGAGGCGCGGTCACGCGGTCCCACGGCGTTGGAGACGGCGCGGATCTCGACACAGGGTACGGAGTGGACGGCGGCGGCCTCGGCGACACCGAAGCCTTCCATCGCCTCGGCCGCGGCGCGCGGGTGGCGCGCGGTCAGCTCGGCCGCGCGGGCCGCCGTGCCGGTCGCGGTGGAGACGGTGAGGACCGGCGCGAGGACCGTCCCGCTTCCCTGAGCGGACCCACTCGCGGCCGTGGCGCCTCCACCTGCGGTAGCAGCCCCACCTGCCGTAGCGGCTCCGCCTGCGGTGGTGGCTCCACCCGTCGCAGCGGCTCCACCCGTCGCAGCGGCTCCGCCCGCCGTGGCGGCGTCCAGGATCTTGGCGATACGGGCGGTCAGTTCCGCCGGGGGGCGGTGGACGCTGCGGCCGAAGCCCAGCTCCTCGACCGGCAGATAGCCCTCGGGGGTCTCGGCGCCGAGGTCGGCCGCGACGATCGAGTCCGCGACGACGAGCGAGCCGACCGGGGCGCGGTGCGGGAAGCCGCCGGCGATTCCGGCCGAGATGACGAGGTGGTAGGGCGGGTCGTACGGAGAGGCCGCCAGCGCCGTCGCCGTGGCGACCGCGGACGCCGTCGGGCCGACCCCGCCGGCCAGGACGTCCACCACCGGAATCTGCACGGACCCGGGGCGCGGGGTGAACTGGGCGTGGCCGGCGATCTCGTAGCCACCGGTCAGTTCACGGACGCCGCTGCGGGCGAACCGGTCGAGTCCCGCGGCGACGGAGTCCGCCTCCGCCGCCACCGCCGTCACGACAAGTACACGCATGGCGGAGCCTTCCAGGGCCGGGGCGGGTGCGGGGGCGTGCTGGGGTCAGGACGACTTCTTGAACTCGAACTGCCAGATTCCGACCAGTTCCTTGCCGCTGGTCTCCACGATGCTGACCTGGGTGGCGTTGGTGGGCTCGCCGGTCTGGCTGGAGAAGAACGCGCTGCCGGGGATCGTACGGTACGTCTTCTTGTACGGCTCCTGCTCGGCCTGCTGACCGTCGATGAAGAGCGTCCAGCCGTGCTCGGCGATCGCCGGGTCGACCCCGAAGTGGACCTGGTCGTCCATGGCGACCTCGACGGTCTTCTCCGCCTTCTGGTTGAGGCAGGGCTGGATCTCGGTCTGCTTGATCGCCTTGCCGTCGTTGTAGCAGGCGGCCTCGGTGTTGACCGAGTTGTCGCCGACCGTCACGGTCGCGAGCGGCGTCGGCTTGTCACAGGCGGCGAGGACGAGGAGTCCGGCGGACACAGCACCGAGGGCGACGCCGGCCCTGCGGGCCCTACCAGAGAAGAACGCAACGGTCATGGGGCGAAGGCTATCGGTCGTACCGGCACGGGCCGCGAGGGGGTACGGCGAGCCGCACCTGCTCACACGGCGTGCGGGCCCGGGAACGCGGCGCGGCGGGGGCGGCGTACGGACGGGGGCGCGCGGGAGCGCCCGGCGGGAGCGAGGACGGGGCGCGGGCGCGCGGGCCCGGTCTCAGGCCACGCGGGGATGCGGGGTGCCGTGTCTGGCCACGCTCAGCAGTCCCCGCGCCGCGAAGAGCGCCCCGACCCCGATGATCGTGGCGGCGACGGACATGCCCAGCACCCCGTTGAGCGGCAGCGCGATCCCGATCGCGCCGCCCACCACCCAGGACATCTGGAGCACCGTCTCGGAGCGCGCGAAGGCCGAGGTCCGTACCTCCTCGGGGACGTCCCGCTGGATCACCGCGTCCAGGGACAGTTTCGACAGCGCCTGGCAGAGCCCCGCGACCGCGCACAGCAGGGCCATCAGCGGGCCCCCGAAGAACAGCGCCGCGAGAATCGCCGTGGTGAAGGCGATGCCCAGCATCGTGGCGATGATCACTTCGGGACCCCGCGCCTTGAGCCACGCGCCCACCGCCGTACCCAGGGCGTTGCCCGCACCGGCCGCGACGCCCACGATGCCGAGGGAGACCGCCGCCGTCTGGCCCTGGATCGGATGCTCGCGCAGCAGAAAGGCGAGGAAGAAGATCAGGAAGCCGGAGAGCGCGCGGTGGGAGGCGTTCGCCTGGAGGCCGTGCAGCACCGAGGGGCCGACCGTGCGGAGACTGGGCCGCTTCTCCCCGCGTTTGACCAGCCGGGCCTTTCGCTCGCCCTTCGCCGAGTCGACCTTGTGCGGCAGGGAGAACGCCAGGAACGTTCCGCCGAGGAAGACCAGACAGGCGCCGTAGAGCGGCCACTTGGGGCCGATCTGATGCAGGCCCGCACCGATCGGGGCGGCGACTCCGGTGGCGAGCAGCCCGGCGAGCGTGACGCGGGAGTTGGCCCGTACCAGCGAGAAGCGCGGTGGCAGCAGCCGCGGCACGACGGCGCTGCGGATCACCCCGTACGCCTTCGACGCGACCAGCACCCCGAGCGCCGCCGGATACAGCTCCAGACTGCCCGTTATGACGGCGGCCGACATGAGGATCGCGAGCGCGGCCCTGGTGAACATGGCGCAGGCCATGGCGGCGCGGCGGCCGTGCGGAAGATGGTCGAGGAGAGGGCCGATGACCGGGGCGAGCAGGGTGAAGGGCGCCATGGTGATGGCGAGATAGAGCGCGACGCGGCCCCGGGCCTCGTCGGTCGGTACGGAGAAGAAGACGGTCGAGGCGAGCGCCACGGTGATCATCACATCGCCGGCGCCGTTCACGGCGTGCAGCTCGATCAGCTTGCCGAGCCCGGACTCTCCCGCGCCGTGCGCGTGCGTGGCCTTGCGGATGACCCGGGCGGTGCCGGTGACCGGCAGGCGCATGGCACGGCCGATGGCCCGCCCGGTCCTGCGGAGCGGGCCTGCTGCGTCGTCGGACGACCTCGCGGCTGCCACCCCGTCATAGTGCCCCAAGGGTCCCTGGTACGAACCGATCCCGGGCATGACGGGGCCGTGACGGCGCCATGAAGGACGAGCGGGGGCGCGTCGTCGGCGGGTGGGGAGGAATTCACCGCGCCGCGGACCGGGGGCGGGTTTCGGTCATCGGCGGGCGGTGCCCATGGGGTACGGGACGGTCCCGGGGGCTGGAGGGGGACGCGTGGGGGAGTCGCGGGGGGACACGTCCGGGTGTCCGTTCGGGCATGTCCGGGGGACCGGTCCTCCCGCCCGGGGGCGGGGCGCGGTGCCCGGCGGGACGGGTTTCCGGCGGGCGCTCGTCGACGGTCCGGCCGCCTGCGGGCCGCCTCCGGGACGCCTCCGGGACGGTCCCGGGGCGGTCGCGAGGCAGTCGCGAGGCGGTTCCATGGCTGTTCCGGGGCTGTTCCGGGTAGGTCCCAGGCCGGTTCGGGGCCGGTCCGGAGCCGGTCCGGGGTTGGTTCGGGATTGGTTCCGGGTCGGCTCGGCGTTGGCCGGGAAATGGTTCCTGGCCCATCACGGAGCGGATCTCACAGGGTCACGGGCTTGTTGCGGTGTTGCCCGAAGTGCGGGAAAGGCGGCGTGCAGGTGGGCGGGGGGCGGCAGAGGGGGTAGCGTGCGTAGCGCGCCACCGGCGGTTGTTCTCGGCCGCGCGCCTGTTCGTCATCCCGCAGAATGGATGACGGTAGGTGTGCCCGAGGAGAGGTCGGGCGCGGACGTCGATGCGGCCCTCTGGTCCGCTCCGCCCGCGGCTCGTACATCGCGAATCGGCCGGCGCACCCGTGATACGGCGTAGGAGAGAAGCGAGACCTGTGAGTGCTGCGACGACGCGAAGCCGTACCCCTGACCGCCTGTGCGTCGAGGCGGTAGACCTCGCCAGGACGGCCGCCGAGGAGGCGGCCGCGCCCGGGGTCGTCGGGGAGCATGTCTCGGCGGTGGCGGAGAGGGACCGGGTCGTCACCCACTTCTTCGAGTGCAAGGAGCCGGGATACCGGGGCTGGCGCTGGGCCGTGACGGTCGCGCGGGCCTCCCGCGCCAAGCTCGTCACCCTGGACGAAACGGTGCTGCTGCCGGGCCCCGACGCCCTGCTGGCGCCGGAGTGGGTGCCCTGGAGCGAGCGGCTCAGGCCCGGCGACATGGGCCCCGGCGATCTGCTGCCCACCGAGGCGGAGGATCTGCGGCTGGAGCCCGGCTACTCGGGCGAGGACGTGCCGCCGCCGAACTCGGTGCTGGCCGCGGACGCGGTGACCCCGCAGAACCTCGCGGACCTCGTGGAGGCGGAGGACGCGGAGCCGGCGCAGGACCTG
Source organism: Streptomyces sp. NPDC055025 (assembly GCF_053608565.1). Lineage (NCBI taxonomy): Bacteria > Bacillati > Actinomycetota > Actinomycetes > Kitasatosporales > Streptomycetaceae > Streptomyces > Streptomyces sp. NPDC055025. The sequence goes on from NZ_JBSGVS010000018.1 coordinate 116,204, forward strand.
ACGGCGGGGGGCGCGGCCGGGGCCGTGGCCGAGGCCGAGGAGGGTCCCGGTGGGATCTCCCCCGGAGCGGGCGTACCCGCCGTACCCGCGCGCGGCTCGATCGCGTCGGTCGCGGAGGAACTGGGCATGCGCAGGGCGCGTGTGCTGTCGCGGTACGGGCTGCATGTGGCGGCCGACCGCTGGGACGAGTCGTTCGGCGCGAAGACCCCCATGGCACAGGCGGCACCCGCGCCCTGTGTCTCCTGCGGCTTCCTGCTGCCTCTCGCGGGCTCGCTGCGCCAGGCCTTCGGCGTCTGCGCCAACGAGTTCTCCCCGGCGGACGGCCGTGTCGTCTCGCTGGCGTACGGCTGCGGCGGTCACTCGGAGGCGGCGGTCATGCCCAAGCCACTGCGCCCCGCGCCGCCCGTACTGGACTCGATGGCCTCGGACACCTTCCCGTTGCGGCCGTCCCCCGACAGCGGCTCGGTGCCGGTGGAGCCGGAGGACGAGACGGAAGACCTCGGCCACTCGTAACGCTCACTGACGAGCGTAAGGGCCGTAACGTTCGTAAGGCTCGTGACGTTCGTAGGCTCGTGACGTTCGTAAGGCGATGGCGGCGCGGGTGAATGCCGTGATCGAAACGCCCCGCGTGAACGCCGCGCTCGAACGTCCCGTGTGAACACCGATTCGCCCTGCCGGAAAGATTCCGGCAGGGCGAATGGTCAAACACCCGTAAATGATGTTGCGACGAAATCAGCTTCCGTATCCACCACCTCGCAATGCGCGGTAGCCGCCGGGACAGGTGATCGTGACGCGCTTGGCCCCGGACAGCGGGCCGAGGACGTACCGATAGCCGTTCGAGCAGTCGACGTAGACGTAGTATCGGCTGCCGGAACAGGAGAGGGCGAACGTGGAACCCGAGAAGTACGGGTCCCAGCAGCTCAGCGAGGCCTCCTGCGGGGGCACTTCCCTGTCGTGCCCCGCCGACCCGGCGATCGTGCCGCTCGTGGTGCGCCCGGTGGCGAGATCCGCCGCCGAATATCCCGCTCCGCTGGGCGCGTCGACGGCCTGAGCCACCGGTGCCAGCCCTCCACCGATCCCGAGGGCGAGCATCGCACCGGCCACGAGCACGCCCAGAGATTTGAGAATCTTCATCTCATTCCTTTCCAGCCCCGGTTCGCCCGGCACTTCTGCCGGACCAATGGCCGGGATGAAATCGAGGATCCCGGGGGCTCGATATCGGAGCAAGATGGTCAGCCTTACGGTCAGTAATCGCCGATGAATTTCCCTTTCCCGCGATTCGTTGCCGTCCTTCGGCAGAGTCGTTTCATCTGGCCGACCCGCCCGAATAGAGGTTCACCCGAAAGGGTGGCGAATTCTCGTCAGGGCGGTTCTGGTCGGGAATAGCTGGGGAGCGTGCCGCTGTGCACCGCGTCCCGGTGCCGCCGAAGACGGCTCCGGCAGGGCGCCGCCGGACTCAATTCCCCGGCGACGACGCCGGGTTGCCCGGTCCACGGCCACCGCCGGGCACTTGCCCCCGCCCCTGCCGGAAGCGACCCCGCACCCCCGGGTGGGGTGGTACGCGGTACCTTCGGCCGCACGGGGATGGTGGGACGTAGTCGGAGCAGAGTGGAGTCACAGCGTGAGCGTCAGGACGACCGAGGGGGCCGACCCGTTCGGAACGGCGCGGCTGCGGCGGGGGGTGCTCGACGCGTGGGGGGCCAGTCCCGCGCGGTTCCGGGAGGACGCCAACGCCGAGGAGGACCTCGCGCTCGGCGGCTACCGCGACCGGCTCGTGGTCGAGCTGGCCCAGAACGCCGCCGACGCCGCCGCCCGCGCCGGGGTGCCCGGACGGTTCCGGCTGACCCTGCGGCCCGGCACCGCCGAGAGCCCCGCCGTGCTGGTGGCCGCCAATACCGGCGCTCCCCTCGACGCCGCCGGTGCCGAGTCGCTCTCCACCCTGCGCGCCTCCGCCAAGCGCGAGGGGCACGAGGCCGCCGTCGGACGGTTCGGCGTCGGATTCGCCGCCGTGCTCTCCGTCAGCGACGAACCGGCCGTCATCGGACGGCACGGCGGCGTCCGCTGGTCCCTCTCCGAGGCCCGCGAGCTGGCCGGGCAGGCCGCCCAGGCGAGCCCGGGTCTCGGGGACGAACTCCGCCGGCGCGAAGGCCACGTACCGCTGCTGCGGCTGCCCCTGCCCGCGGAGGGCACGGCCCCCGAGGGGTACGACACCGTCGTCATCCTGCCCCTGCGCGACGGCACCGCCGCCGATCTCGTGGAGCGGCTGCTCGCCGGTATCGACGACGCCCTGCTGCTGACCCTTACCGGTCTCACCGAGATCGTCGTCGAGACCCCCGACGGGGAGCGGGCACTGCGCCGCTCGCAGGACGGGCCGTATGTCGACATCGAGGACATCGGCATCAAGAGCGCCGGTATCAAGGGCGCCGGTATCAAGGGCGCCGGTATCGAGAGCGCCGGTGGCGAGAGCGGTGTCCGTATCGAGGGCGCCGGTATCGAGGGCGGCACCGCCCGCAGCCGCTGGCGCGTCGTCAGTCAGCACGGCCCCACCGCGCCCGAACTCCTCGAAGGGCGGCCCCTGGAGGAGCGTCTGCGCCCGCACTGGTCGGTCACCTGGGCCGTTCCGGTGGACGCGGAGGGCGCCCCCGTACGGCCCGCCACCGCGCCCGTCGTACACGCCCCGACCCCCACCGACGAGCCCCTCGGTGTGCCCGCCCTGCTGATCGCCTCACTGCCGCTGGACACCACCCGGCGCCATCCCGCGCCCGGACCGCTCACCGACTTCCTGGTCGGGAAGGCGGCCGAGGTGTACGCCGAACTGCTCGGCGGGTGGGAGCCCGTCTCCACCGGCACCATCGATCTCGTGCCCGGCCCCCTCGGCAAGGGCGAACTGGACGGGCGGCTGCGGGCCGCGATCCTGGAGCGACTGCCCCGGGTCGCCTTTCTCGCGCCCGCCGCCCCGGCCTCCCCGATCGAGGACGAGGGCGAGGGCGAGGATTCGGGCGGAGCGCCCGCCGCCCTCCGGCCCTTCGAGGCCGAGGTCGTCGAGGGCGCCGGCGCCGACACCGTGGGCGTACTGGCCGAAGTGCTGCCGACCCTGCTGCCCGCCGGGCTCGAACGCCGTACGGAGCTGCGCACCCTGGGTGTCGGCCGGCTCCCGCTCGGTGAGGCCATCGAGCGGATCGCGGGCATCGAGCGGCCCCCCGCCTGGTGGTGGCGGCTGTACGAGTCGCTCGCGGGCGTCGACCCCGAGCGGCTGTCCGGACTGCCGGTGCCGCTCGCCAACGGCCGTACCACCATCGGTCCGCGCCAGGTCCTGCTGCCGCTGCCCGACGCCGAGACCGCCAGGGACCTCGCCAGGCTGGGGCTGAAGGTCGCCCACCCCGAGGCAGCCCACCCCCTGCTGGAGAAGCTGGGCGCGCTGCCCGCCACCCCCCGTGCCGTACTGACGACCCCTCAGGTGCGCGCGGCCGTCGCCGCCTCCCTGGACGCGGGTGACATCTGGGACGCGGATCTCGACAACGCGGCCCATCCGGACGCGGAGGAACTGGCCGAGATCGTGCTCGGTCTCGTACGGGACGCGGGACTTGAGGCGGGCGACGAACCGTGGCTCGGCGCGCTCGCCCTGACCGACGAGGACGGCGAGCTGGCCCCCGCCGGTGAACTCGTCCTGCCCGGCAGCCCCTTCGCCGCCGTCCTGCGCGAGGACGAACTCGCCTTCTGCGACGCCGACCTGGCCGAACGCTGGGGCGAGCAGCCGCTCGCCGCCTGTGGCGTGCTGGCCGGCTTCGCGCTCGTACGCGCCACGGACGTCGTCCTCGATCCGGACGAACTGGAGCCCCGCGACGGGGACTTCGCGGAGCCCGACGACGCGGGCCTGCTGGACGCGGTGGACGTCTGGTGCGAGGACGTCCTCGACCGGCTGCCCGAGACGCCCGTACCGCCGGTCGCCACGGAGATCGTGGCCGTACGGGACCTGGACCTGGTGGACGACGACGCGTGGCCGCGGGCCCTGGCCCTGCTGGCCCGGCCGCCGCTGCGGGACGCGCTGGTCCAGCCCGTACGGGTGCTGCTGCCCGACGGCACGACGGAGACGGTGCGTTCGTACACCGCGTGGTGGCTGCGCGACCATCCCGTGCTCGACGGGCGGCGCCCGGCCGGACTGCGGGCCGCGGGCGGCGATCCGCTGCTGGCCGGACTGTACGACCCGGTGGACGCGACGGGCTTCGACGACGCGCAGGTGCTGCGGGCGCTGGGGGTACGGACCTCCGTCGCGGCGCTGCTCGACGAACCGGGCGGCGCGGCGGAGCTGCTCGGCCGGCTCGCCGACCCGGACCGCGAGGTCACCCCGCGGCAGCTGCACGCCCTCTACACGGCCCTCGCCGGTCTCGACCCGGAACAGGTGACGCTCCCGGACGAACTGCGCGCGGTCGTCGACGGCGAGGTACGGGTGGTCGACGCGGCGGACGCGGTGATCGCGGACGCCCCCGATCTGCTGCCGCTGACGGGCGGGACGCCGCTCCTCCCGGTGTCACCGGCGCGGTTCGCGGAGCTGGCCGAGCTGCTCCAGGTACGGCGGCTGAGCGAGACGGTTGTGGCGGAGGTGACCACGGAGGGCGAGGAGCACACGGTCCCCGGGCCGGTCCATGCGCTGCTCGGCGCGGGCACGCCCGAGACGTACGTCGAGCACGAGGAACTCCTCGCGGGCGGCGCCGAACTGGACTGGCGCCGCACCCCGGACGGAGTGGTGCACGCGGCGACGCTGGAGGGCGTGGCGGCGGGTCTCGCCTGGGCGGCGGACCAGTGGCCCCGGCGCTTCGAGGTGGCGGCGCTGCTGGAGGACCCGTCCCGGACGGAGGAACTGGCGCGGGACCGCTGGTTCGACTGACCCCTGCCCGTCCGGTCTGTCTGCTCGGCCCGCGCGTTCGGCCGGAGGCCGGGGGCGGGGGCCGGGGCGACGGATCTTCGCAAAGATTTCCTATTCTCATACAACTTTTCACCCCTTCCCCAGGTCTTGGTTCCCGGGTCAGCAGACCCTCAGAAACCAGACTTGGGGAACACATGCGTATTCGTGCCACTGTTGCCGCGGTCTCCGGCGCCCTGGCCCTGTCCGCTCTCGCCGTGCCGGCCTCGCAGGCCGCGGACGGCCACCGGGACGCCCCCGCGCCAGGGAAGTACGGTTTCTCGGCGCAGGAGCGCACCGCCGCGCCGAAGGCCGGCCAGCGCGCGCTGGGGGCCAAGGCGGCCGCCGCCCCCACGCTCGGGAAGGTCGTCGTGAACGGCGGCAAGCCCATCGTGGTCGGCAGCACCAACGCCGCGAAGGTCACCATCGCCATCACCGCGTCCGACGACTCGGGCATCGCCGACGCCTCGACGATCCTCTGGTTCGGCGACGCGATCGAGGACGGCAGCGGCTACGCCTTCTACCAGAACGAGGAGGCCGCCACCTGCAAGGCGGCCGGCGCCACCACCTCGACCTGCACGCTCACCGTGACGGTCGACTCGCTGGAACTGATCAACACGGACGCCCGCACCTGGAAGGTCGGCGCCGCCGCGCTGGCGAATGACGGGGAGGTCGTGGTCAAGGACGCCTCCGGCACGGTCAAGGTCCAGCGTCAGTCGAAGGTGACGGTCAACGCCGCTCCGGAGCCGGTCAAGAAGGGCGGCACCATCACGGTCACGGGCAGCCTGACCCGTGCCGACTGGGACAAGAACAAGTACGTGGGCTTCGGCACCCAGTCGGTGGTGCTCCAGTTCCGCAAGGCGTCCAGCACCGCCTACACCAACGTCAAGGGTGTGAAGTCCTCCTCCACCGGAGCGCTGAAGACCACCGTCAAGGCGACGGAGGACGGCTACTACCGCTGGAACTACCTGGGTATCGCCTCGACCGCGCCGGTCGCCGTCGCGGGTGACTACGTCGATGTGAAGTAGAGCGAACCGGCACGACGAGGGGCCCGGCAGCCTGCCGGGCCCCTTCGCCGTCCCCAGGACCGCCCACGCCCACGCCTACGCCCCGGCCCGCACTCACGCCCGCACCCATGCCTACGCCTACGCCGGGAATCTGCGGCCCACCCACCGCCAGCAGAACTCCAGCGCCGCCGACGCCACCACCGCGATCCCGACCGCCAGCCACGGCATCGTCGTACCCACCAGCTTCAGCGCGAAGAAGTGCTGGAGCGCCGGTACGGCCAGGACCACCAGGAACGCCCCTCCCATCGCCACCACCAGCGCGATCCGCCACCAGGTGTACGGGCGTGCCACGATCGCCAGCACCCACATCGAGACCAGGAAGAGCGTGAGGGTGGCCGCGCTGGTTTCCGCGCCGAGGGCGTCGGGGCCCGAGTAGTAGTGGCGGGCCAGCATATAGGCCACGAAGGTGGCGATTCCGGCGATGACGCCCGAGGGGATCGAGTAACGCATCACCCGCCGTACGAAGTTGGGCCGCGCCCGCTCCGTGTTCGGGGCCAGCGCCAGGAAGAACGCCGGTACACCGATCGTCAGCGTCGACAGCAGCGTGAGATGCCGGGGCAGGAACGGGTACTCCACCTGGAAACAGGCCACCAGGATCGCCAGCAGCACCGAGTAGACCGTCTTCGTCAGAAAGAGGGTCGCCACCCGGGTGATGTTGCCGATGACCCGCCGGCCCTCCGCCACCACCGACGGCAGCGTCGAGAAGCTGTTGTTCAGCAGCACGATCTGCGCCACGGCCCGGGTCGCCTCCGAGCCCGAGCCCATCGAGACACCGATGTCCGCGTCCTTCAGCGCCAGGACGTCATTGACGCCGTCGCCCGTCATCGCGACGGTGTGCCCGCGTGACTGGAGGGCGCCGACCATGTCGCGCTTCTGCTGGGGGGTGACCCGGCCGAAGACCGTGGCCGCGTCGATGGCGTCGGCCATCTCCTCCCGCCCGGTGGGCAGCAGCCGGGCGTCGACCGTACGCTCCGCGCCGGGGAGGCCGAGCTTTCCGGCCACCGCGGCGACCGAGACCGCGTTGTCGCCGGAGATGACCTTGGCGTCGACGTCCTGCTGGGCGAAGTAGGCGAGGGTGTCGGCGGCGTCCGGCCGCAGCCGCTGCTCCAGTACGAGGATCGCGGTCGCCTCGGCCCCCGCCACCGCCTCCGGCGAGTCAAGGGCGTGCGCGCCGCCGCCCCCGGCTCCCCCGGCCCCCGCGTCGTTCGCACCCCCCGCGCCGTCTCCCGCCCGTGCGAGCAGCAGGACCCGCAGACCCTGTTCATTGAGCCGCTCGATCCCGGCGAGCGCCGGATCGTCATGAGGCAGCAGCACATCCGGCGCGCCGAGCAGCCACCCCGACGAGGGAGCGCCGGATCCCTCGGCCTCGCTGAAGACGGCGCCGCTGTACTTGCGTACGGAGGAGAAGGGCAGCGCCGCCGTGACGGGCCACTCGCCGCGCTCCTCGCCGAACGCGTCGACGACCGCCCGGAGGCTGGCGTTGGGGCGCGGGTCGGACTTCCCGAGCGCGCCGAGCACCTTCCGTACGTATGTCTCGTCGGCGCCGCCCAGGACGCGCAGCTCGCTGACGTTCATACCGCCCTCGGTCAGCGTGCCCGTCTTGTCGAGACAGACGACATCGACGCGCGCGAGCCCCTCGATGGCGGGCAGCTCCTGGACGAGGCACTGCTTGCGGGCGAGCCGGATGACTCCGATCGCGAAGGCGACGGAGGTCAGCAGCACCAGACCCTCGGGGATCATCGGGACGATGCCGCCGACGGTCCTGGCGATGGAGTCCTTGAAGTTGGTCTGCTTGACGACGAGCTGGCTGACGATGAGCCCGAGGGCCGTCGGGATCATCATCCACGTCACATATTTGAGGATGGTGCTGATGCCGTTGCGCAGCTCGGAGTCGACGAGCGTGAAACGGGACGCCTCCTCGGCGAGCCGCGCGGCATAGGCGTCGCGCCCGACCTTGGTCGCCCGGAACGCGCCGCCGCCGACGACCACGAAGCTGCCGGACATCAAGGAGTCGCCGGGGTGTTTCAGTACCGGATCGGCCTCGCCGGTCAGCAGCGACTCGTCGACTTCGAGACTGTCGGCCTCGACCACCTCGCCGTCGACGACGACCTTGTCGCCGGGGCCCAGCTCGATGAGATCCCCGAGGACGATTTGCGCGGTGGAGATCTCGGCGGCGGCGCCGTCCCGCCGTACGGTCGGCTTCGCCTCGCCGATGACCGCGAGTCCGTCGAGGGTCCTCTTGGCGCGCAGTTCCTGGATGATGCCGATGCCGGTGTTGGCGAGGATCACATAGCCGAAGAGCGTGTCCTGGATCGGCGCGACGAAGGACATGATCACCCAGAGCACACCGATGACCGCGTTGAAGCGGGTGAAGACATTGGCGCGGACGATCTCGACGGCGGAACGGCTGCTGCGGACCGGGACGTCGTTGACCTCGCCACGGGCGATGTGCTGCGCCACCTCGGCGCTGGTCAGACCGGTGTGACGGCCGGAGGGCCGCGGGAGCTTCATGGGGTGTACGGGGTCGAGTTCGGCGCCCGCGTCGATGATGGGGCCGTGAGATCCGCGGCCGTGCGGCTCGGGGCCATGGGGCTCGGGGCCGTCGGTGTCGATCTTCGCCCGCTGCGTCATGGTTTCGACGGTACGACCGGTGGGGCGCGTTCACCCGCCGAGTGGGCGGAGATCCGACCCTGGGACGAGAGGGATGGTCCTCCGGCAGTACGCGCGGGGAGCGACGGGCGGGACTTTGGTCAGGGTCACGTCAGGGGCGTACGCCAGGGGCGCGCGGACCCGGGTCCGGGCCCTCGCCCTGCTCTCCTCGCGCTGCTCCGCTCGCCCTACTCTCCTCGCGCGCCCGGCCCCGTACCGGCTTGCCCGGCTTCTCCGGACTCGCGCGCCGCCGCCGCGCGCTTGAGGGCCGCGTCCCGCCCGCGTACGTACCAGATACCGATGAGCCCCAGTCCGCCACCGGCCAGACAGGTCCAGATCCACCACGCGTGCCCGTGGTCGCTGTACCAGCCGTAGAACGGGACCTGTACGAGGAAGAGGACGAACCAGATGATCGTGCCGCCCGTGATGGTGCCGACGACCGGCCCCTCCAGGGGCTCGGGCGCCGCACGCCGGGGGGTTCCCGTCGAAGAACCGGTCATGGCCGTCAGTCTAAGCGGAGCCCCTCAGGGGTCTACGCGCGGAGAAGGCGTATCCCCGGCCTTTCCCGGCCCTTCCCCAGTCCTTTCCCGGTCCTTCCCCGGCCTCAGTCCCGTCCCGTGGCGCCGTAGAACTTCTCCGTCTCGTCGACGGCCGCCCTGAAGCGTTCGTCGAAGTCGTCGCGGATGAGTGTCCCGGCCACATAGTCCTGGACACTCATCCCCCGTCTGGCGGCGCGCTCCCGTAGCCGGTCGAGCAACTCGCCGTCCATCCGCAGGCTGAGCACTGTCGATCCCATGCGGACCAGGGTCGTGCGCGAGCGCGCCCGGTCCTCTCACTTTCCGGAGTGGAGTCACTCGTATGAGTGATGTGCGGGGATACCGGGAGACGCGGAGGAGACCGGGTGGTATTTAGGTTGGGTAATGAGTTACGCTAACAAACATGCCTGACCTGTCCCACGGCGACGACGAGACCGAGAACGACGCCGCCGTGAACGCACTCCGCTCCGCCGTCATGCGGCTGAGCCGGCGACTGAAGCACCAACGTGTGGACGAGTCGCTCAGCCCCACCGAGATGTCGGTGCTGGGCACGCTGGCCCGCTGTGGCTCCGCCACCCCGGGCGAGCTGGCCCGCAAGGAGCATGTCCAGCCGCCGTCGATGACCCGCATCGTGGCGCTGCTGGAGGCGAAGGGCCTGGTCAGGCTGGAGCCGCATCCCGACGACCGTCGGCAGAAGGTGGTCAGCCAGACCGAGGAGGCCGAGGCGATGCTCGAAGAGAGCCGTCGCAGGCGCAATGTTTGGCTGGCGTCCCTCGCCGAGGGCCTGGACGAGGACGAGTGGGCGAAGCTGCGCGCTGCCGCCCCCGTACTGGAGAAGCTCGCCCACCTGTGATCCGCGCGCCGTAAGGAGGCGAATCCACTTTGAGTACGGGATCCGGAGCAGACTCCGCCCCCGCACCGAAATCCACCCACGACAGCACGACCACGCAGGACGGCAGGACCGGCGGCGGGACCTTCTCGTCGCTGAAGATCCGCAACTACCGCTTGTTCGCGACGGGCGCCGTCGTCTCCAACACCGGTACATGGATGTCCCGGGTGACCCAGGACTGGCTGGTACTCAGCCTCACGGGCTCCTCGGCCGCCGTCGGTATCACCACGGCTCTCCAGTTTCTGCCCATGCTGCTCTTCGGTCTGTACGGCGGTGTCGTCGCCGACCGCTATCCGAAGCGGCTGCTGCTGCTCTTCACCCAGGCCGCGATGGGGCTGCTGGGCGTCTCGCTGGCCGTTCTGACGCTGTCGGGACAGGTCCATGTCTGGCACGTCTATCTGATCGCGTTCCTGCTCGGCATGGTGACCGTCGTCGACAATCCGGCCCGGCAGTCCTTCGTCTCCGAGATGGTGGGACCCGACCAGCTGCGCAACGCGGTCAGTCTGAACTCCGCCAACTTCCAGTCCGCGCGGCTCATCGGCCCCGCCGTGGCCGGTGTGCTGATCACCACGGTCGGCAGCGGCTGGGCCTTCATGCTGAACGGTCTGTCCTTCCTGGCCCCGCTGGCCGGCCTGCTGCTGATGCGCCAGCACGAACTGCACAAGTCCGTCCGTGTGCCGCGTGGAAAGGGCCAGCTGAGAGAGGGACTGCGCTATGTGCGCGGGCGGCCCGAGCTGATCTGGCCGATCGTCCTCGTCGGTTTCATCGGCACGTTCGGCTTCAACTTCCCGATCTGGCTGACCGCCTTCGCGCACGGGGTGTTCGACGGCGGGGCCGGGATGTACGCGTTCTTCAACATCCTGCTGGCGGCCGGCTCGCTGGCCGGCGCCCTGCTCTCCGCCCGCCGCAGGTCCAGCCGGCTGAGACTGCTCCTGCTCACGGCGATGGGCTTCGGACTGCTGGAGATCGCCGTCTCCCTGTCGCCGTCCGTCTGGCTGTTCTCGCTGCTGCTCGTGCCGATCGGCATGATCGGGCTGACGACGAACATAAGCGCCAACACCACCGTCCAGATGAACTCGGACCCCGAGATGCGGGGCCGGGTCATGAGCCTGTACATGATGGTCTTCGTCGGCGGCACCCCGGTGGGCGGCCCGCTCCTCGGCTGGATCACCGACACCTACGGCCCCCGGATCGGCTTCGCCACAGGCGGCGCGGTCTCACTCCTCGCGGCGGTGGCGATCGGCCTGGTCCTGATCCGGCTGGCGGGGGTACGCGTCAGATTCGACCTGCGCGGAGGCCGCCCGCACGTGGAGTTCATACCAAGAGACCCGGAACGGGAACTGGCGGCGGCGGCGTAGGGCTGCGCGCCGGGTGAGGTGACCCGGGACGGCGAAGGCCGGTCCGGGTCACTGCTGTGAGAGGGGTCAGCCGCGGGGGAACTTGTCGGTCTTGAGCGTCAGTTCCAGATCGGTACCGGTGAGTTCGATCTCCGCACCGAACGCCACGGTCAGCTCACTGACGTACTCGCCGTCCTTCGGCTGGGTGTACAGGTGGCACCGGCCGGTGTAGGGGTCGGCGATCAGGTAGACGGGGACCTCTGCCCTGGCGTAGGCGTCCTTCTTCGGGCCGTAGTCGTTGACGGCGGTCCTCTTCGAGATCACCTCCGCGATGAACTCCACGTCGTCGAAGCTCCAGCGGCCACGGGCATCCTGCTCGGCGTCGGCACGCAGCTTGACGACATCGGGACAGAACCCGTTCAGATACCCGGGGAAGTCGAACCGTACGTCCGATTTCACCTTCACGTCCATGCCGAACGTGTCTTCCAGGGCTCGCACGATGCGCCGGATGATCTCCCAGTGGGTGTCCCGTCGCGGCGACATGAAGATGTTCCCCTCAACGATCTCGACCTTGATTCCCTCGGGGACGGGCATCTCCTCAAGTGACTCGAACATCCTGTCCAGAGTCAGCTCATCGCTCTCGTCGGCCATGGCGATCCTGTCCACGACATCTGCGAAGGTCATCCTGGCGCTCCTCCCCGCCACCGCGGGGTGCGGCAGCACCCGGTACAACGATACGCACGGTAATCGGGTTACGTACGGGCTCGCGCCATGGGAAGACTTGTCCGCATGAGACTCTTCGCCGCTGTACTGCCGCCCGTCGAGGCGCGGGAGGAACTGGAGCCCGTCCTCGACCGGCTCAAGGTGCTGCCCGGGGCCGGGGGGCTGCGGTGGACCGGGGTGGACGGGTGGCACTTCACGCTGGCGTTCATGGGGGAGGTCGAGGACACGCTCGTGCCGGAGCTGACCGCGCGGCTGGAGCGGGCCGGGCGGCGCACCGAGCCGTTTGCGCTGGGGCTGCGCGGCGGCGGGCACTTCGGCGGGCGCGCGCTGTGGGCCGGGGCCGCCGGGGACATCGACACGCTGCGCCGGCTCGCCGAGCGCGCCGGGGCCGCCGCGCGCCGGACCGGGCTGCCGATGGAGGAGCACCGCCGCTACCGGCCGCACCTCACGCTCGCGCACAGCCGTACGGATCTGGATCTGCGCCCGTACACGACAGCCATGGACGGTTTCGAGGGCACCCCGTGGGAGGTCGCCGAGCTGGCGCTCGTACGCAGCCGGCTGCCGGTGAGCGGGGTGCCCCGCGAGCAGCCGCGGTACGAGACGCTCGCGCGCTTCCCGCTGGGAAGGACGGGGAACGGCAACCCGGGCGCCGGGCACGGGACCCCCGGCCGTTAACCTCGACGTGTGGATCCCAAAACCCGAAACCAGATCATGGCCGTCGCGCTGGTGCTGATGTTCGCGATCATCGCGGTGGCGGCCGCGGTCGGTTAGCCACCGGCCCACCGGCCACTGACGCACCGGCCACCGGCCCACCGGTCACCGGCCCACCGGCCCCGGCCGCCCCTCGTGTATCGCGTCCTACCAGGCGAACGCCTCCGGCGAAGGCCCCGTGCCCGGGAAGATCTCGTCCAGCGAGGACAGGACCTCCTCCGACAGCTCCAGCTCGACCGCGCGCAGAGCGGATTCGAGCTGCTCGATCGTGCGCGGGCCGACGATCGGGCCCGTCACCCCGGGCCGGGTGAGCAGCCACGCGAGCGCGGCCTCACCGGGATCGATGCCGTGCTTGTCGAGCAGATCCTCGTACGACTGGATCTGGGCCCGGATGGCCGTGTCGGCGAGCCCGCTCCCCGAACGGCCGCCGCTGGTACGGGAGCCGCCGCCCTCGCGCTCCTTGCGGATCGCGCCGCCCAGCAGACCACCGCTCAGCGGCGACCAGGGGATGACACCGAGGCCGTACTCCTGCGCGGCCGGGATGACCTCCATCTCGGCGCGGCGCTCGGCGAGGTTGTACAGACACTGCTCGCTGACCAGTCCGAACGAACCGAGCCGGCGGGCGGTCTCATTGGTCTGGGCGATCTTCCACCCGGGGAAGTTGGACGAGCCCGCGTAGAGGATCTTGCCCTGCTGGATCAGGGTGTCGATGGCCTGCCAGATCTCGTCGACCGGGGTGGAGCGGTCGATGTGGTGGAACTGGTAGAGATCGATGTGATCGGTCTGGAGCCGCTTGAGGCTGGCGTCGACCGCACGCCGGATATTGAACGCCGAGAGCTTGTCGTGGTTGGGCCAGGCCGGGTCGCCCGCGGCCATGTTCGCGTAGACCTTGGTGGCGAGGACGACCTTGTCCCGGCGGTCGCCGCCCTTGGCGAACCAGGTGCCGAGGATCTCCTCCGTACGGCCCTTGTTCTCGCCCCAGCCGTAGACATTGGCGGTGTCGAAGAAATTGATGCCCGCGTCGAGCGCGGCGTCCATGATGGTGTGACTGTCGGCCTCGTTGGTGAGAGGACCGAAGTTCATCGTCCCGAGGACGAGTCGGCTTACCTTGAGTCCGGAGCGTCCGAGCTGCGTGTACTTCATGAGTCCACAGCCAACGCGTTCGAGCGCACTCAAGGCAACCCCGGATGGGCCTTGTGGCCGCCTCGACCGTCGCTCCCCGGCCATGCCGCACCTCCCCGCCTCCGCCCCGGCCTCCGCCCCGGCCTCCCGCCTCGCCGGGCGGCTGGGTTTCAGCCGTGCCGTCCGTACGGCGCGCCCAGGTCCCACGCCTGGTGCATGGCGTCGGCGAAGGCTCCGGCGAGTCTGTGTTCGCCCGAGGGTGCCGGGTGGGTGCCGTCGTAGGTGTCCCGGTGGATGTCGTACTCCGGCGGGCGCGAGGCGAGCAGCAGGGGTGAGGACGGCCGGTCGAGATCGGCGACGGTCTTGCCGAGCAGTTCGTTGAAGCGGTCGATCTCGGCGGCGAAGGCGGGGTCGGACTCCGCCCGGATATTGGGGATGACGGGCAGCAGTACGGCCCGTACGCGCGGGTTGGCCGCGCGGGCCCCGGCGATGAACGCGCGGGCGGTGAGCGCGGTTTGCGCACTGTCCGTGTAGAAACCGAGGTCGATCAGTCCCAGCGAGATCAGCAGGACGTCGGCCTTCCCGGACCGGACGGCCTCGCCGATCAGCGGGCTCATGTGCTGCCACCCCATGCCCCAGCCCGCGAGATGGCGGCGGGCATCGGCCGGGAAGCCGGGGCCGGCGGCGTAGGTGTCCGAGACGGGCGCGTCGGCCTCGCTGTCGTGCAGCCCTGTCCAGGGGCCGACGATCCGGAAGGGGGCGCCGAAGGACGCGTCGAGGTGCTGCCACATCCGGTAGCGCCAGGTGAAGTCGCCGGCGCGGCCGATCGTCATGGAGTCGCCGACGAAGAGGAAGCGCATCCGGTCATCATCCCCGACCGGCCCTGCGCCGACAGGCGGGGACACGGCGGGCGCGGGGGCCGGGGCGGGGGCGGGGGCGGGACACGGCGGGGGCGGGCGTGGGGCCTGGTCACACCGGGCAGGGGCGTCCTCGGGCGCGTGTACGGATGCCCTACGCGCGTGGACGGGATGGCAGGCTGGTGCCATGCGTTCGCTTCCGCGCCACTCCGGCCCGCGCTACTCCGGCCCGCGTCTCTCCGGTACCGTCGCCGTCCTCGCCGCCGCCGTACTGCTCGGCGCGTCGGTGTTCGCGCCCGCGTCGGCATCGGCGTCGGCGTCGGTGCCCCGGGCCTCCGCCGCCGACGGGACACCCGACCAGACCTTCACGATCAGGGATCCCCGGATCATCGAGTCCAGCGGACTGGCCGCGAGCCGTCTCCACCCCGGCGTCTACTGGACGCACAACGACAGCGACGACGGGCCGTATGTCTTCGCCGTGGACTCCAGGACCGGCGAGACGGTGGCGACGATCACCATGGAGGGCGTCGGTGAGCCCCGGGACGTGGAGGCCGTCTCCATCGGTCCCGATGGAAATGTGTATGTCGGGGACATCGGCGACAATCTCAACGGAAGCTGGGACCATGTGTGGATCTACCGCTTCCCCGAGCCCAAGCGGCTCAAGGACACCACGGTGCGGGCGACGCAGTTCACCGTCACGTACGCGGACGGTCCGCGCAACGCCGAGGCGCTCATGGTCGATCCCCGCACGGGCCGCGTCTACATCGCCTCGAAGAACGACAACGGCGGCGGACTCTACGAGGGCCCGGCGCGGCTGACCTCGTCGGGCACGAATGTCTTCCGGCGGATCGGCGAGGTGCCCTGGGTGACGGACGGGGCGTTCTCGCCCGACGGCACGGAACTGGTCCTGCGCTCGTACTTCAGCGCGCGGGGCTACGTGTGGAAGGACGGCCGCCTGGGCGAGGACCACGCGGTCCACGCGCCGTTCCAGGGCCAGGCCGAGTCCGTGACGTACACGGCGGACGGCAGCGCGCTGATGTTCGGCTCCGAGGGCAAGGAGAGCGAGGTGGTACGGGAGGACCTGGACAACGGCAAGGGCGGCGGCGGCAAGGACAAGGGCTCCGGCGGCGACTCGTCCTCCGGCAGCGCCGGTTCCTCGACCGCGGGCGGCGGCGCCGGTACGGCCGACGGCGGCGGCACCCAAGGCAGCGCCACTCTCGGCGCGTTCATCCTCATCGGCTGCGCGGTCCTCTTCTTCGGCTTCAAACGCCTGCGCGGCAAGGGCTGACGCCGGACGCGACGGCCGGACACGACGGGCCCCGGCGCGGGTCTTGAGTTCTAGTGGTCGTTGCAACACCCCAGCTCAGGGGAAGCAATGGCCATCGATTACGGCAAGCGGCGCAAGCCCACGGGACATGCTCCGCA
>NZ_JBSGVS010000019.1:0-129462 GCF_053608565.1 Streptomyces sp. NPDC055025
GGGCCGATGACCCCCGCCCCGCGCCCCCGCCCCGCGCTCGCTCAACGTGAGGCCGGCTCCACGGGAATCCACAGCTCCGCGTCGGCCGTCTTCCCGTCCGGCGACAGCCGGGTGCGCAGGATCTCGGGGCCCGGCACACTCCGGTACGGATTGGACGGGAACCACTGCGTGTAGACGTCCCGCCACAGATACTGGAGCGCCCGCGGGAACTCACCCGAACTCTCGAACACCGCCCAGGTCCCCGCGGGGACGGTACGGCTCTCCATGTCCTCGGGGACCGGCGCCGCCGTCACCACCCCGTGGTAGTAGTCGAGTTCGGTGCCCTCCGCCCGGCTGTCGTCGATCTTGTCGCTCACCCCGACGATCCCGCGAGGTTCCTGGTCCGACAACTCCTCCAGCCGCCGGAGTGTCTCCTGCCCGATGCTCCGGATGAAGGCGACGAGCGCCGGGTTCATGCCCTCGTGTACCAGAGGGACCCGTGCCTTCCTGCCGACCACCCGGAACGCCGGCTTCTCCACGACCCGGTACCGCATGCTGCTACTCCCTTCGACGATGAGACGGAAGGACATCCGGGGCTGGGAGCGCAGCGCGGCGCCGGTCCGTCTGGCCTCGCCCGGTCCGACGCCGTGCACGGCGCGGAAGGCCCGTGCGAACGACTCGCCCGAGCCGTAGCCGTACCGCGTCGCGATGTCGAGCAGCGTGCTGCCTCTGCCGAGCACCTCGGCGCCGGCGACGGTGAGCCGTCTGCGGCGGATGTACTCGGACAGCGGGATGCCCGCCAGCGCGGAGAACATCCGTCGGAAGTGGTACTCCGATGTGACGGCGATCCGCGCGAGTTCGGTCATCTCGATCCGCTGGTCGAGGTTCCGCTCGATGTACTCCATGGCCTCGTTGAGCCGCTCCAGCACCCCCGGACCTCCTTCCCTTTTCCACTCGTCACGCTAGGGACGGCCCACCCTGCCCGACCCGGCATTCCATGCCCGAATCGGTCGGGGACGCACGGTCAGCGGATTGTCCATCCTTTGGGATGGCTCATCCGATTCGGTAGAATGGGAGCGTGGCCAGGACCGTGACACCACCGCCGCGCAGGGCGGATTCGCTGCGTATCAGAGCGCGGCTGCTGGTCGAGGCGCGGGCGCTGCTGGAGCGCGGGGAACTGCCGCTCCAGCTCAATGAACTGGCCCGCAGGGCGGGTGTCGGTGTCGGTACGGTCTACCGCCACTTCGCGAGCAGCCGGTCGCTGCTGGAAACCCTGGCCCTGGAGCCGTTCCACGAACTGCTGGACATCGCGCGCGCCGCCGTGGACGAGCCCGACCCGTGGGCGGCGCTGGAGCAGCTGCTGCACGCGCACGTACGGCTGGAGACCGAGCACAACGGAGTGCGCGAGGTGCTCGCGGCGACCGCCGACGAACAGCCGGACACGGCCGCGCTCAAGGCCGAACTGGACGCGCTCACGGACGGTCTGCTGCGCCGCGCGCGGTCGGCGGGAGCCGTCAGGGACGGCGTCGACGCCACCGACATACGCAGTCTGCTGTGCGGGATCGGATACGCGGCCCGTATCTCCGGCAGCGCACCCGACGAGGCGGCGGAGCGCTATCTGCGTGTTCTGGCCGACGGGTTGCGCAAGCACTGAGAATGCCGTCCGCCGACGGCCACGGGCGGTCCGGTGCGCACAACACCGGTACGACCAGTACGACCGGACACACGGGCAACTCGCCCAAGACCGACCGGACTTGGACCGGCCCCGACAAGGGCGGACAGCGGCCCGGCAGGCCCCTGCGGCCCTGTGCGGCGGGACGTGACAGCGCTGTCGGCGGTAACACGATGACAACGACGGCGCGCCGTCTGTTGGCCGCCACAACGCAACACACCCTACTCTGCTCTACAGCGGTCACCGACGGGGTCAAGTGGTGACCCGGAACGAAAGGGCGACACCATGACATCCGTAACCGGCACTCCGGGCAGCATCGAGGCGACCACAGCGCTCCTCCTGAGCGAACTCCCGCAGCTCGAAGCACAACAGCAGGCACTTCAGAACGAGCTGGCGGCCGTCACCGAGCGGTTGGGCTCGGTACGTACCGCCCTGACCGCGCTCCAGTCGCTGTCGGCCGCTCCCCATGTACCGGAACCGGCGGTGTCCCCGGAGGCCGGCGCCGAGTCGGGGACGGAGGACGGCGCCCCGGCCGGGGAGCAGGCCGAGGAGTCCGCCGCGACGGCGGCCGAGGAGACGGCCGAGGACGCGACGGCCGAGGACGCGGCCGGCACGGACGACGACACGGCCGGCGCGAGCGCGGAGGGTGACACCGAGGAGGACGCGAAGGCGGCGCCCGCCTCCGCCAAGGTTCCCCGAGCGCGTGCGAGCCGGACGGCACCGGCGGAGGCTCCCAAGGAGCGGAAGCGGCGTACGGCGAAGAAGGCGGTCCCCGCCGTCGAGGAGCAGCCCACCGGTGGTCTGACCGAGCAGATCCTCACGGTCCTGGCCAACTCCGCCGACGCCCCGGTCCGGGCCCGCGATGTGGCGCAGGCGCTGGGGCGCGACGAATCGCCCGGCAGCATCAACGCCGTACGCAGCACGCTCGACCGCCTTGTCGGTTCCTCGCGGGCCCATCGCGCGGGCCGTGGCCTCTATCAGGCCGTCCAGGGCTGAGCGGCGACGCACGGGCCGGCGGTGCGCCGGTTACCGTCGGTCCGGATTCGGCCGCCACTCCCGGGAATAGCGGGCAATGTGCGGGAAAGGCCGGTCGTATCCCGCCCCGGGGAAACACGTCTACGCGCATCGCACACCGGATCGCCGCTTCGGGTGTCCCGGGACGGACCGTCAAGCCAAATCAAAAGTCGTCTACCGATTCGGGCAGCAAAACCACATCTCCGGGTGAGCAAAACCACACGGCGGTCAATGTGTTCGAATTCTTGACGAGGAAAACCGGTCTTCAGAACGCAATTGCGGTGGGTTCCGTGCTCACTCAAACAGACAACGGAACAGTGGAAGCGGACCACGGTCACGCGTACCGCCCCGGAGAAAACACGGAAGCCCGCACAGGGCCACGGAACCCTTCGACGGGGTTCCACAGTTCTGTGCGGGCTGCGCGGAGGGTACCGGCCGTATGGACCATACGGAGCGCGCGGGCGGAAAACCGGCCCGCCAGGCCGCTCCCGGCGGCCCGGCGGTGTCACTTGATGAAGTCCTCGACCACCTTGGGCGGCCATGTACCGACGTTGAGAACACCCATCGAGTAGGCGCGGGAGACCAGGGCGGCCCGGTTGGGCACCCGGAGCTTCCGCAGCAGACCGGTGACGTGGTATTCCACGCCCTGCCGGCTCAGATAGAGCCGTGAGGCCAGCGGAATCGTCGACAGACCCGCCGCTATGCCTTCGAGGATCCGCGCGTCGATCTCGGTCAGGATCTTCTTCTGACTGGTCAGCACGCCCGCGTCGGACTCGCTCTCCGACGAGCGCATGAGCACCAGGATCGCGGCCACGTCGGGGCTCTCCCCGCTGACGGCCGCGGCCGTCAGGGTGCCCGCGAACGCGGAGTCCTCCGGCCCCAGGGCCACCACATGCGAGGCGAACCGCTGGCGTTTGCCTTCGACCAGCCGGGAGAACTGCCGCATCAGCGGTTGCTGGACACTGGGGTGCACCAGCTCACGGAAGCTGCGTCCGCAGACATCGGCCGAGGAGTCGCCGAAGCGGCGGAAGAACTCCTGGTTCGCCTGCTGGACGGTCAGGGCCGGGTCGAGCGAGGCCATACAGAGCCCCGCCTGGTCGAACTGCTGGGCACCTCCGCGCCCGTGCTGGTCAGGTACGAGTTCGGTGGGTTTGAGCTGCGCCGAGTCTACGAGTGCGGCAATCGCCACGAGACCGCCATCCTTTCGGGTCCCCCGGTTCTCTGGGAATTGACAACGACGCTATGCGTCAAATAGCTGCGGTATCCGGTCCGGCCTGTACCGATTGATCGGTTATCCATTTACCGAATTGAGACTAGGTAACCGCGCGCTCACGCGTCAACAAGGTCCCCTGTTCATCGGGCTAAAGCTGTGGTCGAACCCGGGGAAGGTTCGGTCCGCAATGGCGATGACACGGGATGGGAAAATCCCGGCATGCCGGGCGGGACCGACCGGGCACCCATCCCGCGAATGAGCCGCCTTTGAGGTTCTCCTGAGGTTTGTCCGGCACGGCGGGACCGAACCACGGGGCGCAGTCGTCGCACGGGTCACACCGCCCGTAGCATGCAGTTAACACATATGTGTTCGCATCTACGCGGGGAGCGCGTCCGCCAGCTCGTGCCGGCCCGAGATGCCTAGTTTCCGATAGGAATTCGTAAGATGTTTCTCGACGGCCCGGGAACTCACACCGAGTTCACCCGCAATTTCCTGATTGGTGAGGCCACGGCCGACAAGAGAGACAACTCTGCGCTCACTGCGGGTGAGCACGGCCGTCCGCGGCGGCGGGGCGGGCGTACCGAGGCCGTGCTCGGCCTGCTCGACCAGCCAGGGCGCGCCATGGGCCGCGGCGATCGCGCCCGCCTCCCGCAGGGCGGACTCCGCCTCCGGGACACCGCCGAGCCGCCGGCCCAACAGCACCAGGGTTCTGGCGAGTTCGAGGCTGTGCGAGGAGCCGCGCAGTACGCCGACGGCCTCGCGCAGCAGGGGCACGCCCTGGCCGCCGCGGAGCCAGCCCTTGAGCCGCAGGGCGCGGCCGAGCCCGGTCGGCGCGCCCCAGGCCGCGGCCCAGGTGTGCTCCTCCTCGGCCAGCGCCAGTGCGGCGTGTGAGTCACCGAGCCGGTGGTGGAGGCCGATCGCGTGCGGCCGCCACGGGAAGAGCGCCGAGTTCTGCCAGCCCGAGGCCTCCAGTCGACGGCCGCAGGCCAGCAGGCCCTCCAGGGCCCTGGCGCGGTGGCCGCGCTGGGCGTCCACCGATGCCTGGAGGATCCGCAGGGTCACGGTCACGGCGAGGCCCGTGGGCCTGCGGGCCTGGGCCCGGAGCAGGATCCGCTCGCTGAACACCGGGTCGCGCAGCTCGAACGCGACGGCGCAGAGAACGAGTACGGCGGTCTCACGCCAGTCCGCGTCGGCCAGCCCCATGGCGCGTTCGGCGTACTCGCGCGCCTGGCCTGGCCTGCCCTGCATGGCGAGAACCAACGCCCGTTCCGCGAAGAGGAGCACACCGTCGGCGCCGGTCGTGTTCTGCCGCCGGGTCTGCTGCTCGCTCGACAGCCAGGAGCCGACGTCCCGAATCGATTCGGCGGCGAGCAGCGTGATCACGACCAGCGGCACTCCGGTGTACGCGCCCGCGGAGCTGGCCGGTTCGCGTTCCAGGACGCGGTTGGCCGTGCGGGCCGCCCCGGCCGCGGTGAGCCGGCCGGTGAGTGTGCCCGCGCAGAGCAGCACGGCCACCAGCTCGCGTTCGGCGGCCGAGCCGACCGGTGGGTCCTCCCCCAGCTCACGCAGGCGTTCGGCCGCCGAGGCCAGTTCCCCCGGATTCTCGTGCCCGTGGTGGCGCAGCCGCGCTTCGAGGCGCACCGCCAGCTCGCGCGCCGGTGCGTCCAGGGCGGCGGGCGCGCCGAGTTCGGCGGCGGCGGCGCGCAGCAGGGCGGCCGTCGCGGGGGGTAGCGTGCCCAGCAGGGTCGGCGGGATGCGCAGCGCCGCCGCGGCCCGGTCCCTGGGGGTGGTGAGCAGAGGTACCGCCTGGACGATATGGCGCTCGCACGCCTCCGGGTCGAACCCCCGCTCCGCGGTGGCCAGATCGACGAGCAGCCGGGCCCGGTCCGTGTCCTGGGCGCGGTGGGCGAGCAGCGCGCGGCGCAGATAGCGGGCCGCGGTCTCCGGCGCGCCCCGGCGCAGCGCCGTGTCGGCCGCCGCCCGCAGCACGGGTACGGACCAGGAGCGGCCGGGACCGGTGACGGCCATCAAGTGGGCGGCGACCTGTTCGGCCGGACAGCCGCTGCGGTACAGCAGGTCCGCCGCGCCGGCGTGTGACCGCTCGCGCTCGGCCGGGGTCATCGACGACTCGATCGCGTCCCGTACGACACGGTGGGTGAAGCGCGGCTCCCGGGAGCCGGTCAGCAGCCCGGTCTCGTCCAGCGCGCGGCGCGCGGCGCCGAAGCCGATCTCGTCGAGTCCGGCCAGTTGCGCGACGAGCGCGGGTTCCGCGTGGTCGCCGAAGGCGGCGATCGCCGCGGCCAGATCGCGTACGGCAGGTGTCTGGGTACGCAGATGGCTCGCCAGCCGGTCCCGTAGCTCGGCGGGCCGCAGCGCGCGCACCTGCCCGATGTGGTCCGAGGTCGGCGGGAAGCCGCGTGCCGCCGTGCCCAGCAGTACCGACATCAGGAACAGCGGGTTGCCGCCGGAGACTTCGTGGCAGGCGCGCGCGTACTCCTCGTGCCCCGGGCCGCCGCGCCGCTCGCGGATCATGGCCCGGGTGGCGTCGAGCGACAGCGGGGCGGGCCGCAGCACCCGCGCGGCGGCCCGCGCGACTTCGCGGACCAGGGGGTGCCGGGCCCTCGGCTCCCCGTCCCGGAGCGCGCAGACGAGGACGGCGCGCGGTCCGTGCGGCCGTCCGGCGAGATGGGCGAGCCAGCGCAGCGAGGGGACGTCGGCCCATTGCAGGTCGTCGATGAGGATGAGCAGCCGGGCGTTCTCGCCGAGGCCGGTCGGCAGCGGCCGGAGGCCGTACAGGATCGCCTCGGACACCATGGCGGCCCCGCCGCCGTCCTGGCACGCACCACGGGTGTGGTCCTCGCCGTCGCCGTATCCACGGGCGTCGGGCACGGTGTCGGCGGTGAAGATCCGGGTGATGCCGCCGGCGTCCCGGGCCCAGCGCGTACGGTCCTCCTCCGGGGCGCCCGCCACCAGGCTGTCGAAGAGCTGGCGCACCACCCCGAAGGGGAAGTCCTGTTCCACCGGGGCGGCGTTCGCGCGCAGGACGCGTACGTCCTCGCCCGCGCAGAGGCCGGGCAGCCGCCGCAGCAGGGCGGATCTTCCGATGCCGAGCGGACCGGACAGCAGTACCGACGACGACGTGCCCTGCGCGGCGGCTCTCAAAGCGGCGCTCACATGCGCCAGTTCGGTCTCCCGCTCAAGAAGCATCCGTCGGCCGTCCTTCCATGGTCCTCACCAACTCGCGCAGTTCCTCACGCCCGGTGATACGCAGCTTGCGGTAGGTGTTGCTCAGTCTCAGCTCCACCGTGCGTCTGCTCACCGACAGCAGTTCCGCGATCTCCCTGTTGCCGTGGCCGCGCCCGGCGAAGGTGGCGGTGCGCTGTTCGACCGTCGACAGCGTCGTCCACTCGCGCGGCGGCGCGGGCGGCGACGGTCTGGACGGTTCTTCCAGCCGCTCGGCGAACCGGCGCAGACTCACGGCGATCCGGCTCGACGGATAGGCGGTGACGAACGCGGACAGCTCGTCGGCCGTACGCGCGGCGGCCCGCCGGTCTCCCTCTTCCAGTTCGGCGGCGGCGAGCTGGACGAGCCCCCACGCGTGGGCCAGCCGGGCGGGTGAGTCGCGCAGGACGCGCGTCGCACCGCGGGCCCTGACCACCGGCCTGCCACCCGTGCCGGTCATCGGTCCGGCCCACAGCTCGGCGAGCCCGAGCGCGCTCGCCGTACCCCAGCGGCGGGCGAGCGTCAGCTCCGAGAGGCTCAGCCGGGCCGCCTCGGCGCGGTCGCCGAGTGCCTTGCCCGCCGTGGCGGCCAGCGGGCGCCAGCACAGCAGCGCCGGATTGCCCCACCCCCGGCGCAGCAGCAGCCGGCCGCTCTCCTTGGACAGCTCCAGCGCCTCGGTCCACCGCTCGTCGACGGCGGCGAGCTGGGCCCTGGCGAGGAGCAGCGAGGACCAGGCCACACCGTCCTCCGCCCCGGCGGGCGCGGGCGCGGCGGCGAGCGATCTCGCCCGCTCGTGGCGTCCCGCTTCCAGGGCGGTGGCGATCCGCAGGGCCATCAGCTCGGGGGCGACGAGCGGATGACGGCTCGTCAGCGGCAGCGCGCGCTCGGCGGCCTCGGCGTCCCGTTCCGCGGCGTCGAGCATGCCCGTGCGCAGATGCAGTTCGGCCCGTACGGTCAGCACCCGCGCGACCGCGGCCGGGAGGTGATCGCGGCGGGCGGCGGCGAGCAGGGCGGTCAGCTCGGTGGCCGCCGCCACACAGTCGTCGGTCAGGATCAGTGCCTTGCAGGCGGCCAGCCGGGGAAGGAACAGCGCGGCGCCGGGGCCGCCCCCGGCCAGCGCGGCGCGGGCGAGCTCCCCGGCCGTCTCCCGGTCCTCGCCCCGCGCGGCGAGCTGCCAGGCCCGTACCCCCGCCTGGGCGGGCTCCGAGGGGCGGTCGGGGAGCGCGGGAACCTCGGGCACCATCGGCTCGGGGTCGTCCTTGGCGTCGTCGGCCAGCCAGAACAGCGCGAGCAGTCCGTCCCGTTCGGCGTCACGGGTGTCGTGCAGCGCTTCGGCGGCGGATCTGCGTACGGCGTCGCTGTTGCCCCGGGCCAGCGCCAGATCGAGGGCGCGGACCCTCAGCCCGGCCGGGACATCGCCGCCCGCGCGTACGAGTTCGGCCAGCCTGCGGTCACCGGCCTCGGGTGAGCGGACCGCTTCGACGGCGGCCAGTCGCAGGCTCAGCCGGGCCCGCCCGTCCGGCTCCAGCGGCTCGCGCAGCGCGCGGGTCAGACACGCGACGGCGTTGTCGTGGTTGTCGGCGCGCAGGGCGGCGGCGAAGCTCCGGCGCAGTACGGGGACGGCCCAGGAGGAGCCCAGCGGTGGCGAGCGGAGCAGGAGATGGGTGAGGTCCTCGTCGTTCACGGATGCCCGGTGGGCCTGTTCGGCGGCCCTGGAGTGGAGGGCGGCCCGTTCGCCGGCGGGCATGTCCTCCAGCAGACGGGCCTTCACCAGGGGGCAGATCGGGGCCTTCATCCCCACGGAGGTGATGAGCCCGGCCGCCTCCAGCATCGCGCGCAGGTCCCGGCCGACGGCCGGCCGCAGTCCGGCCACGGCGCACACGAGCGAGAAGGGCAGCAGATCGCCGCAGACCGCCAGCGTCCGCAGGAGCGTGGTCACTTCGGCGGGCAGACCGCTCAGCGCGTGGGTGACGAGGTCGCTGGCGACCGCCGCGGCGATCGCCTTCAGTTCGGACAGCCGGGCGGCGACTGGTTCATGGCCGTGGCCGCTGAAGCGCCGCAGCACTTCGTGCAGCGCGGTGGGGTTGCCTCCGGTGGCCGTCCTGGCCGCCCGGACGAACCGCTGGTCGCCGGGGGCGCCGCAGACCAGCCGTACCGCCGCGGCGACACCGCCCTCGCTCAGGCCGTGCACCACGAGCCGCTTCACGGTCACCGGGGCCGGGGGGAGAGCGCTCAGCCAGTCGGGGCCGCCGGCGGACAGCGCGCTGCCGCTCGCCATGACCGTGAGCGGTGTGTCCGGGGTCAGCCGCCGGATCAGTGTCTCCAGCCAGTGCCGGGAGGCGGGGTCGAGCCACTGGGTGTCCTCGATGACCAGCAGTGTCGGCGCGGTGCGCGCGGCACGCAGAAGTCCATGGAGTCCCGGAACCGGATGAGGCTGTGCCGGGGTCGGACCGTGTGCGTTCTCGTGCGCGTTCTCGTGCGCGTCCTCGTGTGCGGCGCATCCGGTCAAGGCCCGCAGGGAGCGCGGGACCTGACCGTCCCGTAGCGCCGGACCGTCCGTCCACTCCGGTCCGCCCGTCCACCGCGGACCGTCCGTCATCGGCGCGGGCCCGTCCGGCCGGCACCGCCCGTTCGCCGGTGCCCGGACCGTGTCCGGAGCGCTCGCCGGGGCGGGTCCGTACAACGCCGTCATGAGCTGGACGACCACGCCGTACCGCAGCTCGCGCTCGGCCGGGGCGGCTTGTGCGCGCAGCACCCGTAACCCGTTCTCCCCGGCGAGCCTGGCGGCCCAGCCCAGCAGGGCGTTCTGCGCGTGTCCCGGTCTTCCGGTGAGGGTCACGATCGCCGCGCGCCCGCCGCTCAGCTCGGCGAGCACGGAACGCAGCACCGTCTGCTCGGGCCTGCGCTCGAACAGCGGAATCTCATCGCCGTGGGTGTCCGGACCGTACGTCCACTCCGTGGACCGCGCGCTCGGACATTTGTCGTTCCGGCCAGTCACGCGCACCGCCTCGCTCAGTTCGCTTCAGCGTCGCCAGCGTGACTCGATTACCCAGCCGGGAGGTTGTCCATCAGGGATGTCCGGAGTGTGCAGAATGGCGCCCAGTTCGGTCCGCCGGCCGACCCCCAGCTTCCGGTAGACGCTGGTCAAATGCGTCTCGATGGTGCGTACGGTCACGAAGAGGGACTCCGCGATGGAGCGGTTGCTCGCTCCCGAGGCGGCGAGACCGGCCACCCTGCGCTCCATTCCGGTCAGCATGTCCAGCGGTGAGGCGCTCATCTTCCGCATCCTGCCGCCCGCGGTGACCAGCAGTTTGCGGGAGGTCCCCGCGAGGGCCAGCGCGCCGCAGCGCTGGGCGAGGTCGGTGGCGGTACGCAGATGCTCGCGGGCGCCCCGGTGGTCGCCCGTCTTCAACAGCGCGCGGCCGAGCAGGAATTCGGCCTGGGCGTGTGTGGACCTGGCCGGTGAGCCCGCCAGCATCCGGACCGACTCGGTGAGCAGCTCGATGCCGGCCGCGCCGGGAGTGATCACACCCCGGGCGAGAGCCGCGAGACCGAGCGCGCGCGGTGTGCCCCATCGGGCGGCCAGTTCGCCGCCGTACTCGGTGATCTCCCGGGCCTCGTCGGCCCGGTTCATGAAAGCGAGTAGGGAGGCCGCCTCCGCCCACCACGGGAGGAACGCCGGGTTGGTGAACCGGGACTCCTCCAGCGAGTCGCCGCAGTCGAGGAAGAGGGCGAGGGCCGCCTCGCGGTCGCCGAGCGCCCACCGGGCTCGGGCGCGGGCCATCAGATACCAGTGGTACTCGATGACGAAGCGGTCCAGACGTGGCCGTTTGATCCCGAGGAGCAGTTCCTCGGCGCGCTCGGGCTCGTCGCGGTCGAGCAGCACGGTCGCGAGCGCGATCTGCGGCATCGCGGCGCTGTCGCCCCACCGCTCCTCTCCGATGATCTCGATCGCCGTCTGGGCGTCGGCCAGCGCGTCCGGGACGGCGCCCACGCTGTGCAGGACGAAGGCACGGGCGGAGAGCCCGAGCACATAGGTCCAGACGGCGGCCGTCTCCTGGCTGCGCTGGAGCAGACCGTCCAGCGCGTCCAGGGCCTCGCCCACCTCATCGGCGAGGCCGAGTGCGAACGACGAGGCGATCAGCGACCAGCTCTCCAGCTCGGCTCCGGGGAAGCTCATGGCCCGGCGGGCCTGTTCGGCCGTCCGCTCGGCGGAGCGGCCGTCCATCGCGGTCAGTACCGTCATCATCGCGAGCTTCTGCCGCTGGGCGCGGGTGTCGCCGGGCGGCACGGCCAGCCGCGCCGCCCGGTCCCTGGTCGCGGAGACCGTCGCCTTCTCGTCCGCGCCGATGATCAGCAGGACCGATTCGACCAGGGTGTGCAGCTCGCGGTCGGCGGGATCGGGTCCGGGCGGCAGCTCGGCCTCCAGGGCCGCCAGCACCTCCTCCAGCACCCCGACCCCCGTCGGCGCCTGCTGTACGGCCAGACACGTCATGCCGTACCGCACGGCGACCATCGCCCTCGTACGGATGTCACCGGCCCTGGCGAGCGCCTCCTCCAGCAGCCGGATGGCCTCCGGCGGGTTGATCTCCGCCAGCGATGTGGCCATCCGGACGCGGACCCGCACGCTGTGCGGCTCCACCTCCAGCACCCGGTGCAGATACCGGACCGCGGCCTCGGGCGCGCCCCTGCTCTCGGCCTGGAGCGCGGCTTCGCGGAGCACTCCCGGCATCCACGGCTGGGTCACGGCGGGCAGCAGCATCAGCAGTCCCGCGACATCCTCGGCTGGCCGGCCCGCGTCGCTCAGCAGGAGTGCCGCCGTGGCCCGCAGCTCGGCCAGCGCCCGCGCGCCCATGGGTTCGAGCACGGCCGAACGCACCACGTCATGCACCAGATCCGGCCGTCCTGGCGCCAGCAGTTCGGCACGCCGCAGCACGAGCATGGCGTCGGCCACGAGTGAGGCGGGCACACCGGCCAGCGCGGAGAGGAGATCGGGGGACTCCTCGCCGAGGACCGCGATCGCCCTGGCCACCTCGCGCACCCAGCGCGGCTGCCGCTCCAGCAGTGTGCCGACCGAGAGGGTGATCACCTGGCCGCCCACCTCGGCGAGTCTGCGCTCGCCCTTCTCGTCGGGCCGGACGCCTTCGGCGCGCAGCTCGCCCAGCAGCCGGCTGAGGGTGAAGGGGTTGCCGCCGGAGACGGCGGCGGCGCGCTCGACGAAGCCCGGTCCGACGGGTCCGACGGGGGCGGGGAAGATCTGACGTGCCATCTCCCCCACGTCCTCGATGGTCAGCGGGGCGAGCCGGAGCGGCGTGGGACCGTGCTGCGCGGCGATGTCCGCCAGGGCGGCGGCCGCGACGGGCTCGGCCTCGCCGCGCTGCGCGAGCACGACCAGCAGCGGCAGACCGTCGGCGCGCCGCAGCAGGAAGTCGACCCAGCGCAGGGAGCGTTCGTCGCACCACTGCACATCGTCCAGGACCAGGACGAGCGGGCGGTCCGCCATCAGATTCGCCGCGAGCCAGTACAGCCCGTGCAGCACGGGATAGACACCGGAGGCACCGGCGCCCGCCGTCGCGTCGTCGGCGGGTCCCGAGGTGAGCGCGGGCAGCGCGCGCCGGGCGAGCCCGCGCAGCAGGGGTGAGTTCCTGGCGTCCTCGCCGCTGAGACCGAGGGAGCCGAACAGCTCCCGCACGCCGCCGTATCCGGCGCCGCTCACGACCTGGCGGCAGGAGCCGTACAGCACCGCCATGTTCCGGCAGGCCTCGCTCCTCAGGAAGGCCCGGAGCAGGCTCGTCTTCCCGATACCGGCCGGTCCCGACAGAAGCACCAGACCCGTGCGCCGGGCGCGCGCGGCCTCGGCGTGGCGGGTCAGCACCCGCAGCTCACGGGCACGGCCGACCAGAGCGCTGGACAAACCCATGAGATCGGCCTGATCCAGCATCAAGGTCTCCTCGGATCTCGGGGGACACAACAGACGCGCTGACTCGTCGATGACATCCCGCACAACAAAGTTGAAGGAACAACAATCGACCGGACGCGCGGGTACGTGATCACGGATCCCCGTTGGATCCCGCACCCATGGAGCCGGCGGCACCGGTGGCTCCGGGCGCGCTGAGCGGGTCATCGACCAATCGATGCCTGGGGACTACCCCGCGCGGACTGGATCACTCACCGCCGTCTTACAGACGCCAGAAGTCGCTTGGGGAGCGAGAACACGGTATAGGGGGACGCCGGCGGTCTCCCGGCAGAACACCGTCCCGGAAGGGCAACTCCCTTCCGGTGTACGGCGTTGACGGTGTTCTGCGGTGTTCCGCGCCATTCGATGGTGCTCGGTGCTGATGCAGATGCCGGCACCGGTACTCGTGCTGGTGCTGGTGCTCCGCACGGAGTGTGGGGATGGTGTGTGCGGAGGGGGATGGTGGTGTGTGGGGGGATGGTGGCGTGCGGGGGCGGGACGGCGACGGATGATGTCCGAAAGCCGGACCGTGGTCAGCCGAACCGTGTCGGCGGACCGTGTCCGCAAACCGCGGTCCGCAAACCGCGGTCGGCGGACCGCGGCCGTCAGCCGCCGGACGTCAGATGTTTCCGCAGGACCGCGATCACGGCGGGCGCCTGGGCGCTGAGAAAGAAGTGCCCACCGGGGAAAACCTTCAGTTCGAACGCTCCCGTGGTGTGTCCGCGCCAGTCCTCGGCCTCGTCCAGCGTGGTCTTCGGGTCGCTGTCGCCGGTCAGTACGGAGACCGGCGCGCGCACGACGGCGCCCGGCTCGCACCGGTAGGTCTCGATGGCGCGGTAGTCGCTGCGGATCGCCGGCAGGATCAGGCGCAGGATCTCCTCGTCGCCGAGCAGCTCCGAATTCGTACCGGAGAGCCGCTTCAGCTCCGCGACGATCCCCTCGTCACCGAGGCGGTGCACATTCTCGTCGCGGTGCCGCGACGGCGCGCGCCGCCCCGAGGCGAAGAGACGGGAGAGCTCACCGCCGTCGGCCTCGAACCGCCGCGCGACCTCGAAGGCGAGCGTCGCGCCCATGCTGTGCCCGAAGAAGGTGGTCGGCCGGGTGTGGAGCTGTCTGCGCAGCGCCGCGTAGACCTGGTCGGCCATGGTGCCGATGTCATCGGGGCTGGTCTCCCTGCGCCGGTCCTGCCGTCCCGGGTACTGCACCGAGAACACCTCTGCCACGGAGGACAGTTGCGCGGACACCGGGAAGTAGAAAGACGCCGAGCCACCCGCGTGGGGGAAACAGAAGAGCTGTCTCGGGCTGTCCGGTGCCTGGTGGAAGCACCGTGCCCAGAGGCTCTCCTCGGTGGACGTCGTCATCGTGTCGCATCCTCCTCAGAGCTGGGTCGAGCGGTCCGGACCACCGGGCGATCCGGAACCGCTGGGCGTCCGGGCCCGGTTGGGCTTTGTCACACCGATCATTGTCACACCGATCGACTGCCGTCACGGTCCGGTTCCCGGCCATCCCATTCCACTGGGGCGGAGAGTGGGAAATTCCCTAGTCTCTGCGCGCTCGCCGTGACGGAGCCCACCCCGGCGGCCCGGCCGCGACCCTGGCAGCCCGGCCGAATCGCGGTCCCGCCGGGCTGTCAGGGTCGATTTCAGGACAGGCCCAGTTCGTCGTCGAGGAGGGCGAACACATCGTCGTCCGACGCCGCGTCGAGATCGAACTCGCCGGTGCCGTCCGCCGGCTCCCGGCGCAGCGCCGCCCACTTCGTCCTCAGCACCTCGATCCGTCCGGCGACATGCCTGAACTCCTGTGCGCCGACGCTCATTTCGGCGATCGTCTTCTCCAACTGGTCGAGTACGGCCAGGACGGAGCCGGCCCCGGTGACCTCCTCCGTGACGAGCTGCGAGTGGAGATGGTCCACGACATCGGCCGATGTGGGGTGGTCGAAGAGGAGCGTGGCCGGCAGCCGCAGTCCGGTCGCGGCGTTGAGCCGGTTCCTGAAGTCCACGGCCGTCAGCGAGTCGAAGCCCAGCTCCTGGAACTGGCGCGTGGCCCCGATGGCCGTCCCGTCCGGATGTCCGAGTACCAGGGCGGCCTGATCCCGTACGAGCTTGAGCAGTACGTCACGGCGCTCCTCGTCGCTCAGCCCGGTCAGCCGTCGCGCGAGCGCGCCGGCCGACTGGGGGGCCGCCGTCGCCGTGGCCGCCCGCCGGGAGGTCGTACGGATGAGGCCCCGGAGCAGCGGCGGGATCTCGCCCCGGTCGCGCAGCGCCGGCAGATCCAGCCGTACGGGGACCATCAGCGCCCGGGTGCCGGTGGCCACCGCGTCGAACAGCTCCAGGCCCCGGTCGGCGGAGAGCGGTGGCATGCCCGAGCGCGCCAGCCGCAGCATGTCCGCCTCGGACAGGGTGCCGGTCATCCCGCCCGTCCGCTCCCACGGACCCCACGCCAGGGATACACCGGGCAGCCCTTCGGCCGCACGGCGCTCCATCAGCGCGTCCAGGAAGGTGTTGGCGGCGGCGTAGTTGCCCTGGCCCGCGCCGCCGAAGACGCCGGCCACCGACGAGAACACCACGAACGCGGCGAGATCGAGATCCCGGGTCAGTTCGTGCAGATGCCAGGCGGCGTCGGCCTTGGGACGCAGGACGGTGTCCAGCCGCTCCGGTGTCAGCGAGCCGATGGTGCCGTCATCCAGCACACCCGCCGCGTGCACCACGGCCGTCACCGGATACTCGGCGGGCACCGCCGCCAGTACGCCGGCCAGCGCGGAGCGGTCGGCGGCATCACAGGCCACGGCCGTGACCTCGGCCCCGAGACCCGTCAGTTCGTCGACGAGCCGGCGGGCGCCCTCGGTGCCGATACCCCGGCGGCTGAGCAGCAGCAGCCGCCGTACGCCGCGTTCCGCGACCAGGTGCCGGGCGATGACCCCGCCCAGACCGCCGGTACCGCCGGTGATCAGTACGGTGCCGCCTCGCTCCCACCTGTCCCGGCCGGCCGGAGCCGCAGGGCCGACGGCGGTGGTGGCGGCAGGGTTTGCAGGGGCGGCAGGGCTGTTCGTATCGTCCGGAGCGGCGTCCAGGGCCGGCTCCGGGCGGGGCGCGCGCTCCAGCCTCGCGGCCCTGATCCCGTCGCCACGGAGCACCAGTTGCGGTTCGTCCGAGCCGAGGGCCTCCCCGAGACGGGCGAGAGCGTGGGCGGCGGCCGTCGGATCCTCAGCACGGACCGTCGTTTCCTCGGCGCGGACCGTCGGATCCTCGGAGCCGGGCGTCGGATCGAGATCCAGCAGGGCGAAGCGCCCCGGATTCTCCGACTGCGCGGACCGCACCAGGCCCCAGACGGCGGCAGCCGCCAGATCGGGCACTCCGCCGCCGTCCACCGCCACCGCACCCCGGGTGACGAACGTCAGACGCGACCCGGCGAACCGGTCCTCGGCCGCCCACCGCCGCACCTGCTCCAGCGTCCTGGCCAGGACCGCGCGTACGGATCCAGGTACGGCATCGGCAGCGCCGTCGGGTACGGTACCGGCCGATCCACCGCGTACCGGGATCAGCACCACGCCCGGCATCGGGCGGTCCGGGTCCGCCGCCGCGAGCGACGCCAGATCGTCGTACGCCTCGACGTGTGACCCCGACGCGGCCAGGGCCCCGGTGAGCCCGAGGGGGTCCGGTCCGACAAGGGCGACCGGCTCGGGTACGGCCGGGCCCGCCGGTACGGGGATCCACTCCACCGTGAACAGCGCGTCCTCACCGGTGCCCGCGGACCGGTTCAACTGCTCGCCGGATACGGCCCGTACGAGCAGCGAGTCGATGGAGGCGACCGGCGCGCCGGAGGTGTCCGCGACCGCGATCGACACCGCGTCCTTGCCCCCGGACGGCGCGATCCGTACCCGTAGCGCGGAAGCGCCCGACGCGTACAGCGACACGCCCTCCCACGAGAACGGAAGGCCCCCTCCCCCTTGCCCGCCGTCGCCCGCCAGCAGGGACGCGTGCAGTGCCGAGTCGAGGAGAGCCGGGTGCAGACCGTACGCTCCCGCCTCGGCGCCCTCGGGCAGGCTCACCTCCGCGAAGATCTCACCATCGCGGCGCCACGCGGCCCGTAGCCCCTGGAACACCGGGCCGTACGCGAAGCCCGTCTCCGCGAACCGCTCGTAGCAGCCGTCGAGTTCGAGCGCTTCGGCGCCCCTCGGCGGCCACACCGTGGCGTCGAAGCCGGTGGCGTCGAAGCCGGTGTCCACCGCCTCGGCGCCCCTGTCGGCGCCGCTGTCGGCCGCGTCGGCGGTGCGCGTGCCGGTGGTGAGCGTGCCGGTGGCATGCCGCGTCCAGGGCGCGTCATCGGCGTCCTCGGGCCGCGAGTAGACGCCGACCGTGCGGCGGCCCGACTCGTCGGGAGTGCCGACGGCGACCTGCATCTGTACGGCGCCGCGCTCGGGCAGGACCAGTGGCGCCGCGAGCGTCAGCTCCTCGACACGGTCGCCGCCGACCTCGTCACCGGCGCGAACGGCCAGCTCCAGCAGGGCGGTTCCGGGCAGCAGGACCCGGTCCATCACCCTGTGGTCGGCAAGCCACGGGTGCGACTGCACGGAGAGCCTGCCGGTGAACAACACGCCCTGACCGGCGGCCAGTTCGACGGCTGCCCCCAGCAGCGGATGCCCGGCCGGACCGAGCCCCGCCGCGCGGACGTCTCCAGCACCGGACGGTGAGGCGGCCGGCCAGAACCACTGGTGCTGGAAGGCGTACGTGGGCAGCTCGACCCTCCGCGCGCCGGTCCCGGCGAAGAACCGGCCCCAGTCGACGGTGACTCCGTGCGCGTACACCTGGGCCAGCGCGGTGACGGCGGTCAGCCCCTCGTCCCGGTTCCTGCGGAGGATCGGTACGGTCACCGCCCCTTCGGGCACCGATTCCCGGGCCATGGCGGAGAGGACACCGTCGGGGCCCAGTTCCAGGAAGACGGTCACGCCCCGCTCGGTGAGGGTACGGACGCCATCGGCGAAGCGAACGGCCTCGCGGACATGCCGTACCCAGTAGTCGGGCGAGCACAGCTCGTCGGCGGAAGCGAGCCCGCCCGGCAGATTCGACACCACCGGGATATCGGGCGCCCGGAAGGCCAGCCCTTCGGCCACCGCCCGGAACTCCTCCAGCATCGGGTCCATCAGCGGGGAGTGGAACGCGTGCGAGACCCGGAGACGGGTCGACTTCCGCCCCAGCGCCTCCAGTCGGCCCGCCGCCTCCAGCACGGCGTCCTCGTCGCCGGAGATCACCACGGAGGACGGACCGTTGACGGCGGCGATCGAGATCCGTTCGGAGAGATACGGGGTCACCTCGTCCTCGGTGGCCTGTACGGCGACCATCGCGCCACCGGCAGGCAGCGCCCGCATCAGCGAGGCACGGGCCACGACGAGCGCGCAGGCGTCCTCCAGCGAGAGGACACCCGCCACATGGGCCGCCGCGATCTCACCGATCGAGTGCCCCGCCACGAAATCGGGCCGGACACCCCAAGACTCCACCAGCCGGAACAGCGCCACCTCGATCGCGAACAACGCGGGCTGGGTGAAGCCCGTCTCGTTCAGCTGCTCGGCGTCCTCGCCCCAGATGACCTCACGCGGTGAACGGTCCAACCGGCCTTCCAGCACGGTGAGTACGGAGTCGAACGCCTCGGCGAAAACAGGGAAGCACTCGTACAACTCCCGCCCCATACCAAGCCGTTGGGACCCCTGACCCGAGAAGAGCACCGCGGACCTTCCGCCGAGGACGGAGCCCGAGACCGCCAGGGGATCCGGTGCGCCGGCGGCCAGTGCCGCCAGTGCGCGCGCCGAATCGGCGGGGTCGCCCGCGAGCACCACCGCCCGGTGCTCGAACGCGGAACGGCCCGTGGCCAGCGAGAAGCCGACGTCCACCGGCCGGGTGCCGCCACTCGCACCGGTCTCGCTCTCCACCAGGGTCAGCAGGCGTGCCGCCTGGGCCGCCAGGGCCTGGGGCGACTTGCCCGAGAGCAACCAGGGGACCGGTGCCGGTGCTTCGGCCCGTTCCGCCGCGGAGACCGGTGCCGGTGCTTCGGTCATCGGTGCTTCGGCCACTGATGCCTCGGCCATTGATGTCCCGGCCACTGATGCCTCGGCGACAGCCGACGGCTGCTCCAGGATGATGTGCGCGTTCGTACCGCTGATACCGAACGACGACACACCCGCGCGCCGCACACGTCCTGCCTCGGGCCACGCGGTCTGCTCGGTGAGCAGTTCCACCGCACCCGCCGACCAGTCCACATGCGACGACGGCGCGTCGACATGGAGCGTCCGAGGAAGTACCCCATGGCGCATCGCCATCACCATCTTGATCACGCCCGCGACACCGGCCGCCGCCTGTGTGTGCCCGATGTTGGACTTCACGGAGCCGAGCAGCAGCGGACGCTCCGGGGCGCGGTCACGACCGTACGTCGCCAGCAGCGCCTGCGCCTCGATCGGATCACCCAGTGTCGTACCCGTGCCATGCGCCTCCACCGCGTCCACATCGGCGGGCGACAGTCCCGCGCCGGCCAGCGCCCGCCGGATCACCCGCTGCTGCGAGGGACCGTTCGGCGCGGTCAGACCGTTCGACGCGCCGTCCTGATTCACCGCCGACCCACGCAGCAGCGCGAGCACCTGGTGTCCATTGCGCCGGGCGTCCGAAAGACGCTCCAGCACCACCATTCCCACCCCCTCCGCCCAGCCCACACCATCAGCCGAATCGGAGAAGGCCTTGCACCGCCCGTCGGGCGACAGCCCACGCTGGCGCGAGAACTCCACGAACGTCCCCGGGGTCGACATCACCGTCACACCGCCGGCCAGCGCGAGCGAGCACTCACCGGCGCGCAGGGCCTGGGCCGCGAGATGCATCGCCACCAGCGACGACGAGCACGCCGTGTCGACGGTGACCGCGGGGCCCTCGAAGCCGAAGGTGTACGAGACCCGGCCCGACGCCACACTGCCCGCGCTGCCCTGGCCCTGATGGCCCTCGAACTCCTTGCCGTTCAGTGTCGTTCCGTAGTCGCTGTACATCACCCCGGCGAACACACCGGTCTGGCTCTCCCTCAGTGACAGCGGGTCGATCCCGGCCCGCTCGACCGCCTCCCACGACGCCTCCAGCAGCAGCCGCTGCTGCGAATCGGTCGCCAACGCCTCGCGCGGCGACATACCGAAGAAGGCGGGATCGAAATCGCCGGCGTTCCGGAGGAACCCGCCCGAGCGGGTGTACGACGTGCCGGTGTGGTCCGGGTCCGGGTGGTAGAGCGATTCCACGTCCCAGCCACGGTTGGCCGGGAACTCGGAGATCGCGTCCCCGCCCTCGGTGACCAGCCGCCACAGATCCTCCGGCGACGCCACCCCGCCCGGGAACCGGCAGCTCATCCCCACGACCACGACCGGATCGTCGGCCACCGACGGCAGCGAGCCGAGCGGGACCGCCCTTTCAGCCTCGGACTCGGCCTCGCTCCCGCTCCCGAACAGTTCGTCGCGGAGATGGTCCGCCAGGGCTGTCGCGGTCGGGTAGTCGAAGATGAGCGTGGCGGTCAGGCGCAGACCGGTCACCGTACTGAGCCGGTTGCGCAGTTCGATCGCCGTCAGCGAGTCGAAGCCCAGCTCCCGGAACGAGGATTCCGTGTCGACGGCTCCTCCTCCGGCGTGGCCGAGCACCAGGGCGATCTGACTCCGTACGAGATCCAGCAGGGCTTCTCGTCGCTCCACTGCGGTGAGCCCGGCCAACCGGCCGATCGGACCGGTCGCGGCGGACGGTCCCGTCACCGCGCTCCGACGCGGGCGCCCGGGGATCGCGGTGATCAACGTCCGTAGTACGGCCGGGACTTCACCTCGCGCACGGAGCGCCGGGAGATCGAGCCGTACGGGTACGAGAGCCGATCGGCCGGTGGCCAGGGCGGCGTCGAAGAGCGCCACGCCCTGCTCGACGGAGAGCGGCGGCATGCCCGAGCGGGCCATCCTCCGCATGTCCTCCTCGGTGATTGCGCCGGTCATGCCACCACCGGTCATGCCACCACCGGTCATGCCATCGCCGCTCACGCCGACACCCGGCACGCCACCGCCGGTGAGGTCACCGGTCGTACCACCGATCCGGTCCCAGGGGCCCCAGGCCAGCGAGACCCCCGGCAGGCCCTCGCTCCGCCGGTGTTCGGCCAGTGCGTCGAGGAAGGCGTTCGCGGCGGCGTAGTTGGCCTGTCCGGCGCCACCGAAGAGTCCCGCCACGGAGGAGAAGACGACGAACGCGGCGAGATCGAGGTCCCGGGTCAGCTCGTGCAGATGCCAGGCCGCGTCCGCCTTCGGCCGCAGCACGGTGTCCAGCCGTCCGGGCGTCAGCGAGCCGACGACACCGTCGTCCAGCACACCCGCCGTATGGACCACGGCGGTCAGCGGGTGCTCCGACGGCACCGACGCCAGCAGCGCGCCCACCGCGGACCGGTCGGCGATGTCACAGGCCGCCACGGTGACCTCGGCACCGTACAAGGTGAGTTCGGCGGCCAGCTCCGCCACACCGGGCGCCTCGGCTCCCCGCCGGCTCGCCAGCAGCAGACGGCGTACGCCCCGCTCGGTGACCAGGTGCCGGGCGAACACTCCGCCCAGACCGCCTGTGCCGCCCGTGATCAGCACCGTACCGTCGGCGTCCCAGGCCGGGCCCGTCTCGGCCTCCGCGTCGGTGGGAGCCGCCGTGCGGACGAGACGTTCCGCGAAGATCTCACCGGCACGGATCAGCAGCGCGGGCTCGTCCGCACCGAGAGCGGCCGGCAGCGCGGCGAGCGACGACGTGCCGGGGTCCAGGTCCAGCAGCCCGAAAGCGCCGGGGTTCTCCGTCTGCGCGGAACGTACGAGCCCCCGGACCGAGGCCGCCGCGACATCGACGGCACGATCCTCACCGCCGCCCCCGGCGGCCCCTCCGACGGCGCCCCGTGTCACGAACACCAGCCGGGAGCGCGCGAACCGCTCCTCGGCCAGCCACTCCCGCACCAGGGCCAGCGCGTCGGCCGTCACCGTGTGGACGGACTCCACGACCTGGCCGTCGGACCCGCCGACGACGCCCACCAGCACGGTGTCCGGGACCGGCTCCTCCCCCGCCGCCAGCGACGCGAGATCGGGGTGTGTCCCGGTGAGGAGACCCGGTCCGGCCAGCGGTTCGACGAGGTCCAGTACGTCGGCCCCGAGGACGACGACCGACGGCGGAACGTCCGGGGCGGTGGTCACGGGAGCCCAGGCGAGCCGGAACAGCGCGTTCGTGGCAATGGCCCCGACGTCAGCGGACCCGTCGCCCGGCACGGCTCGTACGAGCAGCGAGTCGACCGAGGCGACCGGTGTGCCGGAGGTGTCCGCGAGCTGGATCGACACGGCGTCCTTGCCGCCGGCCGGGGCGATCCGTACGCGCAGCACCGAAGCACCGGTCGCGTAGAGGGAGACGCCCTCCCACGAGAACGGCAGGCCTCCGCTCCCCCGCGCGCTGTCACCCGCCAGGAGCGACGCGTGCAGGGCGGAGTCGAGCAGGGCGGGGTGCAGACCGTACGCTCCCGTCCCGGCGCCCTCGGACAGGCTCACCTCGGCGAAGATCTCACCGTCACGGCGCCAGGCCGCCCGAAGACCTTGGAACACCGGGCCGTACACGAAGCCGATCTCGGCCAACCGCTCGTAGCAGCCGTCGAGTTCCAGTGCCTCGGCGCCCCTCGGCGGCCACACCGTCGCGTCGAAGCCGGTGGGCGGGTCCTGGGCGGCGACCGTCAGCGTGCCCGTCGCGTGCTGTGTCCACGGCACATCCTCGGCGCCCTCGGGCCGGGAGTGGACCGTGACCGTACGCCGGCCGCTGTCGTCGGCGGCACCGACCCGAACCTGCGTCCGAACCGCGCCGCGCGCCGGCAGGGTGAGCGGCGCCGAGAGCGTCAGCTCCTCGACGCGGTCGCAGCCGACCTCGTCACCCGCCCGGAAGGCCAGTTCCAGCAGGGCGGTTCCGGGCAGCAGAACCCGGCCCATCACCACATGATCGGCGAGCCAGGGATGTGTTCCCACCGAGAGACGGCCGGTGAAGAGCATTCCCTCGCCCTCTGCCAGCTCGACCGCGGCGCTCAGCAAGGGGTGCCCGGCCGGGCCCAGAC
Organism: Streptomyces sp. NPDC055025; assembly: GCF_053608565.1. Taxonomy (NCBI): domain Bacteria; kingdom Bacillati; phylum Actinomycetota; class Actinomycetes; order Kitasatosporales; family Streptomycetaceae; genus Streptomyces; species Streptomyces sp. NPDC055025. The sequence continues at coordinate 23,161 of NZ_JBSGVS010000019.1, forward strand.
CGGCGGACCGTACATCACGCGAGCCGGCCGACGAGGCCGTCGGCCAGAACCACTGGTGCTGGAAGGCGTACGTGGGCAACTCGACCCGCCGCGCGCCGGTCCCGGCGAAGAACCGGCCCCAGTCGACCGTGACACCACGCGCGTACACCTGGGCCAGCGCGCCGACGGCGGCCGACTCCTCCGGCCTGTCCTTGCGCAGAACAGGCACGCTGACGGCGTCGTCCCCGGCGCACTCGCGTGCGAGGGCGGAGAGCACACCGTCCGGGCCCAACTCCATGAAGGCCTTCACGCCTTGTTCCGCGAGGGCTCCGATGCCATCGGCGAACCGGACGGCTTCGCGGACATGCCGTACCCAGTAGTCGGGCGAGCACAGTTCGTCGGCGGAAGCGAGTGTGCCCGTCAGATTCGACACCACCGGGATATGAGGCGCCTGGAAGGCCAGTCCTTCGGCCACGGCCCGGAACTCGTCCAGCATCGGGTCCATCAGCGGGGAGTGGAAGGCGTGCGAGACCCGGAGCCGGGTGGTCCTGCGGCCCTGCTCCGCCAGCCGGACGGCAAGCTCCAGGACAGCGTCCTCATCACCGGAGACCACCACCGAGGACGGACCGTTGACGGCCGCGATCGAGACCCGTTCGGAGAGATACGGGGTGATCTCGTCCTCGGCGGCCTGCACGGCGACCATCGCACCGGCCGCCGGCAGCACCTGCATCAACGACCCACGCGCCACCACCAGACGACAGGCATCCGCGAGGGAGAAAACACCCGCCACATGAGCCGCCGCGATCTCACCGATCGAATGCCCCGCCACAAAATCAGGCCGCACACCCCACGACTCCACGAGCCGGAACAGCGCCACCTCGATCGCGAACAACGCCGGCTGCGCGCAGCCGGTCCGGTTCAGCGCATCGGCGTCCTCACCCCAGATCACCTCCCGGAGCGAGTAGCCCAACCCCGCCTCCAGCAACACCAGTACGGAATCCAACGCCTCCGCGAACACCGGGAACCGCCCGTACAACTCCCGCCCCATGCCCAACCGCTGCGAACCCTGCCCGGAGAACAGCAACGCCGTCTTCCCGCCCCTGACCGAGCCCGAGACCGCCAACGGGTCGGGTTCACCAGCGGCCAGAGCCGCCAAGGCCCGTACCGTCTCCTCGGTATCACCCGCCGACGCCAGCACCACCGCCCGGTGATCGAACACCGAACGCCCCGTCGCCAACGAGAACCCGACATCCACCGGCCGCACCTCAGGCCGCGACTCGACCAACGACAGCAACCGCGCCGCCTGACCCCGCAACGCCTCCGGCGACCTGCCCGACAGCACCCAGGGGACCGTCACCACTTCGGCCGGTGCCTCCGGAGCTGCGGGTGCCTCCGGGGAGGCCGGTGCCTGCTCGGCTGCGTCAGCCACAATCGAGGGCCGCTCCAGAATGACATGGGCGTTCGTACCGCTGATACCGAACGACGAGACGCCCGCACGCCGTACACGCCCTGTCTCGGGCCACGCGGTCTGCTCGGTGAGCAGCTCCACCGCACCCGCCGACCAGTCCACGTGGGACGACGGTTCGGTCACATGCAACGTCCGAGGAAGAACCCCGTGCCGCATCGCCATCACCATCTTGATGACGCCCGCCACACCGGCAGCGGCCTGCGTATGACCGATGTTGGACTTCACGGAGCCGAGCAGCAGCGGACGCTCCGGATCACGCTCACGCCCATACGTCGCCAGCAGCGCCTGCGCCTCGATCGGATCGCCGAGTGTCGTACCCGTACCGTGCGCCTCCACCGCGTCCACATCACCCGCCGACAACCCGCCACTCGCCAGCGCCTGCCGAATCACCCGCTGCTGCGACGGACCGTTCGGCGCCGTCAGACCATTCGACGCACCATCCTGATTCACCGCACTGCCCCGGACCACGGCCAGCACCTCATGCCCATTGCGCCGGGCATCCGAAAGACGCTCCAGCACAAGAACACCCACACCCTCCGACCAGCCCACACCATCAGCCGACTCGGAGAACGCCTTGCACCGCCCATCGGGCGACAGCCCACGCTGACGCGAGAACTCCACAAAAGTCCCCGGAGTCGACATCACCGTCACACCGCCGGCCAGCGCCAGCGAGCACTCACCACCGCGCAGCGCCTGCATCGCCCAGTGCATCGCCACCAACGACGACGAACACGCCGTGTCCACCGTCACCGCGGGGCCCTCGAAGCCGAAGGTGTACGAGACCCGGCCCGACGCCACACTGCCCGCGCTGCCCTGGCCCTGGAAGCCCTCGAACTCCTCCCCGTCGAGGGTGGTGCCGTAGTCGTTGTACATCACTCCGGCGAAGACACCGGTCTGGCTGTCGCGCAGTGACACCGGGTCGATCCCGGCCCGCTCGATCGCCTCCCACGACGCCTCCAGCAACAACCGCTGCTGCGAATCCGTCGCCAACGCCTCACGCGGCGACATACCGAAGAACGCCGGATCGAACTCACCCGCCGTATGCAGGAACCCACCCTCGCGGGTGTACGAGGTCCCGGCATGGCCGGGGTCCGGGTCGAACAGCGCGTCCACGTCCCAGCCACGGTTGACCGGGAATTCCGAGATCACGTCGGTGCCCTCGGTGACCACACGCCACAGATCCTCCGGCGACGCCACCCCGCCGGGGAATCGGCAGGCCATCCCGACCAGCACGATCGGATCGTCGGCCACCGGCGGCAGCGACGACACCGGGATGGTCAACTCGGGTTCCGCCCCGAGGAGTTCGCCGAGCAGATGGTCCGCCAGCGCCGACAGGGTCGGATAGTCGAAGACCATGGTGGCGGGGAGCCGCAGACCCGTCGCGGTGTTGAGCCGGTTCCGCAGCTCCACCGCCGTCAGCGAGTCGAAGCCGAGGTCACGGAACGCACGCCCCGAGTCGATGTCGGCGCCGCTCGCGTGGCCCAGTACCAGCGCCGCCTGGGCCCGTACGACGTCCAGCACCACTTCCTTGCGGTCGGCTGACTCCAGCGCGCCCAGCCGCCGGACCAGACCGCCGTCCGCACCCGAAGCCGCCGCCGCCGCCCGGCGCGACGGTGTCCGTACCAGGCCGCGAAGCAGCGCCGGTACGGTGCCCAGGGCGCGCAGTACCGGCAGATCGAGGCGTACGGGTACGACGACCGCCTCGCCGGTCGCGAGCGCCGCGTCGAAGAGCGCAAGGCCCTGCTCCACCGACAGCGGCGGCATACCGGCGTCGGCGGCCCGCCGTACATCGCGCTCGTCGAGGCCGCTGGTCATGCCCGCGCCCTGGTCCCAAGGACCCCAGGCGATCGACAGGCCCGGCAAGTCCTCGGCACGCCGATGGGCGGCCAGGGCGTCGAGGAAGACGTTGCCCGCCGCGTAGTTGGCCTGCCCGGCGCCGCCGAACGTACCGGCCACCGAGGAGAACACCACGAACGCGGCGAGATCCAGCTCGCGGGTCAGCTCGTGCAGATGCCAGGCCGCGTCGACCTTCGGCCGCAGCACACGGTCCAGCCGCTCGGGCGTGAGCGAACCGATCACCCCGTCGTCCAGGACACCCGCCGTATGCACCACAGCGGTCAGCGGATGCTCGGCGGGCACCGACTCCAGCAGCCCCGCCAGCGACTCCCGGTCCGCCACATCACACGCGACGACCGACACATGCGCGCCTTGAGCGGTGAGCTCCGCCGCCAGATCCTCGGCACCCTCCGCCGCCGGCCCACGCCGACTGGTCAGCAGCAGCTGCCGCACACCACGCTCACCGACCAGATGACGGGCCAGCACACCGCCCAGACCACCCGTGCCGCCGGTGATCAGCACCGTGCCCTCAGGGTCCCAGGCGGAGCCGCCCGCGTCGGACCTGGAGCCGGCCTCGGAGCCGCCCGCGTCGGACCCGGACCCGGCCTCGGAGCTGGGCTCGGAGCTGGGCTCGGTCATCCGGGTCAGGCGGCCGGCGCGGATTCCGCCGTCGCGGACGAGCAGTTGCGGCTCGTCGACACCAAGTGCCCGCGGCAGCAGGGCCACCGAGGACTCGGCGGAGTCCAGGTCCACCAGCCCGAAGCAGCCCGGGTTCTCCGTCTGCGCGGAGCGCACCAGGCCCCGGACCGAGGCCGCCGCCAGATCCGCGACCTCCTCACCGCCGCCCACGACGGCCCCCGTGGTGACGAACACCAGCCGGGAGGCGGCGAACCTCTCCTCGGCCAGCCACTCCTGCACCAGGGCCAGCGCGTCGGAGGTCAACGCGCGGACGGAGTCCGTGACTTCGGCTCCGTACGCACTGGCCACACCCACCAGCACCGCGTCCGGCACCGGGGCCTCCCCTGCCGCGAGCGACGCCAGATCCTCGTACCCGCCGATCTCGACACCCGTACGTTCCAGCACCTCGGCGAGTCCGACCACATCGGGGCCGACCAGCGCGATCGTGCGGAACGCGGGCTCCGCCGGAAGCGCGACCGGCACCCATCCCACTCCGAACAGCGCGTCGCGGGCCACTCCGGCGACGCTGTCGGCGCCGCTCAACTGCTCGTCGGACACGGCCCGTACGAGCAGCGAGTCGATCGAGGCGACGGGCGCGCCCGTAGTGTCGGCGACCGCGATCGACACCGCGTCCCTGCCCTCGACCGGGGCGATCCGTACGCGCAGTGCCGTGGCGCCCGTGGCGTGCAGTGACACGCCCTCCCACGAGAACGGCAAGCCGCCGAAGTCGTCCTCACCGACACCGGCGAGAAGAGAGGCGTGCAGGGCCGCGTCGAGCAAGGCCGGGTGCAGACCGAACGCTCCCGCCTCGGTGCCCTCGGGCAGGCTCACCTCGGCGAAGATCTCCCCGTCACGGCGCCAGGCCGCCCGAAGGCCCTGGAACACCGGGCCGTACGCGAACCCGATCTCGGCGAGCCGTTCATAGCAACCCTCCACATCCAATGCCTCGGCGCCCGGGGGCGGCCATACCGTGGCATCGAAGTCGGCGGGCGTGGAGTGGGAGCCGACGGCCAGCACACCTGTCGCGTGCTGTGTCCACGACCGCTCGTCGGCCGTATCGGGACGGGAGTGCACGGCGACCGGACGACGACCGCTGTCATCGGCGACACCGACGCGCACCTGCACCTGCACCGCGCCCTGCTCGGGCAGCACAAGCGCAGACGCGAGCGTCAACTCCTCCACCCGGTCGCAGCCGACCTCATCACCCGCACGGAACGCCAGCTCCAACAACGCCGTCCCCGGCAGCAGAACCCGGCCCATCACCACATGATCAGCAAGCCAGGAATGCGACTGCACCGAAAGCCTGGCGGTGAACAACACCCCTTCGCCCTCGGCCAGTTCAACCGCCGCACCCAGCAGAGGATGCCCCGCCGAACCGAGTCCCGCCGCCCGCATATCGCCCCTGCCGCCGAGCGGACCGACCGGCCAGAACCACTGGTGCTGGAAGGCGTACGTGGGCAGCTCGACCCGTGACGCACCGGTCCCCTCGAACACGGCGGCCCGGTCCAAGGCCACGCCCTGCACATGGAGTCGTGCCCACGCGGTGACGGCGGCCAACTCCTCCGGCCTGTCCTTGCGCAGAACAGGCACCATGACGGCATCGTCCCCGGCACACTCGCGTGCCAGTGCGGAGAGGACACCGTCGGGGCCCAGTTCCACGAACTTCCTTACGCCCGCGTCCTCCAGGCAGCGCACGCCGTCGGCGAACCGGACGGCTTCGCGGACATGCCGTACCCAGTAGTCGGCCGAGCACAGTTCCTCGGCCGGCGCGAGACCACCGGTCAGATTCGACACCACCGGGATACGAGGTGCCTGGAGCACCAGCCCCTCCACGACCGCCCGGAACCCGTCCAGCATCGGATCCATCAGCGGGGAGTGGAAGGCGTGCGAGACCCGGAGGCGGTTCGACTTACGTCCCAGCGCCTCCAGTTGGCCGGCCACCTCCAGAACCGCGCCCTCGTCACCGGAGATCACCACCGAGGACGGCCCGTTGACGGCCGCGATCGAGACATCCCCCGAGAGATACGGAGCGACCTCGTCCTCCGTCGCCCGCACCGCGACCATCGCACCACCCGCCGACAGCGCCTGCATCAACGACCCACGCGCCACCACCAACCGACAGGCATCCTCCAACGAGAACACCCCCGCCACATGAGCCGCCGCGACCTCACCGATCGAATGCCCCGCCACAAAATCAGGCCGCACACCCCACGACTCCACCAACCGGAACAACGCCACCTCGATCGCGAACAACGCCGGCTGCGCACAACCGGTCCGGTTCAACGCCTCGGCATCCCCACCCCACATCACCTCCCGGAGTGAGTGGCCCAACTCCGCCTCCAGCAGCGCAAGTACGGAGTCGAACGCCTCGGCGAACACCGGGAACCGCCCGTACAACTCCCGCCCCATACCCAACCGCTGCGAACCCTGCCCGGAGAACAGCAACGCCGTCTTTCCACCCATGACCGACCCTGAGACCGCCAACGGGTCGGACTCCCCCGTCGCCAGAGCCGCCAAGGCCCGTACCGTCTCCTCGGCATCACCCGCCGATGCCAGCACCACCGCCCGGTGATCGAACACCGAACGCCCCGTCGCCAACGAGAACCCGACATCCACCGGCCGCACCTCAGGCCGCGACTCGACCAACGACAGCAACCGCGCCGCCTGACCCCGCAGAGCCTCGGGCGACCTGCCCGACAGCACCCACGGCACCACACCGGGCTCGATCACCGGGGCCGGGCCCTCGGCCCCGGTGAGCACGGTTCCCCGGATCACCGTGGGCGGCTGCTCCAGGATGATGTGCGCGTTCGTACCGCTGATACCGAACGACGACACTGCTGCCCGCCGCACACGGCCTTCCTCCGGCCACGCGGTCCGCTCGGTGAGTAGTTCCACCGCACCCGCCGACCAGTCCACGTGCGAGGACGGCGCGTCGACATGGAGCGTCTGGGGAAGGACCCCGTGCCGCATCGCCATCACCATCTTGATCACACCCGCCACACCCGCAGCCGCCTGCGTATGACCGATGTTGGACTTCACCGAACCCAGCAGCAGCGGACGCTCCGGATCACGCTCACGCCCATACGTCGCCAGCAGCGCCTGCGCCTCGATCGGATCGCCCAGCGTTGTACCGGTCCCATGCGCCTCGACCACATCCACATCACCCGCCGACAACCCACCACTCGCCAACGCCTGACGAATCACCCGCTGCTGCGACGGACCATTCGGCGCCGTCAGACCGTTCGACGCACCATCCTGATTCACCGCACTGCCCCGGACCACGGCCAGCACCTCATGCCCATTGCGCCGCGCATCCGAAAGACGCTCCAGCACCAGCACCCCCACACCCTCCGCCCAGCCCACACCATCAGCCGAATCGGAGAACGCCTTGCACCGGCCGTCCGGTGACAGCCCACGCTGACGCGAGAAGTCGACGAACACCGTCGGTGTCGACATCACCGTCACACCGCCCGCCAGCGCCAGCGAGCACTCACCGCTCCGCAGCGCCTGCATCGCCCAGTGCATCGCCACCAACGACGACGAACACGCCGTGTCCACCGTCACCGCGGGACCTTCCAGGCCCAGCGTGTACGACACCCGGCCCGACGCCAGACTGGTGCTGCCGCCGCCCTGGAAGCCCTCGAACTCGGGGCTCGCCAGCACGGCGGTGTAGTCGCTGTACATCACCCCCGCGAACACGCCCGTCGCGCTGCCCCGCAGTGACACCGGGTCGATCCCGGCCCGCTCGATCGCCTCCCACGACGCCTCCAGCAGCAGCCGCTGCTGCGAATCCGTCGCCAACGCCTCACGCGGCGACATACCGAAGAACGCCGGATCGAACTCACCCGCCGTGTGCAGGAACCCACCCTCGCGGGTGTACGACGTGCCCAGGTGATCGGGGTCGGGATGGAACAATCCGTCGATGTCCCAGCCCCGGTTGACGGGGAATCCGGAGATGGCGTCCCCGCCCTCCATGACGAGCCGCCACAGATCCTCCGGCGACGCCACCCCGCCGGGATACCGGCAGCTCATCCCCACGACGACGATCGGATCGTCGGCGACCCCGGCCGCGCGCCTCGCCATGGAAGCGGTCACCTCGGCCACCCCGGCCCCGGCCCCGGCCGCCGTCGCGTCCGCGTCCACGTCCGCGCCGAGCAGTTCGTCGAGAAGGTGGTCGACGAGCGTCTGGACCGTCGGATAGTCGAAGGCCATCGTGGCGGGGAGCCGCAGACCCGTCGCGGTGTTGAGCCGGTTCCGCAGCTCGACCGCCGTCAGCGAGTCGAAGCCCAGCTCGCGGAAGGCACGCCCCGGGTGGACGGCCCCGGCGTCGGCGTGTCCCAGCACGAGGGCGACCTGCCCGCGTACGAGGTCCACCAGCACTTCCAGCCGCTCGACGGCGGTGAGCACCACCAGGCGCTCCACCAGTCCCTTGGCGGTCGCCGAGCCGGCGACCACGGCACGGCGCGAACGCGTGCGGATCAACGCCCGCAGCAGCGGCGGGACTTCCCCCTGTGCGCGGAGCACCGGCAGTTCCAGTCGTACCGGCGCGAGTACGGCGTCTCCGGTGGCCAGCGCCGCTTCGAACAGCGCGAGGCCCTGCTCCACCGAGAGCGGCGGCACTCCGGAGCGTGCCATCCGGTCGGTGTCGGCCTCCGTCAGTGTGCCGGTCATCCCGCCCGACCGGTCCCAGGGGCCCCATGCCAGGGAGACTCCGGGCAGACCCTCGGCATGCCTGCGTTCCATGAGGGCGTCCAGGAAGGCGTTGCCCGCCGCGTAGTTGCCCTGTCCCGCGTTGCCGAACGTGGCAGCCGCCGAGGAGAAGACCACGAACGCCGACAGGTCGAGATCACGCGTCAGTTCGTGCAGGTGCCAGGCCGCGTCCGCCTTCGGCCGCAGCACACGGTCCAGCCGTTCCGGGGTGAGCGTGCCGACGACACCGTCGTCCAGGACGCCCGCCGCGTGGATCACGGCCGACACCCGGTGCTCGGCCAGCAGTTCCGCGAGCGCCGCGCGGTCCGCCACATCGCAGGCCACGGCCGTGACCTGGACACCGCGCGTCTCCAGCTCCGCGACGAGTTCCTCCGCGCCCTCGGCGGCCAGTCCCCGCCGGCTGACCAGCAGCAGCCTGCGTACGTCGTGTTCCGTCACCAGATGCCGGGCCAGCACCGCGCCCAGCCCACCGGTACCGCCGGTGATCAGCACACTGCCGCCGTCGGTGTCCCAGCAGGGGCGCGCGTCGCCGCCGGTCACGGGCCGGCGCACCAGGCGTCCGGCCCGTACCTCGCCGTTCCGGACCACGATCTGCGGTTCGTCGGTGTCCAGGGCCGTCGGCGGAAGCGCCGTCATCCCCTCGTCGGGGTCGAGGTCGATCAGGCCGAAGCAGCCGGGGTTCTCCGACTGCGCGGAGCGTACGAGACCCCGGACCGAGGCAGCCGCCACATCGTGGCCGCCGACGGCGCCCCGGGTCACAAAGACGAACCGGGAGTCCGCGAAGCGCGCCTCGGTCAGTCGTGCCTGGATCCGGGCCAGGGCCTGATGGGTGAGCGTGTGTACGGAGTCGGCGGTACCCGCGCCCTGTTCGCCGACCACGGGGATCAGCACCACGCCTGGCGTCGGCCCAGCGGGGGTCGGCGCGGCGGGCGCCGCCTCACCCGTCGCCGTCTCATCCGCCCCCGGCTCACCGCTCGGCAGCTCGTCGAGGACGTCGGCCTCGGCACCGATGGCACGCAGGGCCCCGGCCAGGCCCAGTGTGTCCGGGCCGAGCACCCCCACCGTCCGCTCGGGCCCCTCGGTCCGCCCCGGCTCCTCCACCCGCTCGGACCCCTCCATCGGCTCCGGCCGCGCCGGAGCCGCGCCGGACGGGATCGCCACCGGCGCCCAGTCGAGCCGGAACAGGGCGTCCCGTGTCAGGGCGTCGGCATCGCTCAGGCTCTCGGCGGACAGGGCGCGCAGCGCCAGCGACTCCACCGAGGCGACGGCCGCGCCCGTGGTGTCGGCGACGGCGATCGACACCGTTCCGTCGGCCGTACGGGACAGCCTGACCCGTACGGCGGAGGCTCCGGACGCCTCCAGCGACACACCGCTCCAGGAGAACGGGACACCGGGCGGGGCACCGCCCGCCCGGCCGGCCGCCTCCGCGGGCGAGCCGAGGAACCAGGCCGCGTGGAGACCGGCGTCCAGCAGCGCGGGGTGCAGTCCGAACGCCTCCGCGTCCGCCTGGAGGCCGTCCGGCAGGCTCAGCTCGGCGAAGACCTCGCCGTCGCGCCGCCAGGCGGCCCGCAGGCCCTGGAAGACCGGCCCGTAGACGAATCCGTCCTCGGCGCGGGCGTCGTAGAAACCGTCCAGCTCCACCGGTTCGGCTCCCACCGGCGGCCAGACCGTGGCGTCGAAGCCGGTGGCGTCGGGCCCGGGGACGGCCGCCGCCGTCCGAGGACCCGCCGCGAGTACGCCCGTGGCGTGCTGGGTCCAGGGCGCCTCGGTGTCGTCCTCGGGCCGCGAGTGGATCGTGACAGTGCGCCGGCCGCTCTCGTCAGCCGTTCCGACCCGTACCTGCGTCTGTGTGGCGCCGCGCTCCGGCAGCACCAGCGGGGCCGCGAGGGTCAGTTCTTCGACGCGCTCGCCGCCGACCTCGTCACCGGCCCGGATCGCCAACTCCAGCAGAGCTGTTCCCGGCACCAGGATCCGGCCCATGACCGCGTGGTCGGCCAGCCAGGGGTGGGACCGCACCGAAAGACGGCCGGTGAGCAACACGCCCTCGCCCTCGGCGAGTTCGACCACACCGTTGAGCAGCGGGTGTCCGGCGGACACCAGGCCGACCGCGGCGGCGTCGGCCGCGCCGCGGGTGCCGTCGGGCCAGTAGGACCGGTGCTCGAAGGCGTAGGTGGGCAGCTCCACACGGGACGCGCCGGTCCCGGCGAAGTACCCGGCCCAGTCCACGGACACACCGTGCACATGCAGTTGCCCCAGCGCGGTGACGGTGGACAGTTCCTCGGGACGGTCCTTACGGAGCACCGGCACTGTGACGGTCCCCTCGGGCACCGACTCCCCGGCCAGCGCGGAGAGCACTCCGTCGGGTCCCAACTCGACCAGCACGGTGGTGCCTTGTTGGGCAAGGGTACGGACGCCATCGGCGAAGCGGACCGCCTCGCGGACATGCCGTACCCAGTAGTCGGGCGTGCACAGCTCGTCGGCGGAAGCGAGTCCGCCCGTCAGGTTCGAGACCACGGGGATACCGGGTTCCCGGAACGTCAGCGTCTCCGCCACGGCACGGAACTCGTCGAGCATCGGCCGCATCAGCGGTGAGTGGAAGGCGTGCGAGACCCGTAGCCGGGTCGTCTTCCCGCCCTCCCGCTCCAGGCGTGCCGCGATCTCCCGTACGACGTCTTCGGCACCGGAAATCACCACCGAGGAGGGACCGTTGACCGCGGCGACGGACACCTGGCTCGCGTGCTCGGACAGCAGCGGGACGATCTCTTCCTCGGTGGCCTGTACGGCGACCATCGCGCCACCGGCCGGCAGCGCCTGCATCAGCGACCCACGCGCCACCACCAGACGGCAGGCATCCGCGAGGGAGAACACCCCCGCCACATGAGCCGCCGCGACCTCACCGATCGAATGCCCCGCCACAAAATCAGGCCGGACACCCCACGACTCCACCAGCCGGAAGAGAGCCACCTCGATCGCGAACAACGCGGGCTGGGTGACGCCCGTCTCATTCAGCGCGTCGGCGTCCTCACCCCAGATCACATCCCGGAGCGGGTGGCCCAACTCGGCGTCCAGCAGAGCCAGTACGGAATCCAACGCCTCCGCGAACACCGGGAACCGCCCGTACAACTCCCGTCCCATACCGAGCCGCTGCGAACCCTGCCCGGAGAACAGCACCGCTGTCCTGCCTCCGGTGACCGTGCCCGTGAGGGCCAGGGGGTCCGGCTCGCCAACGGCCAGTGCTGCCAGCGCGCGCACCGTCCCGGTGGGCTCGGTGGCCGTCACCACCGCGCCGTGCTCGAACCTCGACCGGCCCGTGGCGAGTGAGAAACCGATGTCCACCGGCCGCAGTCCGGGCCTGGCCTGGATGTACGAGAGCAGCCGGGCCGCCTGGCCGCGCAGCGCCTCGGGCGTCTTGCCGGACAGCACCCAGGGCACCGCACCGGGCTCTTCCGACCTGGTGGACTCCGCCCCGGCGGACGGGGCTTCGGACGAGTCGAAGTCCGTGGCCCGGACCGCCGTCGGCGGCTGCTCAAGAATCACATGCGCGTTCGTTCCGCTGATACCGAAGGACGACACGCCCGCGCGCCGTACGCGACCGGTGTCGGGCCACTCGGCAGGGGCGGTGAGCAGTTCCACCGCGCCCGCCGACCAGTCCACATGTGAGGACGGCTCGGTGACATGGAGCGTCGGCGGCAGCACACCATGGCGCATGGCCATGATCATCTTGATCACGCCCGCCGCACCGGCCGCCGCCTGGGTGTGCCCGAGGTTGGACTTCACCGACCCCAGCAGCAGCGGACGCTCCGGATCGCGCTCACGCCCATACGTCGCCAGCAGCGCCTGCGCCTCGATCGGATCACCCAACGTCGTACCCGTGCCATGCGCCTCCACCGCGTCCACATCGGCGGGCGACAACCCACCACTCGCCAACGCCTGACGGATCACCCGCTGCTGCGACGGACCATTCGGCGCGGTCAGACCGTTCGACGCACCGTCCTGGTTGACCGCGGACCCCCGGACGACGGCGAGGATCTCATGGCCATGACGGCGGGCGTCCGACAGGCGTTCCAGCAGGAGCATGCCGATGCCCTCGGACCAGCCGACACCGTCGGCCGACTCGGAGAAGGGCTTGGAGCGGCCGTCGGGGGCGAGGCCCCGCTGCCGGGAGAATTCCACGAAGGTGTCGGGGACCGACATCACGGTGACACCGCCGGCCAGCGCCAGCGAGCATTCACCGCTCCGCAGCGCCTGGGCCGCGAGATGCATCGCGACGAGTGACGACGAGCACGCCGTGTCCACCGTCATCGCGGGCCCCTCGAAGCCGAAGGTGTACGAGACCCGGCCCGAGGCGACGCTCAGCGCGCTGCCCTGCCCCTGGAAGCCTTCGAACTCCGCCCCGTTCAGCGTGGTGTTGTAACCGCTGTACATCACCCCGGCGAAGACACCGGTCCGGCTGTCGCGCAGCAAGTGCGGATCGATCCCGGCCCGCTCGACGGCCTCCCACGAGGTCTCCAGCAGCAGCCGCTGCTGAGAGTCCGTGGCCATGGCCTCGCGGGGTGACATACCGAAGAACGCGGGGTCGAACTCGCCCGCGTCGTGCAGGAATCCGCCGGAGCGGGTGTACGACGTGCCGGTGTGGTCCGGGTCCGGGTGATAGAGGGAATCCACGTCCCAGCCCCGGTTGACGGGGAAGTCCGAGACGACATCGGCGCCCTCGGAGACCACGCGCCACAGGTCCTCGGGCGAACCGATGCCACCGGGGAAGCGGCAGCTCATGCCCACGACCACGATGGGGTCGTCATCGAGCGGGGCCAGGGAGAGTTCCGGCCCGGCGCCGGCCGCAGCCGTGTCCGGGCCGAGCAGCTCTTCGAGCAGATGGCCGGTCAGTACCTCGACCGTCGGATAGTCGAAGACCATGGTGGCGGGCAGCCGCAGCCCGGTCGCCGCGTTCAGCCGGTTGCGCAGCTCGACAGCGGTGAGGGAGTCGAAACCCAGATCGCGGAAGGCGCGCGCCGGATCGACACCGTCGCCGCTCGTGTGGCCCAGCACCATGGCCGCGTGGTCGCGTACCAGTTGGAGCAGTGTCCCGTACCGTTCCGCGCGCTCCAGCCGGACCAGACGCTCGGCCAGACCGGCGTCCGTGTCCGGGCCCGTTCCGGCTCCGGCGGCCAGGGCCCGCCGGGAAGCCGTACGGACCAGTCCGCGCAGCAGCGCGGGGACGGGAACCCTGGCCCGCAGAACGGGCAGATCGAGGCGTACGGGTACGACGGCGGCTTCGCCGGTCGCGAGCGCCGCGTCGAACAGGGCGAGGCCCTGCTCCACCGAGATCAGCGGCATACCCGACTCGGCGGCCCTGCGGACATCACGCTCGTCGAGCCCGCTGGTCATGCCCGCGCCCTGGCCCCAGGGACCCCAGGCGAGCGACAGGCCCGGCAAGTCCTGGGCCCGCCGATGGGCGGTCAGGGCGTCGAGGAAGGCGTTGCCCGCCGCGTAGTTGGCCTGCCCCGGGCCACCGAACGTACCGGCCACCGAGGAGAACACCACGAATTCGGCGAGATCGAGATCGCGGGTCAGCTCATGCAGATGCCAGGCCGCGTCGATCTTGGGACGCAGTACGGCGTCGAGTCGCTCGGGCGTGAGTGATCCGATGACTCCGTCGTCCAGGACACCCGCCGTATGCACCACGGCGGTCAGCAGATGCTCGGCAGGCACCGACTCCAACAGCCCAGCCAGCGCGTCCCGGTCCGCCACATCACACGCGACCACCGACACATGCGCACCCTGAACCGTCAGCTCGGCCGCCAGCTCGACAGCGCCGGGAGCCTCCAGACCGCGACGACTGGTCAGCAGCAGATGCCGCACACCACGCACACCGACCAGATGACGGGCCAGCACACCACCCAAACCACCCGTGCCACCCGTGACCAGCACCGTGCCCTCGGGATCCCACGCACGCGGCATCGTCAGCACGATCTTGCCCACATGCCGGGCCAGACTCATAAACCGAAACGCGTCCCGCGCCCGACGCACATCCCACGAACGAACCGGCAACGGCTCCAACACGCCTTGGCCGAACAGTTCCATGAGGGAAGTCAGCATGCGCTGGATGTCCTCCGGGTCCACCCAGCCGAGGTCGAACGCCTGATAGTCCACCCCCTCGGGGAGACCGGCGGTGTCACGGACATCGGTCTTGCCCATCTCCAGGAACCGGCCACCCGGACCCAGCAACCGCAAAGACGCGTCGACGAACTCACCCGCCAGGGAGTTCAGTACGACATCAACCCCCTCACCACCGGTGACCCGGGCGAACGCCGCCTCGAAATCCGTCGTCCGCGACGAAGCGATATGGTCGTCCGCCACACCCAACGCACGCAGGGTCTCCCACTTGCCCTCACTCGCCGTCGCGAAGACCTCCGCACCCAGATGACGCGCGATCTGAACCGCCGCCATACCCACACCACCCGCACCCGCATGCACCAGCACCCGCTCACCACGACCCACACCCGCCAACTCCACCAACGCGTGATACGCCGTCAGAAACACCAACGGCACCGAAGCCGCCGTCTCCCACGACCACTCCTCGGGCAGTGGAGTGAGCAGCCGCGCGTCGCTCACCACCAGCGAGCCGAAACCGCCGGACACCAGGCCCGTGACCCGGTCGCCCGGCCACAGTCCGGTCACCTCCGGCCCGACCTCGACCACCACGCCCGAGGCCTCACGGCCCATACGCCCGGCGTCGCCGGGATACATGTCCAGCGCCTTGAGGACGTCGCGGAAGTTCACCCCGGCCGCCCGGACCTCGATCCGCACCTCGCATCCCGTCAGCGGCTCCAGTGCCTCAGGAAACGGTGCCGTCGTCAGACCGTCCAGACTTCCCTTCACCCGGCTGTCCAGCCGCCAGGGCACACCCCCGGGTGCGACAAAGGCCATGTCCGGCTCCAGCCGCGCGAGCCGCCCGGCCAGAAGCGCTCCGTCACGGACGGCGAGCTGCGGCTCATCCGCGTCGGCGGACCGCGTGAGCCGGGCCGTGAGCCAAGCCGTGAACTGGGCTGTGAGCTGGGCGAGGCCGTCGCTCCCGGAGCTGAGATCCAGCAGGCCGAAGCAGCCCGGATTCTCCGTCTGGGCCGAGCGCACCAGACCCCAGACCGAGGCGGCGGCCACATCGGTAACCTCCTCGTCCCCGGCCGCCACCGCGCCGCGTGTCACGAACACCAGCCGGGAGCCGGCGAACCGCTCATCGGCCAGCCACTCCTGCACCAGGGCCAGGGCAGCGGCGGTCAGCACGTGCGCCGACTCCGCGGTCGCGGCCCCGGTCCTGGTCCCGGCACCGACCCCAGCACCGCCCCCGACGCCATTCGTGTCATGGACGCCGACCAGTACGGTGTCCGGTACCGGGGCCTCCCCCGTCGCCAGCGACGCCAGATCGGCATGGGCCTCGACCTCGACACCCGTACCGGCCAGCTCCTCGGCCAGCGCGAGGGCATCCGGTCCGACCAGCGCGACCCTGTCCGCCCCGGACGTGGAGACACCGGAGACGGAGACGGCAGGTACGGGTACCCACTCCAGCGCGAACAGCGCGTCCCGAGCCACTCCGGCGACGCCGTCGGCGCCGCCCAACTGCTCGCTCGACACGGCCCGTACGAGCAGCGAGTCGACCGAGGCGACGGGCGCGCCCGCAGTGTCGGCGACCGCGATCGACACCGCGTCCCTGCCCTCGACCGGGGCGATCCGTACGCGCAGTGCCCTGGCGCCCGTGGCGTGCAGCGACACACCCTCCCACGAGAACGGCAGACCGCCGCCGGAGCCGTCCTCGCCGACACCGGCGAGAAGAGAGGCGTGCAGAGCCGAGTCGAGCAGCGCCGGGTGCAGACCGAAGGCATCCGCGTCGGTGCCCTCGGGCAGGCTCACCTCGGCGAAGATCTCCCCGTCACGCCGCCAGGCGGCCCGAAGGCCCTGGAACACCGGGCCATATGTGAAGCCGAGCTCCTCGAACCGCTCGTAGCACCTCTCCGCATCCAGCTTCTCGGCGTTCGCCGGGGGCCACTGCGCGGCGTCGAATCCGGTGACCGGCTGCTGAGCTCCAGCGGACAGCACACCGGTCGCGTGCTGTGTCCACGGCCGCTCCTCGGCCGTGTCAGGACGCGTGTCAGGACGGGAGTGCACGGCGACCGGACGACGACCGCTGTCATCGGCGACACCGACCCGTACCTGCACCTGGACCGCACCCTGCTCGGGCAGCACAAGCGCAGACGCGAGCGTCAACTCCTCGACCCGGTCGCAGCCGACCTCGTCACCCGCCCGGAAGGCCAGCTCCAACAGGGCGGTTCCCGGCAGCAGAACCCGGCCCATCACCACATGATCGGCAAGCCAGGAATGCGACTGCACCGAAAGCCTGGCGGTGAACAACACCCCTTCGCCCTCGGCCAGTTCGACCGCCGCACCCAGCAGAGGATGCCCCGCCGAGCCCAGACCGGCGGCCTGTACATCACGTGGGCCGGCCGACGAGGGCGCCGGCCAGAACCATCCGTGCTGGAAGGCGTACGTCGGAAGATCCACCGACCGGGCATCGGCCCCGGCGAAGAACGCCGGCCACTCCACGAGGGCGCCCCCCACATGCAGATGAGCGAGTGCCGTGACCGCCGAGATCTCTTCCGGCCGGTCCTTGCGGAGGACCGGTACGGTCACGGCACCCTCCGGCACCAACTCCTGAGCCATCGCCGCCAGCACACCGTCCGGACCCAGCTCCACGAACGTACGCACACCCCGCTCACCCAGCGTCCGCACAGCATCCGCGAAACGAACCGCCTCACGCACATGCCGCACCCAGTACTCCGGCGAACACAACTCATCCGCCGACGCGAGACCACCGGTCAGATTCGACACCACCGGCACCGACGGCTCCGCGAACGACAACCCCTCCACCACCGCACGGAACCCATCCAGCATCGGATCCATCAACGGCGAATGGAACGCATGCGAAACCCGCAACCGACTCGTCTTACGACCCCGCTCCTTCAGCCGGGCCACGACATCCGCCACGGCTTCCTCCGCGCCGGAGATCACCACCGAGGACGGACCGTTGACGGCGGCGACCGAGACATCCCCCGAGAGGAAAGGAGCGACCTCGTCCTCCGTCGCCCGCACCGCGACCATCGCACCACCCGCCGACAGCGCCTGCATCAACGACCCACGCGCCACCACCAGACGACAGGCATCCTCCAACGAGAACACCCCCGCCACATGAGCCGCCGCGACCTCACCGATCGAATGCCCCGCCACAAAATCAGGCCGCACACCCCACGACTCCACCAACCGGAACAACGCCACCTCGATCGCGAACAACGCCGGCTGCGCACAGCCGGTCGCATTCAGCGCCTCGGCATCCCCACCCCACATCACCTCCCGCAGCGAACGACCGCCCAGCTCGCCACGCAACTCGGCATCCAGCAGAGCCAGTACGGAGTCGAACGCCTCCGCGAACACCGGGAACCGCCCGTACAACTCCCGCCCCATACCCAACCGCTGCGAACCCTGCCCCGAGAAGAGGAACGCGCGCTTTCCGCCGACGGCCGGGCCCGAGACCGCCGAAGTGTCCGGTTCACCGGCCGCCAGCGCGGCCAGCGCGCGTACGGGGTCGGCGGACTCGCCTGCCAGGACCACCGCGCGGTGGTCGAACACCGAACGCCCCGTGGCCAGCGAAAACCCGACATCCACGGGCCGCAGTTCGGGCCTGGTCTCGATCGATGACAGCAGTCGGCCCGCCTGGTCCCGCAACGCCTCGGGCGTCCTGCCGGAGAGCACCCACGGCACCACACCCGGCCCTTCCGCCTCCGCGCTGTCGAGCACCGTTCCCTGGATGACCGTGGGCGGCTGTTCCAGGATGATGTGCGCGTTCGTACCGCTGATACCGAACGACGACACGCCCGCGCGCCGTACACGCCCTGTCTCGGGCCACGCGGTCTGCTCGGTGAGCAGCTCCACCGCACCCGCCGACCAGTCCACGTGGGACGACGGTTCGGTCACATGCAACGTCCGAGGAAGAACCCCGTGCCGCATCGCCATCACCATCTTGATGACGCCCGCCACACCGGCAGCGGCCTGCGTATGACCGATGTTGGACTTCACCGAACCCAGCAGCAGCGGACGCTCCGGATCACGCTCACGCCCATACGTCGCCAGCAACGCCTGCGCCTCGATCGGATCGCCGAGTGTCGTACCCGTACCGTGCGCCTCCACCACATCCACATCACCCGCCGACAACCCACCACTCGCCAACGCCTGACGGATCACCCGCTGCTGCGACGGACCATTCGGCGCCGTCAGACCGTTCGACGCGCCATCCTGATTCACCGCCGACCCACGCAGCAGTGCGAGCACCTGGTGCCCGTTGCGCCGTGCGTCCGACAACCGCTCCAGCACGAGGACACCCACGCCCTCCGACCAGCCGACACCGTCGGCCGAGTCCGAGAACGCCTTGGACCGCCCGTCGGGGGCGAGACCTCGTTGGCGGGAGAACTCCACAAAGGTGCTGGGGGTGGACATGACCGTCACACCGCCGGCCAGCGCCAGCGAGCATTCACCGCCGCGCAGCGCCTGCGCGGCGAGGTGCATCCCGACCAGGGAGGAGGAGCAGGCCGTGTCCACCGTGACGGCCGGGCCTTCGAGACCGAGGGTGTAGGAGACCCGGCCGGAGGCCACGCTCGGAGCGCTGCCGTTGCCACGGAAGGCCTCGTACTCCTCACCCGTGAGCATGGGACCGTAGTCGTTGTACATCACACCGGCGAAGACACCGGTCCGGCTGTCGCGCAGTGAGTGCGGATCGATCCCGGCGCGCTCGATCGCCTCCCAGGAGGTCTCCAGCAGCAGCCGCTGCTGCGAGTCCGTCGCCATCGCCTCACGCGGTGACATTCCGAAGAAGCCGGGGTCGAACTCCCCAGCCGTGTGCAGGAATCCGCCGTCGCGGACATGGGTCCTGCCGGGGCGGTCGGGATCCGCGTCGTAGAGTCCGTCGATGTCCCAGCCCCGGTTGACGGGGAATCCGGAGATGGCGTCCCCGCCCTCCAGGATGAGCCGCCACAGATCCTCCGGCGAGGCCACTCCGCCCGGGTAGCGGCAGGCCATACCGACGATCGCGATGGGGTCGTCGGCCACGGGGGGCAGGGCCCGGTCCGGCACCGCCGGTGCGCCGGCCGTGGAGTCGGCCGTCTCGCCGAGGAGTTCGTCGCGCATATGGTCGGCGAGCGCGTTCGGGGTGGGATAGTCGAAGACCATGGTGGCGGGGAGCCGCAGCCCGGTCTCGGTGTTGAGGCCGTTGCGCAGTTCCACCGCCGTCAGCGAGTCGAAGCCGAGGTCCTGGAACTGACGGCCGGCCTCGACCTCGGCCGCGTCGGCGTGGCCCAGTACCCGGGCGACCTGGCCGCGTACGAGGTCGAGCAGGATCTCGCGGCGCTCGGCGCCGTTCAGTCCTGCGAGTCGCTGGGCGAGGCCCCCGGCGGTGCCGGAGGCCTGGGCGGCGGCGCGCCGGGCTCGTGCTCGGATCAGACCGCGCAGCAGCGGCGGGATGCCGCCCTGGGACCGCAGCACCGGCAGATCGAGCCGTACGGGCGCCACCGTGGCCGCTCCGGTGGCGAGGGCTGCGTCGAACAGCGCCGTCCCCTGGCCGACGGAGAGCGGAGGCATACCGGAGCGCGCGATGCGCTCGACGTCGATCTCCGTGAGCGCTCCGGTCATACCGACGCTCCGCGTCCACGGGCCCCAGGCGAGGGCGAGTCCGGGCAGACCCGCTGTCCGCCGGTGCTCGGCCAGTGCGTCGAGGAAGGCGTTGCCCGCCGCGTAGTTGGCCTGTCCCGGGCTGCCGAGGGTGGCGGCGACGGAGGAGAACAGCACGAAGGCGGCGAGGTCCAGCTCGCGGGTCAGCTCGTGCAGATGCCAGGCGGCGTCGACCTTGGGCCGGAGCACCCCGCTCAGCCGCTCCGGTGTGAGCGAACCGATCACGCCGTCGTCGACCACGCCCGCGGTGTGGATGACTGCGGTCAGCGGGTGCTCGGCCGGCACCGACGCCAACAGCTCGGACAGCGCGGACCGGTCGGCGATGTCACAGGCCGCGACGGTGACCTCGGCGCCGTGCGAGGTGAGTTCACCGGCCAGCTCCGCCGCGCCGGGCGCCTCGGCACCCCGTCGACTCGCCAACAGCAGATACCGTACGCCTCGTCGGGTCACCAGGTGCCGGGCGAGTACGCCGCCCAGCCCGCCCGTGCCGCCGGTGATCAGCACCGTACCGTCGGCGTGCCACGCGGTCGGCTCCTCGGTCCCGGCGACGGGAACGGGAACAGGAACGGGAACGGAAGCGGGCCCAGGAACGGGTACGGGCACGGGCACGCGTGTCAGCCGGGCGGCGAGCAGTCGGCCGCCGCGTACCGCGAGGTCCGGCTCGTCGATGGTGGCCGGCACGGCCTCCGGGGGGAGTGAGGCCGTGCCGGGGTCCAGGTCCAGGAGGCCGAAGCGTCCCGGGTTCTCGGTGCGTGCCGTCCGTACGAGGCCGTGGGCCGAGGCGGCGGCGAGGTCGTCGCCGTCCAGCGCGCCGCGCGTCACGAACACCAGACGGGCGTCGGCGAACCGGTCCTCCGCCAGCCACCGCTGTACGTGTGCGAGGACCTGGGCGCCGAGGGTGTGCGTCGCCTCCACGACCGCGCCGTCCCGCTCACCGCCCACGGCGAGCAGCACCACGTCGGGCACCGGGGTGCCGTCCGCCGCCGCGAGCGATACCAGGTCGGGGTGGACGGCGACGGAGGTACCGGCGGCGCGCAGCGCGGCCGTCACTCCGAAGGTGTCCGTCCCCACCACGGCCACGGCCACCGCGCGGGCCCCGGCCGTGGTTTGAGCCTTGGTCCCGGCCTTGGTCCCGGCCGCGCCCTTGAGCTCGGTCCACTCCACACGGAACAGGGAGTCCGGGTGCACGGAGCCGCTGTCGTCGGGCCGCTCGGCGGGCACCGGGCGCGAGACCAGCGAGTCGACGGTGAGGACCGGGCCGCCCGCCATGTCGTACACGGCGATGGAGACCGTGTCCTCACCGGCGGGAGCGATCCGGGCGCGGACCGCCGAGGCGCCGGAGGCGGTCAGCGACACGCCTTCCCAGGCGAAGGGCAGTCCGCCCCGGCTGATGGCGCCGAGGTCGGTGTAGGCCGCCGCGTGCTGGGCGGCGTCGAGCAGCGCCGGGTGCAGACCGAAGGCGCTCGCGTCGGTTCCGGAGCCGGTTCCGGAGCCCGTTCCGTCGGCGGATCCCGCGCCGGTTCCGGTGCCAGTGCCCGCGCCGGTTCCGGTGCCCGCGCCGGTTCCGGAACCGTCCGGGAGGGCGACCTCGGCGTACACCTCCTCGCCGCGCCGCCAGACGGCCCGCAGCCCCTGGAACACCGGACCGTAGTCGAAGCCGAGCCCGGCGAGCCGCTCGTAGCAGCCGTCGAGATCGACGGGTTCGGCGTCGGCCGGGGGCCATACGGTGGCGTCGAAGCCGGCGCCCGCGGCCCCGGACCCGGCGCCCGCGCCCGTGTCCCCCGCCCCGACGCCGACGCCGACGCCGGCGCCGGCGCTGTCGCCGGGTGCGACAAAACCGGTGGCATGCTGTGACCAGGGAAGGCCGGACGCGTCCTCGGCACGTGAGTAGATGCCCAGCGGGCGGCGCCCCGCCGCGTCGGCGGCGCCGACCCGGACCTGGAGCCGTACGGCGCCCTGCTCGGGCAGTGCCAGCGGCGCGGCGAGGGTGAGTTCCTCGACACGGTCGCAGTCGACCTCGTCACCGGCCCGGACGGCCAGCTCGACAAAGGCGGTCCCGGGCAGCAGGACGCGGCCCCGCACCCCGTGGTCGGCGAGCCAGGGATGCGACCGCACCGACAGCCTGCTGGTGAACAGGACGCCTTCGCCGTCGGCCAGTTCGACGGCCGCGCCCAGCAGCGGGTGTCCGGCCGGGCCGAGCCCGGCGGCGCGGATGTCCCCCGCCCCGTCACGGCTGCCGGAGGGCCAGTAGCGCTGCTTCTGGAACGGATAGGTCGGCAGCTCCACGCGCCGGGCACCGGAACCGTCGTACAGCCCGGCCCACCGTACGGTGGCACCGCGGACATGCGCCTGGGCGAGCGCGGTGACCACGGCCACTTCCTCGGGACGGTCCTCGCGCAGCAGCGGCAGGATCACCGCCCCGTCCGGCAGCGAGTCCTGGGCCATGGCGGAGAGCACACCGTCGGGCCCCAGTTCCAGCAGGGTGGTGACGCCCCGTCCGGTGAGGGTGCGGACGCCGTCGGCGAACCGTACGGTCTCCCTGACATGCCGGACCCAGTAGTCGGCCGAGCACAGCTCGGCCACATCGGCGATCCCGCCGGTCAGATTCGAGACGACCGGGATCCGGGGCTCCCGGTACGTCAGACTCTCCGCCACGGCACGGAAGTCCGCCAGCATCGGCCGCATCAGCGGTGAGTGGAAGGCGTGCGAGACGCGCAGCCGCTTCGTCCGGCGGCCCTCTGCCTCCAGACGCGCGGCGATCTCCAGTACGGCGTCTTCGTCACCCGCGATCACCACGGACCGCGGTCCGTTGACGGCCGCGATCGACACCTGGCCGGTGAGCAGCGGGGTGATCTCGTCCTCGGTGGCCCGTACGGCGACCATGGCGCCGCCGGGCGGCAGGGCCCGCATCAGTGAGGCGCGCGCGGCCACCAGTCGGCAGGCGTCCTCCAGGGTGAGGACGTCCGCCGCGTGGGCGGCGGCGATCTCGCCGATGGAGTGGCCGCCGACATAGTCCGGGGTGATGCCGAGAGAGGTGACGAGGCGGAACAGCGCCACCTCGATCGCGAAGAGGGCGGGCTGGGTCCAGCGGGTCTCGTCGAGCCGCCCGGCGTCGGATCCCCAGACGATCTCGCGCAGCGCGGGGCGGTCGGGGTCCGCGCCGAAGTGGGTGTCGAGTTCGGCGGCCACGGTGTCGAAGGCCTCGGCGAACACCGGGAAACGGGCGTGCAGTTCACGGCCCATACCGAGCCGCTGGGAGCCCTGGCCGGAGAACAGCACGGCGAGCGGGCCCTCGTCGGCGACGCCTCCGGCCGCCTCGGTGACCTCGATGGCGCGGGCGCTTCCGGAGCCCGCGTCGTCGGTACCGGTCGCGAACAGCACCGCACGGTGCTCGAACACCGTGCGTCCGGCGGCCAGGGAGTAGCCCACGTCCACGGGCCGTATCCCGGGAGAGCGCTCGACGAAGGACAACAGCCGTGCGCGCTGGGCCTCCAGGGCCGCGGCGGTGCGGCCCGCGATGGCCCAGGGAACGACGCCCGGCGCCACGGAGCCCTCCGCGACGGCGCTCCCCGCTTCGTCCCCGGCGGACAGCCGCTCCGGTACGGGCGCCTCCACCGGCGTCTCCACCGGCGCGTCCACCGGCGTCTCCTCCGGCGTCTCCTCCGGCGCCTCTTCCAGGATCACATGCGCGTTGGTTCCGCTGACACCGAAGGAGGAGACGGCGGCGCGCCGGGCCCGGTCCGTCCGGGGCCATGCGATGGGCTCGCTCAGCAGTTCCACCGAGCCCGCCGTCCAGTCCACATCGCCGGACGGTTCGGCCGCGTGCAGGGTGCGCGGCATCAGCCCGTGCCGCATCGCCATGATCATCTTGATCACGCCGGCGGCGCCCGAGGCCGCCTGGGTGTGCCCGATGTTGGACTTGACCGAGCCGAGCCGCAGCGGGCGCCCGGGGTCGCGGTCCTGACCGTAGGTGGCCAGCAGCGCCTGTGCCTCGATCGGGTCACCGAGCGTCGTACCCGTACCGTGCGCCTCGACGATGTCCACATCGCCGGGCGTCAGCCGGGCGTTCTCCAGGGCGGCCCGGATGACCCGCCGCTGGGAGGGGCCGTGGGGCGCGGACAGCCCGTTGGACGCGCCGTCCTGGTTGATCGCGCTGCCGCGCAGCACGGCCAGGACCGGGTGGCCGGCCCGCCGGGCGTCGGAGAGCCGCTCCAGTACGAGGACCGCGGCGCCCTCGCCCCAGCCGGTGCCGTCGGCGTCGCCCGAGAAGGACTTGCACCGGCCGTCGGCGGCCATCCCGCCCTGGGCGGTGAAGGAGACGAAGGGGCCCGGTGTGGCCATCACGGACGCGCCGCCCGCCAGGGCCATGGTGCACTCGCCGTTGCGCAGGGCCTGCGCCGCCCAGTGCAGTGCCACCAGCGAGGAGGAGCAGGCCGTGTCGACGGTGACGGCGGGTCCCTCGGCGCCCAGCGTGTAGGAGAGCCGGCCCGAGATGACACTGGCGGCGTGCCCGGTCATCGCGTACAGCTCGGTGTCCTCGCCGGACGCCTTGATGACCGTGCCGTAGTCCTGTCCCGCCGTACCGACGAACACGCCCGCCCGGCTGCCGCGCAGCGTGGCCGGGTCGATCCCGGCCCGCTCCAGCGCCTCCCAGGCCACCTCCAGCAGCAGCCGCTGCTGGGGGTCCATGGAGACGGCCTCCCGGGGCGAGATACCGAAGAACCCGGGGTCGAAGTCCGCCATGTCGTAAAGGAATCCGCCCTCCTGGGCGAGGCTGCGGCCGGGGCCGTCCCCGGCGAGGCGCTCCAGGTCCCAGCCCCGGTCGGCGGGGAAGCCCGCCATGACGTCGCGGCCCTCGGTGACCAGCTCCCACAGCTCCTCGGGGGAGGTGACCCCGCCGGGGTAGCGGCAGCCGATCCCGACGACGGCGATGGGTTCCTCGGCGGCCTCCACCAGCCGCTGGTTCTGCCGGCGGAGCCGCTCGATCTCCTTCAGGGACGAGCGCAGCGCCTCGACGTACTTGTTGGGGGACGAGCTCATCGATCTCTCCAGATCTCTTTCGGTTCGCGTCGCCGGGAGGGCACGGGATCTCGTCGCCGGCCGGAGTGCCTTCCCGGCAGGGCGCCGGACCCCGTCGCCGGGAAGGCACTCCTGCCGGGAGAGGCACTAGATCTCGGTGGCGAGCCGCAGCAGGCTTTCGGCGTCCATGTCGTCGAGTGAGCCGTCCGTGCCGGACACGGCCGGGGCGGCGGCCTCGGTGGCGTCGTCGGTGGCGAGCCGGAGCACCATGTCCAGGAGTCCCGCTTTACGGAGCCGGCTGATGGGCACGGAGGCGAGGGCGTGGCGGATCCGCGCGTCCGGATCGTCCGGCCGGTCCCCGCCGTTCGTTCCGTCCGCGCCGTCCGTAACGTACCCGCCGTTCGCCCGGCTTCCGCCGTTCGTGCCGTCCCCTTCGGGGGCGGCTGGGAACAGCAGCGAGCCGAGGTGCCGGGCGAGGGCCGCCGGGGTGGGGTGGTCGAAGACCAGGGCGGCGGGCAGGGGCAGGCCGAGAGCCGTCCGTAGCCGGTTGCGCAGTTCGACGGCGGTCACGGAGTCGAATCCGACGTCGCGGAAGGCCCGCGTCGCGGGAATGGCCCCGGCCGTGTCATGGCCGAGCGTGGACGCCGCGTCGGCCCGTACCGCTTGCAGCAGCGCGCGAGCGCGCTCCGCGGTCGGCAGCGCGTCGAGCCGCTGCCTGAGCGGCGGGGCGGCCGGGGTGGCCGTGGCCCCGTCGCCGGTGGGTACGGCGCTGTCGGCGGCCAGCGCGCGGCCCGCCTCCGGGATCCCGGAGAGCAGCGGGCTGCGCCGGGCCGCGGTGAAGCCGGGGGTGAACCGCTCCCAGTCCATCCGTGTGACGGTGAGCGACGTCTCGTCGTCCTCCAGCATCCGCTGGAGCGCGGCGATCGCCGTCGCCGGTTCCATGGGCATGACGCCCTGGCGCCGCAGCCGTTCGTGGACCTTGTCGACGGTGGCCATGCCGACCTCGGCCCAGGTGCCCCAGGCGACCGACGAGGCGGTGAGCCCCTCGGCCCTGCGGTGCCCGGCCAGTGCGTCGAGGAACGCGTTGGCCGCCGCGTAACCGGGCTGGCCGCCGCTGCCCCAGACCGCCGCGCCCGAGGAGAACAGCACAAAGGCGTCGAGTTCGCTGTCGCGGGTCAGTTCGTGCAGATGGAGGGCGGCGGTCAGTTTGGCGCGCATCAGCGCGTCGAGCCGTGCCAGTGTCAGCGACTCGACCGGGTCGTCGCCGTCCGCCACCCCGGCGGCGTGGAACACCGAGGTCAGCGGCGCGTCGTCGGGAATGGCCGCGAGGACGGCGGCGAGCGCGTCACGGTCGGCGGCGTCGCAGGCGGCGACGGTGACCCGGGCGCCCAACTCTTCCAGTTCGGCGCGGAGTCCGGGCGCGCCGGGCGCGTCCTCGCCGCGCCGGCTGGTCAGCACCACATGGGCGGCGCCGCGTTCGACCAGCCACCGGGCGATCCGGCCGCCGATACCGCCGGTGCCCCCGGTGACCAGTGCCGTACCCCGGCTCCGCCAGGGGCGCTCGGGGGTACCGGTCGTGGGCGCGGCGTGCACCATACGGCGACCGAAGACACCGGAGGGCCGGATGGCGATCTGGTCCTCGCCGCCGGGTCCGCCCGGACCGCCTGCGCCACCCACGCCGCCCGGTCCGCCTGCGCCGCCCGCGCCGTCCGGTCCGCCTGCGCCGCCCGCGCCGTCCGGTCCGTAGAGCCCGGTGAGTACGGCTGTCAGCCGGGCGCCGGCCCGCGCGTCGAGCGTGTCGGGGAGGTCGACCAGACCGCCCCAACGGTCCGGGTGCTCCAGCGCCACGACCCGCCCGAGACCCCACAGGGCGCCCTGCACGGGATGGGCGAGCCGGTCGTCGCGTCCCACCGAGACGGCGCCCCGGGTGGCGCACCACAGCGGGGCGCGCAGCCCGGCGTCGCCGAGCGCCTGGACGAGGGTGAGGGTGAGCGCCAGTCCGCCGGGCACGGAGGCGTAGTCCGGGTGCCGTTCCTCGACCGGGGCCAGCAGGGACAGTACCCCGGCGAACTCCGTTCCGTCGGCGGTCAGTTCGGCCAGCCGCTTGGCCCAGGCGGTACGGTCCGCGCCCGCGTCGGCCTCGAAGCGGACCGTGTCCGGGCCCAGCGCGGCGAGCGCGCCGGAGACCCAGGGGTCGTCGGTCCTGCCCGCGGCGACCACCGCGAGCCAGCGGCCGACGGGGCGGGTGGCGGGGCGGCCGTCCCGATGGGTGGCGGAGCCGGGAACGGCGGCACCGCCGGGGTCGCTCAGCCGGGTCCAGTCGACGCGGTAGCGCCATTCGTTGACGGTGGAGCGCTCACGCGACTTGGCACGCCACGCGGAGAGTGTCGGCAGGACCGCGCCCAGCGAGGACAGTTCACCGTTGGCGGCGACGCCCAGTTCACCGGCGAGGGATTCCAGGTCCTGGCTCTCGACGAGCTGCCAGAACGCGGCGTCCGCCTCGCTCCCGGCGCTTCCGGCGCTCCCGGCGGACCCGAGGATCCCCGCGGGCCGCGTCGCGGGCCAGTACCGCCGGCGCTGGAAGGCGTACGTGGGCAGCTCGACCGGTTCGCGGACGTCCTCGGGAAACGCGCCCTCGGGAAACGCCGTGCGCCACTCGACCCGGGCGCCGTGCACATGGGCCTCGGCGAGGGAGGTCAGGAAGCGCCGGGTGTCGCCCTCGTCCCTGCGCAGCGACCCGAGCACCACCGCGGAGCCCGCGACGGTCGACTGCTCCGCCTCTTGGCCTTCCTGGCCCTCCTGGGTCAGCCGGCCCACCTCGGTCCCGTGAACCCCGTGAATCCCGTGAGATCCGTGGGTTCCGTAGGCCTCCTGGGTCTCCTGGATGGCCGCGGCCAGCACGGGGTGCGGGCTGACCTCGATGAAGACACGGTGTCCGTCGGCCAGCAGCGCCCGGGTCGCCTCCTCCATCCGTACGGTCTGCCGGAGGTTGGTGTACCAGTAGCCGCCGTCGAACACGGCATCCTCCACCCGGCGGCCGGTCACCGTCGAGTAGAACGGCACCCCCGGGACCGCGGACGTGACCGGAGCGAGCACCTGGGCCAGTTCGTCACGTACGGCCTCCACGTGCGCGCCGTGCGAGGCGTAGTCGACCGAGACCTTACGGGCCCGTACGTTCTGTTCCCCGCAGAGGGCGAGCAGTTCGTCGAGCGCCGCCGCGTCTCCGGAGACGATGACGGAGGACGGCCCGTTGACGGCGGCGACGGAGAGCTGTGCGCCCCAGGGCTCCAGCAGACCGGTCACCCGGCCGACGGGCGCGGCCACCGACATCATGCCGCCGAGGCCGGACAGCCGGGGCAGGGCCTGGCTGCGCAGGGCGACGACGGCGGCGGCGTCCTCCAGGGTCAGGGCTCCCGCCACATGGGCGGCGGCGATCTCGCCCTGCGAGTGACCGACGACCGCCGCGGGCTCGACACCGTACGAGCGCCAGAGCGCGGACAGCGCGACCATCATCGAGAACAGCGCGGGCTGGACCACATCGACCCGTTCGAGCAGCGCGGGATCTCCCTCGCCGCCCAGCACGTCGTGCAGCGACCAGTCGATGTACGGGGCGAGAGCGGCGGCGCAGGCGTCCACGGTCTCGCGGAACACCTCGGAACCCGCGAGCAGTTCACGGCCCATCCCCCACCACTGGGAGCCCTGGCCCGGGAAGACGAACACGGGGCCCGTCGAGCCCTCGCCGACGGTGCCGCGCACCACACCGGGCGCGCCGGCGTCCGTGACGACGGCGTCGAGGGAGCGCAGGAGACCGGCCCGGCTCGCGCCGAGGACCACCGCGCGATGGTCGAAGGCGGTCCGGGTGGTCGCGAGGGACCAGCCGACGCGCGCGGGCGACAGGGCGGGGTCCGCCTCGACGCGGGCGAGGAGCCGGGCCGCCTGCTCACGCAGCGCCGCCTCGGACTTCGCGGAGATCAGCCAGGGCACCACGGGCGCCCGCCCGGTCCCGGTGTCCCGGCCGGTCTCGCCGCCGGTCCCGGACTCGCCGTCGGTCCCGGACTCGGTCTCGGACTCGCCGTCGGTCCCGGTCACGGTCCCGGACTCGGTCCCGGACTCGGTCCCGGACTCGGTCTCCGTGGCCTGTTCCAGGATCAGATGCGCGTTGGTGCCGCTGATCCCGAAGGACGACACCCCGGCGCGCCGGGGACGGTCCGCGGCCGGCCACTCGGTCCCCTCGCGCAGCAGCTCCACCGCGCCCGCGCTCCAGTCGACATGGGACGAGGGGATGTCCGTGTGGAGCGTTCCGGGGAGTACTCCCTCGCGCATGGCCATCACCATCTTGATCACACCCGCCACACCCGCCGCGGCCTGCGTGTGCCCGATGTTCGACTTGACCGACCCGAGCCACAGCGGACGCTCCGGATCACGGCCCTGCCCATAGGTCGCCAGCAGCGCCTGCGCCTCGATCGGATCGCCCAGCCGCGTCCCCGTACCGTGCGCCTCCACCGCGTCCACCTCCGACGGCGACAGACCGGCGTTGGCGAGGGCCTGGCGGATCACCCGTTGCTGGGAAGGGCCGTTGGGGGCGGTGAGTCCGTTGGACGCGCCGTCCTGGTTGATCGCCGAGCCCCGTACGACGGCGAGGACACGGTGTCCGTTGCGCCGGGCGTCCGAGAGCCGCTCCAGCAGGACGACACCGACGCCCTCGGCCAGGGTCATACCGTCGGCGGCCTCGGAGAACGGCTTGCAGCGGCCGTCGAGCGCGAGAGCCCGCTGCCTGCTGAAGCCCACGAAGGCGTGCGGGGTCGCCATCACGGCCGCGCCGCCGGCCAGCGCGAGCGAACTCTCGCCGCTGCGCAGCGACTGGCAGGCGAGATGCATCGCGACGAGCGAGGACGAGCACGCGGTGTCGACGGTGACGGCGGGCCCCTCGAAGCCGAAGAGATACGACACCCGCCCGGACAGCACACTGGCCGCCGTGCCGGTGACCATGTGCACCTCGGAGCCCTCGGTACCGTTCCGCACGCTCGACGAGTAGTCCTGGTAGCTGGCGCCGAAGAAGGTGCCCGCCGCGCTGCCGCGCAGCGCGTCCAGTTCGATACCGGCGCGCTCGAACGCCTCCCACGAGGTCTCCAGCAGCAGCCGCTGCTGCGGATCCATGGCGACCGCCTCGCGCGGGGAGATCCCGAAGAAGCCGGGGTCGAACTCCGCGGCCTCGTGCAGGAATCCGCCCTGGAGGGAGTAGGTCCTGCCCTGCCGGTCGGGGTCCGGGTCGTAGAGTCCCGCCGCGTCCCAGCCCCGGTCCGCGGGGAACTCCGAGATCACATCGGCGCCGTCGAGGGCCAGCCGCATCAGCTCCTCGGGCGAGCCCGCGCCGCCGGGGTAGCGGCAGCTCATCCCGATGATGGCGATCGGGTCGTCGTCGGTCCCGGCGCCGGCTCCGGCACCGGCACCTGAGACGGAGGGGCCGGGACCTGCCGCGGAGGGGCCGGGGGACATCGACGCCCGGTCGTCGCCGCCCAGTGCCACCGACCTCACGAAGCCGGCCAGCGCGAGGGCGTTGGGGTAGTCGAACACCATGGTCGACGGCAGCGGGAGACCGGTGGCGGCCACGATACGGTTACGCAGGTCCACGGCGGTGACCGAGTCGAAGCCGATGTCGCGGAAGGCGCGCCGCTCGGGAAACGCCTCGGCCGAGGCATGGCCGAGGACGGCCGCCGCCTCCGTCCGGACCAGGGTCAGCACCAGACGTTCCCGCTCGGGGGCGGTCAGCTCGCGCAGCCGCGCGGTGAGGCCGCTCGTCTCCGGCCGCGCCCCCGCCGCCGGCTCGTCCCCGCCGAGCCGACGTGCGACCTCCGGCACCTTGTCGAAGAGGCGCGTGGGGCGGCCCGCCGTGAAGACGGGGTGGTACGTGTCCCAGTCGATGTCCGTGAGCCCGATGACGGTCTCGTCGTCCTCCAGGACCGTACGCAGTCCGCTCAGCGCGACCTCCGGGTCCAGATACCGCAGACCGCTGCGGCGGATGTGGTGCGGGTCGGCCAGCTCGCGTTCGAGGTCGTCGGGCCACTTGCCCCAGTGGACCGAGGTGGTACGCAGCCCGCGCGCCCGGCGGTCGACGGCGAGCGCGGCGAGATACGCGTTGCCCGCCACATAGGCCGCGTGATGACCGCTGCCCCACATCCCGGCGGTGGACGAGTAGAGGATGAAGTCGTCCAGTTCGCCGTCGTCGAGCAGTTCGTCGAGATGGCGGGCTCCGGCGACCTTGGCGTGCACGACGTCGGAGAAGGACTCCATCGTCGTCTCGTCCAGGGTGTACAGCTCGATGACGGCGGCGGTGTGGATGACGGTGCGTACCGTACGTCCTTCGGCCTTGAGCCCCGCCAGCAGCGACGCCACCGCGTCCCGGTCCGTCATGTCGCAGGCGACCGCGACGGCCTCGGTGCCCGACTCGGCGAGTTCGGCGACGAGTTCGGGCGCGCCCGGGGCGGCCATGCCCCGGCGGCTGGCGAGCACCACATGCCCGGCGCCCTGGTCCGCCAGCCAGCGCGCGAGACCGGGGGCGAGTGTTCCCGAGCCGCCGGTGATCAGTGTCGTGCCGCGCGGTGTCCAGGTACGGGACGGGTCCCGCCCCCCGGACCCCTGCCCGCCAAATCCCTGCCCGCCGAATCCCCGCCCCCCGGCTCCCTGTCCACCGGATCCTGCGCGGACGATACGGCGGACGAACACACCGGAGGCACGGATGGCGAGCTGGTCCTCCTCGCGGGCGGCGCCGGCCAGGACCGATGCCAGCCGCCCGGCGGCCCGCCGGTCGAGCGTGGCGGGCAGATCGATGACACCGCCCCAGCGCCGGGGATGTTCCAGGGCCGTCGTCCAGCCCACGCCCGCCACCTGTGCCTGGGCGGGGCGGGTGAGCGCGTCGGAGCGCCCGGTGGAGACGGCGCCCCGGGTGAGGAACCACAGCGGCGCGTCGATCCCGGCGTCGCCCAGCGCCTGGACGAGCGAGACGGTCAGCGCCAGTCCGAGCGCGAGCCCCGGATGGCGCTCGCCCGGCTCCTCAGCCTCGGCGAGGACCGACACGATCCCGTCGAGCCCGTCGAGCCCGTTAATCCCGTCGAGCCCGCTGATCCCATCGATCCCGGCGAGATCACCGACCCCATCGGGACCGGCCAGCCGCCCGGCGAGGACCGCACGGTCCACACAGGGCTCGTCCAGTACGAGCCGCCGTACCTCGGCGCCGTGGGCGCTCAGGGCTCCGACGGTCTCGCTGTCGTCGATGCCCTCGGTGGAGACCACCAGCCAGACACCGGACAGCGGTGCCGGGGGGACCGTGCCGACCGGTGTCCAGGACTCCCGGTAGCGCCAGGAGTCGACGGTGGAGCGGTCCCGGCGCGACCTGCGCCAGGACGACAGCGCGGGCAGCACGGCGGCGACCGAGTCCTCGTCCGTGCCCAGGGCCGAGGTCAGCGCGGGGAGATCCGCCTTCTCGACAGCCGCCCAGAACTCCGCGTCCAGCGGATCGGGCGCGGCGGTCCCGTCGGGAGCGGTGGGGATGTGCCAGAAGCGGTCGTGCTGGAAGGCGTACGTGGGCAGGTCCACCCGGCGGGCGCCGGTGCCGGCGAACACACGGGTCCAGTCGGCCTCCACACCCCGTACGAAGATCTCGGCGGCGGAGAGCAGGAACCGCGACAGACCGCCCCGGTCGCGCCTCAAAGTGCCTGTGACGACAGCGGGTTCACCGTACGCCTCGGTCATGTCCTGCATGGCCATGGCCAGTACGGGATGCGAGCTGACCTCCACGAACTTCCGGTGGCCGGCGCCCAGCAGATCGCGGATCGCGTCGGCGAAGAGTACGCGCTGCCGGAGGTTGCGGAACCAGTACTCCGCCCCCATCTCCCCCGTGTCCAGCCACCCACCCGCCATCGTGGAGAAGAACGGCACCTCCGACACACGAGGACACACCGGCCCCAGCACATCGAGGAGTTCCTCCCGCAGATCCTCCACCTGCGCCGAATGAGACGCGTAATCCACCGCGATACGACGGACCCGCACCCCCTCACCCGACAACTCCGCGAACAACTCGTCCAGCGCACCCGGCTCACCCGAGACCACCACCGAACGCGGACCATTGACGGCCGCGACGGACACCCGGCCGGGCCACGCCTCAAGCCTGGACTCCACCTCCGCCACCGGCAGCGGGACGGACATCATCCCGCCGCGCCCCGCCAGCCGACGCCCGATCGCCTGACTCCGCAACGCCACCACCCGCGCACCATCCGCCAAAGACAGCGCACCCGACACCACAGCAGCCGCGATCTCACCCTGCGAATGACCCACCACCGCATCGGGCTCCACACCGCACGAACGCCACAGCTCCGCGAGCGACACCATCACCGCGAACGAAACGGGCTGCACCACATCCACCCGCTCCAACGACGGAGCGCCCTCCACCCCCCGCAGCACATCCACCAACGACCAGTCCACGAACTCACTCAAAGCCGCGGCACACTCAGTGATCCGCTCGGCGAACACCGACGACTCGTCCAGGAGTCGAGCACCCATCCCGGCCCACTGAGACCCCTGCCCCGGAAAGACGAACACCGTCCTCCCCTCGACATCCGCGACACCCTCGACCAGTTCGGTCGTGGAGTGTCCGGCGGCCAACGCGCCCGCTGCCGCACGGAGTTGCTCATGGTCCGCGCCGACCATGACGGCGCGGTGCTCGAAGAGCGCCCGGGTCGTGACGAGGGAGAAGCCGATATCGGCCGGCCGTGGCACGGGAGTGCTCGCCTCCAGCCGTGTGACAAGAGCCCGCGCCTGCTCCCGTACCGCCGGTTCACCCCGCCCGGACACCACCCACGGCACCGCGGCAGGCGCCGTGGCCGGACTCACGCCCGAAGCGGCACCCGGATCCGCGCCGACCCGCTGGGACGCCTCCTCGGCGCGCTCCTCGGCCGGGGCCTGCTCCAGCAGCGCATGGGCGTTGGTACCGCTGATACCGAACGACGACACCGCGCACCGCCGCGGACGCCCCGTCTCCGGCCACTCCACCGACTCCGACAACAACCGCACCGCACCCGACGACCAGTCCACATGCGACGACGGCGTCTCCGCGTGCAACGTACGCGGCAGCACCCCATGACGCAGCGCCATCACCATCTTGATCACACCCGCCACCCCCGCCGCGGCCTGCGTGTGCCCGATGTTCGACTTGAGCGAACCCAGCCACAGCGGACGCCCGGGGTCGCGGTCCTGGCCGTAGGTGGCCAGCAGCGCCTGCGCCTCGATCGGATCACCCAGCCGCGTCCCCGTACCGTGCGCCTCCACCGCGTCCACCTCGGACGGCGACAGACCGGTCGTGGCGAGGGCCTGCCGGACCACCCGCTCCTGGGAGGGCCCGTTGGGCGCGGTGAGCCCGTTGGACGCGCCGTCCTGGTTGACCGCGCTGCCGCGCAGCACCGCGAGCACCCGGTGCCCGTGGCGCCGGGCGTCGGAGAGCCGTTCCGCGACGAGTACGCCGACACCCTCCCCCCAGCCCGTGCCGTCCGCGTCGTCGGAGAACGCCTTGCAGCGGCCGTCGGGGGCGAGGCCGCCCTGCTTGCTGAACTCGACGAAGACCGAGGGCTCCGTCAGCACGGTGACGCCGCCGACCAGGACGAGTGAGGACTCTCCGCTGCGCAGCGACTGGGCCGCCACATGCAGTGCGACCAGTGAGGAGGAGCAGGCGGTGTCGACGGTGATGGCCGGGCCTTCGAGACCGAGGGTGTAGGCGAGCCGTCCCGACAGCACACTCGCCGCGGTACCGGTCAGCGCGTGTCCCTGGAGTTCGCCGGCCGAGGCGGCCGACGGCTGTCCCCAGTGGTAGGCGCCGACGAAGACCCCGGCCGGGCTGCCGCGCAGTGAGGTCGGGGCGATCCCGGCCCGCTCCAGCGCCTCCCAGGCCACCTCCAGCAGCATGCGCTGCTGGGGGTCCATCGCCAGCGCCTCGCGCGGGGAGATCCCGAAGAATCCGGCGTCGAATTCCGCCGCCTCGTAAAGGAATCCGCCTTCGTGGGTCGCGCTGCTTCCCTCGCCGTCACCGGTGAGCCGCTCCAGATTCCAGCCGCGGTCCCCGGGAAATCCCGATATGGCGTCGCCACCGGATTCGACCAGTTCCCACAGCGCCTCCGGGGAACGGACACCGCCGGGGAGACGGCAGCCCATTCCCACCAGGGCGATGGGCTCGTTCTTGGTGAGTTCCAGCTCTCCGATCCGCTGACGCGCACGGCGGAGATCCGAGGTGACCCGCCTCAAGTAGTCGACGACTTTTTCCTGCTGGTCTTCTTCTGGCACCGGTCCGTCCTCATCATCGGGTCATCATCGGGTCGCGAACGAAAGCAGCGATTTATCTATGTGGTTTCGAACTCTTCATCGATGATGTCGAGCAGCCTGTCGACCGACACCGTCTCGATGTCCTCGCCCGGCCCACCCGTACGCGCGGGTGTGAAGGGTGCGGTGCGCCGTAGCGCGGAGATGATTTTCTCCAGGCGGTCCGCGATCACCTGGCGTTCGGAACCGTCCGCCGGCACCGATCGGATGACCGACTCGAACCTGGTGAGTTCGTCGTCCGCCGAGCCCGTCGCGGCGGTGGCGGGCGCGGTGAGGACCGCCGCGAGATGGTCGGCGACCCGTAGCGGTGTGGGGAAGTTGAAGACGAGCGTGCTGGGGAAGCTCCGGCCGGTGAGCGCGCCGAGCCGGTCGCGGAGTTCGACCCCGGCCAGTGAGTCGAAGCCCATCTCCTTGAAGACATGGTGGGCGCCGACCGCGTCGGGGGTGCTGTGGCCGAGGACCGCGGCGGCCTCGGTCCGTACGAGTTCGAGCAGATACCGGGCCCGCCCGGCCTCGGGCATCTCCTCCAGCCGCCTGATCAGCGTGGGTGGTCCGGCGTGTGCGGCGGCGTCCGGCCTGGCGGCCGGCGGCCGTACGGTCCTCCGGGCGGGCACCGGCGGCCGCGGCCGGCCGGGGGGCTCCTGGCTCCGCCCCGGTGCGGCGCGCCCCGGTACGGCGGCCGTCTCCTCCGGCGAGAGCGGCCGTACGCGCAGTTCCTCGACGTCGAGCACCGGGGCTCCCGAGAAGTCGTCGGCCCTCAGCGTCATCGTGCCGTCGTCTCCGGGGAGAAGCTTGATCCGCAGTGCGGTGGCTCCGGAAGCGCGCAGGGACACGCCTCGCCAGCGGGCCGGCAGGCTGCCCGCGCCGTCGGTCATCGCGGCGTGGCGGGCCGCGTCCAGCAGGGCGGGATGGAGCCCGTACGCCTCCGCGTCGGTCACCTCGGCGGGCAGGACGGCCTCGGCGTACCGCTCGTCGCCGCGCCGCCACAGTGCCCGTAGCCCCTGGAAGGGCGGGCCGTAGTCGAAGCCGTGGTCGGCGAGACGCTCGTAGTGGTCGTCGAGGTCCACCGGTTCCGCGCCCTCCGGCGGCCAGTGGTCCCTGACGGCCGCTGCCGCTGCCTCGGCCTGCGGCTCGGTATACGCATCGGCGTTCGCGCAGGGCTCCGCGTCCGACGTCGGCTCGGCGCCGTGCCCGCCCGGGGTCAGCACGCCGGTCGCGTGCTCGGTCCAGGGCCCATGGTCGGCGTCCTCGGGCCTGGAGTGGACCGTGACGGTGCGCCAGCCGATCCCGTCGGCCCGGGAGAGGCGTACCTGCACCCGCACCGGAGCGTGCTCGGGCAGTACGAGCGGTTCCGTGAGGGTCAGTTCCTGGATCCGGTCGCAGCCGGCCTCGTCGCCCGCGCGGATCGCCAGCTCCACGAAGGCCGTTCCCGGCAGCGGGATCCGTCCGGCGACGGCGTGCTGGGCGAGCCACGGGTGGGTACGGGTGGAGAGCGTGCCGGTGAACACCAGGCCGTCGCCGTCGGCGAGTTCGAGCGTGCCGCCCAGCAGCGGATGCCCGGTGGAGTCCGCGCCGCCCCGGGTGCCCGCCGTGTCGGGCGGCGGCGGGGCGGGCCAGTAGCGCTCGTGCTGGAAGGCGTAGGTCGGCAGATCGACCCTGCGGGCGCCGGTCCCCGCGAAGAAGGCGTGCCAGTCGAGCGGCACACCGGCCGTGTGCAGCCGGCCCAGCGAGGTGGTGAGCGCGGCCTCCTCCGTACGGTCCTTCCTCAGGGCCGGTACGACGGTCAGATCCCGGGCGGCCTCGCCCAGGCAGTCCTGGGCCATCGCGGAGAGCACGCCGCCGGGGCCCAGTTCCAGCAGGACGTCCACGTTCCCGGCGCGCAGCGCCCGGACGCCGTCCGCGAACCGGACGGTCCCCCGGACATGCCGTACCCAGTAGTCGGCCGTGTCCAGGCGGCCGGACCCGGGTGTGCCGGGCCGGCCGGTGGCCAGTTCCCCGGTGAGGTTCGACATCACCGGCACGGTGGGCTCGTGGAAGGTCAGTGACTCCACGACGGAGCGGAACTCCCCGAGCATCGGATCCATCAGCGGGGAGTGGAAGGCGTGCGACACCGGCAGCCGCTTCGTCCTTCGCTCCCGGGCCGCGAAGTGCGCGGCGATCTCCTGGACCGCGCGCTCCTCCCCGGCGATCACGACGGACTCGGGTCCGTTGACGGCGGCGACGGAGACCCGGTCCTCGCGCCCGGCGAGCAGCGGCGGGAGTTCGTCCTCGGCGGCCTGTACGGCGACCATCGCGCCACCGGCCGGCAGCGCCTCCATCAGCCTCGCGCGCGCCGCGACCAGCCGGCAGGCGTCGGCGGACGAGAAGACGCCCGCCACATGGGCCGCCGCGATCTCCCCGATGGAGTGGCCGCCCACGACGGCGGGGCGCACGCCCAGCGATTCCATCAGACGGTAGAGCGCCACCTCGACCGCGAAGAGCGCGGGCTGGGTCCAGCGGGTACGGTTCAGCGGCTCCGGGTCGTCGCCCCACATGATGTCGCGGAGCGGACCGTCGAGATGGGGATCCAGTTCACAGAGCAGGGTGTCCAGCGCCGCCGCGAAGACCGGGAACCGCTCGTACAGTCCCCGTCCCATGCCGAGGCGCTGGCTGCCCTGGCCCGGGAAGAGCGCCGCCGTGGTGCCCTCTCCGGCGACCGCGCGGGCCGTGCCGGTGACGCCGCCCCGCCGGTCCGCGAGCAGCACCGCCCGATGGCGCAGCGCGGCCCTCCCGGTCGCCAGCGAGTAGCCGATGTCCAGCGGGCCGGGCCCGGGGCGGGCGGCCACGAAGTCCGTGAGGCGCGCGAGCTGGTCGTCCAGGGCGGCTTCGGTCCTGGCCGAGACGAGCCAGGGCACCACGGCGGGCGTCACACCGGACGGGGCAGCGCAGGGGTCCGGTACGGCAGCCGGTACGGCGGCCGGGGCCTGCTCGATGATCAGATGCGCGTTGGTACCGCTGATCCCGAAGGACGACACGCCCGCGCGCCGTGGACGGCCGTCGTCGGTCCACGGGACCGCTTCGGTCAGCAGTTCCACCCCGCCCGACCAGTCCACCCGCGAGGTGCGCCGGCCCGCGTGGAGGGTCTTCGGCAGCAGCCCGTGGCGCAGGGCCATCACCATCTTGATGACGCCCGCGACCCCGGCCGCCGCCTGCGCGTGCCCGATGTTCGACTTGAGCGAGCCCAGCCGCAGCGGTCGCCCGGGGGCACGGTCCCGGCCGTAGGCGGCGAGCAGCGCCCCCGCCTCGATGGGGTCGCCCAGTCTCGTACCGGTGCCGTGCGCCTCGACCGCGTCGACATCGGCCGGGGCGAGTCCGGCGTCGGCCAGCGCCTGGCCGATCACCCGCTCCTGGGCCGGGCCGCTGGGCGAGGTCAGTCCGTTGGAGGCGCCGTCCTGGTTGACGGCGGAGCCGCGTACCACCGCGAGGATCCCGTGCCCCGCGCGGCGGGCGTCGGAGAGCCGTTCCAGGACGACGATGCCGACGCCCTCGGCCCAGGCGGTGCCGTCCGCGTCGTCGGAGAACGCCTTGCACCGGCCGTCGGGCGCGAGACCGCCCTGCCGGGAGTAGCCGACGAAGCCGGCCGGGGTGGACATCACGGTCACTCCGCCCGCCAGCGCCATCGCGCACTCCCCCGCGCGCAGCGAACGCGCGGCCCAGTGCAGGGCCACCAGTGAGGAGGAGGACGCGGTGTCGACGGTGACGGCCGGTCCTTCGAGACCGAGGGTGTAGGCGAGCCGTCCCGAGGCGACGCTCGGTGAGAGACCGGTCATGGCGTGGCCCGCCAGATCGTCCGCCGAGCGCTGGGTGACGGTGGCGTAGTCCTGGCCGTTGGTGCCGACGAACACGCCGGTGCGGCTGCCGCGCAGCGCGTACGGATCGATCCCGGCCCGCTCCACCGCCTCCCAGGACACCTCCAGCACCAGCCGCTGCTGCGGGTCGGTGGAGACCGCCTCGCGTGGTGACATACCGAAGAATCCGGCGTCGAAGTCGGCGGCCCCGTGCAGGAATCCGCCCTGGCGGGTCACGCTGCGGCCGGGTCCTTCACCGGCCAGCGCCGCCAGGTCCCAGCCGCGGTCCGCGGGGAAGGCGGAGATCGCGTCGCGGCCCTCCAGGACCAGTTCCCACAGCTCCTCCGGGGAACGGACCCCGCCCGGAAAACGGCATGCCATCCCGACGACCACGACCGGGTCCTCGTCGGCTCCGATATCGGCTCCGATCGTCATGACGTTGCACACCCCTAGGGAAAGTCGGGCCTCGGACACCTCTCCGTGCCGGATCGTACGGTTGGCGGAGCTGTACTTTTCCCTAAGGAATTCCCGGCCCCCGCGCGGAAGACTAGGGATTCTCCGGAGCCTGGTGTGAGACCAAGTAACTGTCCCGCCCGATCGCGGCGCGGCCACCCGGCGACCGGCCGTGTGGGTAGATGTGGCGCCGAGCCATCGGACCGCCACTTCCGAAGGGTGTTGTCCATGGGCTCGATCCGCCGGCCGATCCTGTTTGTCAGCTATGCCGAAAGCGGTCTTCTCAATCCGCTGCTCGTGCTGGCGGAGGAATTGTCCCGGCGCGGGGTGGAGGATCTCTGGTTCGCCACCGATGAGAAGGGGCGCGACGATATCGCGGCGGCCAAAGCGGGAAGTCCCGTGGAGTTCGCGTCACTCGGTGACGTCGTCTCCGAGATGTCGGCCGTCACCTGGGACGACAGGACATACCAGGAGGTGACGCAGCGCTCCCGGTTCAAGGCGCACCGCGCGGTCATCAAGCACTCGTTCGCGCCCGGGTCCAGGGTGGCGAAGTACCGGCGGCTGGAGGCGGCGGTCGACGAGATCAAGCCGGCGCTGATGGTGATCGAGAGCATGTGCCAGTTCGGCCATGAACTGGCCATCACCAAGAAGATCCCGTTCGTGCTGGGGGTGCCGTTCGTGCCCAGCAACGTACTCACCTCGCATGTGCCGTTCGCCGCCTCGTACACACCGCGTGGTTTCCCGGTGCCGCACTCGGGTCTGCCGCTGGACATGAGCCTCACCCAGCGGGTGGCCAATCAGCTCTTCCGGCTGCGCACGCTGGGGATGTTCATGACGTCCTCGATGCGGAAGGTGGTCGCGGAGGACAACCGGATCCGCGCCGAGCTGGGGATCGCGCCCGAGGCACGGCAGATGATGGCCAGGATCGACCACGCCGAGATGGTGCTCTGCTACTCGGTGCCGGAGCTGGACTATCCCTTCCCCGTGCCGGAGAAGATGCGGCTGGTCGGCACGATGGTGCCGCCGCTGCCGCAGGCTCCCGACGACGGCGGCCTCTCCGACTGGCTGTCGGCGCAGAGGTCCGTGGTGTACATGGGGTTCGGTACGATCACCCGGCTGACGCGGGAGCAGGTCGGCGCGCTGGTGGAGGTCACCAGGCGGCTGGCGGGACGCCACTCCGTGCTGTGGAAACTCCCCAAGGAGCAGCAGGAGTTGCTGCCCGCGCCGGAGACCCTGCCGGACAATCTGCGGATCGAGAGCTGGGTTCCCTCCCAGCTCGATGTCCTGGCCCATCCGAACGTCAGGGTGTTCTTCACCCACGCCGGCGGCAACGGCTATCACGAGGGCCTGTACTTCGGCAAGCCGCTGGTGGTGCGGCCCCTGTGGGTGGACTGCGACGACCAGGCCGTCCGCGGCCAGGACTTCGGCGTCAGCCTCACCCTCGACCGTCCGGAGACCGTCGATCCGGACGACGTGTTCGACAAACTCACCCGCGTGCTGGACGAGAACTCGTTCCGTGAGCGCGCGGAGCACTTCGGAGAGCTTCTGCGCGCGGCGGGCGGCCGGCGCGCCGCGGCGGATCTGCTGCTCGGCCTGCCGGCACTCGCCACCCACTGATCGGGGTCTTCCATGTCATTCACCCATCCGGTTTCCAGGCCCTGGCTCGGCGGGCGGGAACTCGAATATGTGACGGAGGCCGTCGGCGACGGCTGGATCTCGTCGCAGGGACCGTATGTACGGCGCTTCGAGGAGGAGTTCGCCCGGTACAACGGGGTGGCGCACGGTGTCGCCTGCTCCTCGGGGACGACGGCGCTCACCCTGGCGCTGCGGGCGCTCGGGGTCGGTCCCGGCGACGAGGTGATCGTCCCCGAGTTCACGATGATCGCGAGCGCGTGGGCGGTGACCTATACGGGCGCGACGCCCGTCTTCGTGGACTGCGGGGACGATCTCAACATCGATGTGTCGCTGATCGAGGAGAAGATCACCCGGCGGACCAAGGTGATCCTGCCGGTGCACATCTACGGCCGCCGGTGCGACATGGACCGGATCATGGAACTCGCCCATGAGTACAACCTGCGGGTGGTGGAGGACTCGGCCGAGGCGCACGGTGTGCGGCCGGTCGGGGACATCGCCTGCTTCTCGCTCTTCGCCAACAAGATCATCACCGCCGGTGAGGGCGGTGTCTGTCTGACCGACGACGGCCGGCTCGCCGCGCAGATGGCCCATCTGCGCGCGATGGCCTTCACCAAGGACCACAGCTTCCTGCACAAGAAGCTGGCCTACAACTTCCGGATGACCAGCATGCAGGCGGCGGTGGCGCTCGCGCAGACCGAGCGGCTCGACACGATCCTGGCGACCCGCCGGGAGATCGAACGGCGCTACGACGAGGGCCTGCGGGGCATCGACGGGATCACCACGATGCCGCCGCGCGATGTGCTGTGGATGTACGACGTGCGCGCCGAACGCCGTGAGGAGCTGCGGGACTTCCTCGCGGCCGAGGGCATCGAGACACGGGTGTTCTTCAAGCCGATGAGCCGGCAGCCCGGCTACTACGACGCCGACTGGCCGTCGCTGAACGCCAGCCGGTTCAGCGAGGACGGCTTCTACCTCCCCACCCATACGGGACTGACCGAGGAGGACCAGGAGTTCATCACCGGCCGGGTCCGCAAGTTCTACGGCGCCGCGTGAGCCCGGCGTACCGGGGCCGTGTGAGCCCGCCGCTCCGACGTCATGGGGGCCCCGCGGGAGAACCGGCGGCGCTCCTCTCCGTACGACACCGGAAGCCACGGCTCCGGACGTTCCGATCACCGGGGGAATCCGAGACATGACGACTACCGACAGGTGCCCGGTCGCCTTTCCGCTGCGGCGGCCCGGCCGGCCCTTCCCGCCGCGGGAGTACGCGGACTTCCGCCGCGCCGACGGTCTGGTCCGGTCGACGCTGCCCAGCGGTGTCCCGGTCTGGCTGGTGACCCGGCACGACGACGTACGGACCGTGCTGACCGATCCGAGGATCAGCTCCAACCCCTCGCATCCGGGCTTCCCCCGGGCGGCGAAGACCGGCGGGGTGCCCTCGCAGGACCAGGTGCCCGGCTGGTTCGTGGCGCTGGACCCGCCGGAGCACGGCCGGTTCCGCAGGACGCTGATCCCCGAGTTCACCGTGCGCCGGATCAGGGAGATGCGGCCCGCCATCCAGCGGATCGTGGACGAGCGTATCGACGCGCTGCTCGCGGCGGGCGACACGGCCGATCTGATCGCGGACTTCGCGCTGTCCGTACCGTCGCT
The DNA here is from genome assembly GCF_053608565.1 of Streptomyces sp. NPDC055025. Lineage (NCBI taxonomy): Bacteria > Bacillati > Actinomycetota > Actinomycetes > Kitasatosporales > Streptomycetaceae > Streptomyces > Streptomyces sp. NPDC055025. Next base: position 66,541 of record NZ_JBSGVS010000019.1, read on the forward strand.
GGTCATCTCCGATCTGCTCGGAGTGCCCCACGCGGACCGGGACTTCTTCGAGGCCAAGACCCGGGTGCTGGTCACCCTCACCTCCACGGACGAGCAGCGGGAGTCGGCGACCAAGGCGCTGATGCGCTATCTCGACCGGCTGATCACCGTCAAGCTGCGCCGCCCCGGCGACGATCTGATCAGCAGGCTGCTGGCCGACGGCACCATCTCCCGGCAGGAGCTGACCGGGGTCTCGATGCTGCTGCTGATCGCGGGCCATGAGACGACGGCGAACAACATCGGGCTCGGTGTGGTCACACTGCTCAGCAATCCCCGGTGGATCGGCGACGAGCGCGCGGTGGAGGAGCTGCTGCGCTACTACTCGGTGGCCGATCTGGTGGCCTTCCGGGTCGCCGTGGAGGATGTGGAGATCGGCGGGCAGCTCATCCGGGCGGGCGAGGGCATCGTGCCGCTGGTCGCCGCGGCCAATCACGACGGGACCGTCTTCGACCGCCCCGACGAGTTCGACCCCGGGCGCTCGGCGCGCTCCCATGTGGCGTTCGGGTACGGGGTGCATCAGTGCCTCGGCCAGAATCTGGTCCGGGTCGAGATGGACATCGCCTACCGGACCCTGTTCGCGCGGATCCCCGCGCTGGAGCTGGCGGTGCCGGTCGAGGAGCTGCCGCTCAAGTACGACGGAGTGCTGTTCGGGCTGCACGAGCTGCCCGTCCGCTGGTCATCGACGGAGGAATGATGGTGCGCATCAGCGTGGACACCGAACGCTGTGTGGGGGCGGGACAGTGTGTGCTGTCGGCTCCCGAGGTCTTCGACCAGGACGACCACGGCATCGTCATGGTGCTGGAGGAGCCGGCGGACGAACCGGCGCGGGACGCCGCGCGGCAGGCGGGCGTGGTCTGCCCGTCGCAGGCGATCACGGTACGGGAGGGCTGAGCGGCCGGCCGTCCCAGGACGCCGAACGGGCTCTGCCCCCACCGGTGGTGGGGGCAGAGCCCGTGGGGAGCCGCCCCGTCCGTGCGGCGGGCCCCTCGCGGGGTGGGCCCTCCGCGGCGCTCTACCAGATGACCGGCAGCTCGGTGAGGCCCGCGGAGAGCCGGCCGCCCAGCACCTGGAGCCGCTCCACCGGGAGCGCGAGACGCAGTCCGGGCAGTCGTGTGAAGAGCAGGGTGTACGCCGTCCTGAGCTGCATCCGGGCCAGCGGGGCGCCGACGCAGTGCCACATCCCGTGGCCGAACGTCAGATGCGGGTTGGGTGAGCGGGTGATGTCGAACAGTTCCGGTTCGTCGAAGACCTGACGGTCGAAGTTGGACAGGGTGAAGTCCAGCAGCACCAGATCACCGGCGGCTATGGTCACACCGCCGATCTCGACGTCCTCGCCCGCGTACCGGGGCAGTACCGATCCTCCGGCCTTGGCCGAGCGGAGGATCTCCTCCACGGCGCTCGCCATCAGCCTCGGGTCGCCCAGTGCCGCGTCGCGCTGGTCCGGGTGGAGGGTGAACAGCACGACTCCCAGGTCGACATGGCCGGCGACGGCCTCAAGGCCGGCGAACAGCACCCCGGCCGCGACGGGCCCGATGCGCTCGTCCGAGGGCTCGCTCGCGCAGAGCCGGGAGATCACGTCGTCACCCGGCTCGGCCCGCTTGCGGCGGGCCAGCTCCACCAGATAGCCGAAGAGACCGCGCTGTCCGTCCTGGACGTCGCCCGGGTCGTCGAGACCGCCCATCTGGGAGAGCAGGGCGACCAGCCGGCCGTGGTCCTCCGCGGGCACCCCGATGAGTTCACAGAGCACGGCCAGGGAGAACGGCAGCGAGAACCCGCCGTGCAGATCGGCGGGCTGCCCCTGTGCGAGGAAACCCGCCAGTACGCCTTCCGCGACGGCCTCGACCCTCGGCATCAGATCGAGCACGCGCCGGGCGGAGAAGCTGGGGGTGAGCAGCGCGCGGGTCTCGGTGTGCAGCTTCCGCGCCAGCTCGAAGTCGTCCGAGACGAGCATGTCCAGGAAAGGATTCTGCACATAGCGCGGCGCGGAGGCGGGCGTGGGATGGGCGCGTCCCAGCCGCTCGTCGTGCAGCAGTTCCTTCAGCTCGGCGTGGCGTGTCACCAGCCACCCCTCGTCGCCCGCGGGGGTACGCACCCTGCGCACGGGGGCACTGGCCTGGAGGTCGCGCAGCAGGGGGCTCAGCCGCAGGACGGACGGCTGCCCGGCCTGGAGCGAGGGCAGTTCGGACGATGTGGTCATGTGGTTCTCCTCGGGACGGTGGGTGCCTGAGTGCGCGCCGTGCCGGCCCCGTCCGGGGCGGGCCACGGCGACCGGGGCGGCCCCCGCCCGTGTACGGGGCCGCCCCGGCGCCTTCCTGGTACGACAGGCCGGACACCGGCCGGGTCGGGTCCGGCCGGACAGGGGATCAGGTGTCGGTGGCCGGGAGGGTGCCGAGCCACTCCTCGATCACCAGCGCGGTCGACGCGGAGTGTTCCTTGGCCAGGGAGAGATGGTTGGCGTCGATGTCGCGGATCTCGTCCGCGGGCACCGACGTGGTGTCGAAGAGGAATCCGTCGAAGGACCGGGTGCACCGGACCAGCAGCGTCGGGGCGGTGGTCGGCACCGTCTCGATGTCGGTCATCGCCATGAACCAGTGGGCCATCGCTGAGAGCCTCGCGCTGTTCAGCGTGACCGACGGCGAGTCGATGTCGGCCAGGTAGTACTGGGTGGTCCTGTCCAGGTCGTTGCCCTCGCCCTGGCGGTAGCGGATGCTCGCGGTGTCCAGCAGCACGACGGCCTCGGGCTTGATCCCCCAGGTCTGCTCCAGCACCCCGGCGGCGAGATAGGCGAGTGAACCGCCCGTCGAGTGCCCCACCAGGACGAAGGGTTCGCCGTCACTGGCGTGCAGGGCGCTCTCGGCGACCACCCGCGCCGCGGCCTCGCTGGTCGCGGGCAGCGGTTCCCCGGGCGCGAACCCCATGAGCGGCAGCGCGGAGACATGGCGCCTGCCGCGGAAGTGGGCGGCGATCCGCGCGTACTGGTGGACACCCCCGGTGGCGCCAGGCGCGCTGACGAAGACCAGCCGGGGGCTGCTCGGGCCGTCGGCCAGGGTGACGGGGAGGGACAGCTCCTCCAGATCCGCTGGAGTCTCGAAGGTCGGCCGGGTTTTGGCGACCGCGACCAGCATCCGCATCGCCTCGACGAGCTTTCCGCCCTGGACCGCCCGGTGGAAGAGGCCCTCCAGCGTCTCTTCGCCGTGGTGGGCCGGGCGCCCCGCGACGGCCAGGGCGCCACCGCCCACGGAACCCGCGCCCAGGTCCGTGCCCGTACCGGGCCCGGAGCCTGGGGCGAGCCGCGCGGCGAGCTCGCCGTGCAGCCACCGGGCGAGCTTGACGGGTGTCTCGTTGTCGAACACCACCGAGCTGGGCAGCCGCAGTCCGAGCGCCTCGGCGAGCTGGTTGCGCAGCCCCACGGAGACCAGCGAGTCGAAGCCCAGTTCCAGGAAACCCCGTTCGGGGTCGACGCCGCTCGCGTCCCGGTGGCCGAGCAGCGCCGCGGTGTAGCCGGTCACCAGCTCGACGAGCAGGTTCTCCTGCTCGGCCGCTCCCAGCCGCCGCAGCCGCTCGCGCAGACTGACGGGCGAGCGGTCGCCGGCCGCCGCCGCGCGCCGGGTACGGGGAACCAGCTCGCGCCAGAGCGCGGGCAGCCCCTGCTGCGCCTGGAGGCCCGCGACATTGATCCTGGCCGGGACGAGGGTGGTCTCGGAGCGGGCAAGGGCGGCGTCGAAGAGGGCCAGGCCCTGCGCGAGGGCGAGGGGCGGCATGCCGCCGCGGGCCATCCGGGCCAGATCGGCCTCGCTGACATGGCTGGTCATTCCGCTGCCCCGGCCCCAGGCGCCCCACGCGAGGGAGAGCGCGGGCAGTCCCAGGCTCCCGCGGTGCACGGCGAGGGCGTCCAGATAGGCGTTGGCGGCGGCGTAGTTGCCCTGCCCCGGGCTGCCCAGGACCCCGGAGACGGACGAGTACAGCACGAACGCGGCGAGATCCAGCTCACGGGTGGCCTCGTGCAGATACCAGGCGGCGTCCGCCTTGGGCCGCAGGACCCGCGCCAGCAGCTCCGGGGTGAGGGAGCCGGTCAGCGCGTCGTCCAGCACACCCGCGGTGTGCACCACCGCGGTCAGCGGACGCCCGGCGGGCACGCCCGCGAGCAGCTCGGCGACCGCCGCCCGGTCCCCCACGTCGCAGGCGACCACGCGGGCCTCGGCGCCCAGCCCGGCCAGATCGGCCAGCAGCTCAGCCGCGCCGGGCGCGTCGGGACCGCGCCGGCCGGCCAGCAGCAGATGCCGTACGCCGTGCCCGGTGACGAGATGCCGTGCGAGCTGTCCGCCGAGACCGCCCGTACCCCCCGTGATCAGCACGGTGCCGTCCCGGTGCCAGGCACGGTCCGGGGCACTCGCCGCGCCCTCGGCCGAGGGCGGCGCCCCGCTCCCGGGGAGCCGGGTCAGCCGCCCGACGCGGACGGTGTTGGCGCGTACCACCATCTGCTGCTCGTCGAGGGAGAGCAGTCCGGGCAGCACCCCGGCCGACAGGAAGGTGTCGTCCATGTCGACCAGCAGGAAGCCGCCGGGGTTCTCCGTCTGCGCGGACCGTACGAGACCCCAGACCGCGGCGGCGGCGAGATCCTGGACGTCCTCGCCGTCGAGGGCGACGGCCCCGCGCGTGACGAAGACCATCCGCGAGCCCGCGAGCCGGGGTTCGCCGAGCCATTCCTGGAGCAGACCCAGCACCCAGGAGGTCAGGGCGCGCACCGCCCCGGGTCCGTCGAGCGCGGGGTCGCCGACCACGGGTACCAGAAAGACATCGGGCGCGACCCCGCTGTCGCCGATCGCGCCGGTCAGCGACTCCGCGTAGGCGCTGACGGTCTCGTCGGCGCGGTGCATCGCGTACCCCAGGTCGAGTTCGTCGGCGCCGACGACCGCCCAGCGGGTACCGGTGACGGGCGCCGCCCCGGCGGCGGGCACCCAGCCGAGGGTGAACAGCGAGCCGGGATCGCCACCGCCCTCGGCGGGCGCGGGCTCCGGCTGTCCGGAGACCGGGCCGAGGAGCAGCGAGTCCACCGAGAGGACCGGGGCACCGGCCGTGTCGACGGCGGTCAGCGCCACCGTGTCCTGGCCGGCCGGGGTGATCCGTACGCGCAGGGCGGAGGCCGCCCCGGCGTGCAGGGTGAGTCCGTTCCACGCGAGCGGAAGGGGGGTGGGCGCCGCGCCTTCCGCGTCGAGCGCGCCCGCGGCCAGGAGCGCCGCGTCCAGCAGCGCCGGGTGGATACCGAAGGCCGCGGCGTCCTCGGTCCCGGCGGGCAGCGCCACCTCCGCGAACACCTCGCCCTCGCGCCGCCAGAGACCGGTGAGGCCCTGGAAGACGGGGCCGTGGTGGAGTCCGGCGGCGGTGAGCCGCTCGTACAGTGCGGCGGGCTCGACCGGTTTCGCGTCGCGCGGCGGCCACTCGGCGATGCCGAGGCCGCTGTCCTCGGCCGGCCGGTCCGCCGGGGAGAGCACACCGCGCGCGTGGATCGTCCAGGCCCGGCCGTCCTGACCGTCCTGGCCCTCCTGACCGGCGGGGCGGGAGTGGACGGTCACCGTACGGCGTCCCGCGTCGTCGGCCGGGCCGACCCGTACCTGTGTGGTGACCGCGCCGCGCTCGGGCAGCACGAGCGGTTCCAGGAGCGTCAGTTCGGCCACCCGGTCCAGCCCCGACCGGTCCCCGGCCCTGATGGCCAGCTCGGCGAAGGCGGTGCCCGGCAGTACGATCCGGCCCCCGATCCGGTGGTCGGCCAGCCAGGGGTGCGAACGCGCCGAGAGACTGCCGGTCAGTACGGTCTCGTCGGACCCGGCGATCGTCACGGCGGCGCCGAGCAGCGGATGCCCGGCGGAGACCAGGCCCAGTCCGGACGCGTCACCGGGGACCGCCCTGACCGTGGGCCAGAACCGCTCGCGCTGGAACGCGTACGTCGGCAGCTCCACCCGGCGCGCGCCCGTCCCGGCGAAGAGTTCCGCCCAGTCGACCGGGACGCCCCGGACATGGAGCCCGGCGAGGGCGGTGAGAGCCGTGGTCTCCTCGGGCAGGTCCTTGCGCAGCAGGGGAATCGCGGTGATCTCCGGATCCTCGGTGGAGTCCGGTACGAGCGCGGAGAGCACCCCGTCCGGGCCCAGCTCCAGAAAGGTCCGCACGCCGCGCCGGGCCAGCGTCCGTACCCCGTCGCCGAACCGTACGGCCTCGCGGACATGCCGGACCCAGTAGGCGGCGGAGGCGAGTTCGGCCGCCGAGGCGGGCTCGCCGGTCAGATTCGAGACGACCGGTACGGCGGGCCGCCGGAAGTCCAGCCCGGCCACCACGGCGCGGAACTCGTCGAGCATCGGTTCCATCAGCGGCGAGTGGAACGCGTGGCTCACCGGGAGCCGGGTCGTCCTGCGGCCCTGGGCCGCGAGCCGTGCCACGATCTCGTCCACCGCGTCCTCTGCGCCGGAGACGACCACCGCGTCCGGGCCGTTGACGGCCGCGATCGAGACCCGTTCCGTCAGCAGCGGGACGATCTCGTCCTCGGTGGCCCGTACCGCCGCCATCGCGCCGCCGGCCGGAAGGGCGCGCATCAGCCGGGCCCGCGCGGCGACCAGCCGGCAGGCGTCGGGGAGCGAGAACACCCCGGCCGCGTACGCGGCCGTGATCTCGCCGACGGAGTGCCCGGCCAGGAAGTCCGGCCTGACGCCCCAGGAGCCGACCAGCCGGAAGAGCGCCACCTCGACGGCGAACAGCGCGGGCTGGGTGAAACCGGTGTCGTTCAGCGACGTGGCGTCCTCGCCCCACATCACCTCGCGCAGCGGACGGTCCGACTCCCGGTCCAGCTCGGCCAGTACGGAGTCCAGCGCCTCGGCGAAGACGGGGAAGCGCGCGTACAACTCCCGGCCCATGCCGAGCCGCTGCGATCCCTGGCCGGAGAAGAGCACCGCCAGCGCGCCCTTGCCGGTGACCCCGCGGGCCGCCTCCACCGGAGGCTCGCCGTCGCCGTGGGCGAGCAGCACCGCGCGGTGCTCGAAGGCGGAGCGGGTCGTGGCGAGCGCGTATCCGATGTCGAGCGGGCCGGGGGCCGCCGGAGCGCCGGCGAAGGAACGGATCCGGTCGAGCTGGGCGTCGAGCGCGACCGCGCTTCTGGCCGAGACGGGCCACGGTACGGCTGTCGGCACCAGGGCGGGCGCCGGCCCGGGACCGTCCTGCGCGGGCGCCCCGGTCTCCGCGGCCCCGGTCCCGGGGACCCCGGTCTCCGGGGCTCCGGTCTCCGGGGCCCTGGTCTCCACCGGTGGGGCCTGTTCGAGGATCACATGCGCGTTGGTGCCGCTGATCCCGAACGACGACACACCGGCCCTGCGCACCCGGTCGCCCTCGGGCCACTCCACCGCCTTCGTGAGAAGCCGTACCTCACCGGCCGACCAGTCCACGTGCGAGGAGGGCGCGTCCACATGGAGGGTCTCCGGCAGCACACCGTGGCGGAGCGCCAGCACCATCTTCATCACGCCCGCGACACCGGCGGCGGCCTGCGTGTGACCGATGTTCGACTTGACCGTGCCGAGCCGGAGGGGGAACCGGGGATCACGGTCCTGGCCGTAGGTGGCGAGCAGCGCCCCCGCCTCGATCGGATCACCCAGGGTGGTCCCGGTGCCGTGCGCCTCGACCGCGTCCACATCGGCCGGGGAGAGTCCGGCGCCGGCCAGGGCCTGGCGGATGACCCGTTGCTGCGAGGGGCCGTTGGGCGCGCTCAGACCGTTCGACGCGCCGTCCTGGTTGACGGCGCTGCCGCGCAGCACGGCGAGCACGGGGTGCCCTTCGCGCCGGGCATCCGAGAGCCGCTCGACCACCAGCATGCCGACGCCCTCGGACCAGGCGGTGCCGTCGGCCGCGTCGGAGAACGCCTTGCACCGGCCGTCGGCGGCCAGTCCGCCCTGAACACTGAACCCGGCGAAGCTCGACGAGGTCGCCATCACCGTCACACCGCCGGCCAGCGCCAGCGAGCACTCGCCGTTCCGCACGGCCTGCGCGGCGAGATGGAGGGTCACCAGCGACGACGAGCACGCGGTGTCGAGCGTGACGGCGGGCCCTTCGAGCCCGAGGACGAAGGACAGCCGGCCCGACAGGACGCTCGCCGCGAGGCCGTTGCCCGCGTAGCCGCCCATGTCGTCCCGGGAGGCGAGGACCAGATGGGCGTAGTCCTGGGCGTTGGTGCCGACGAACACACCGGTCCTGCTGCCGCGCAGCGTGGTGGGGTCGATGCCCGCGCGTTCGACGGCCTCCCAGGACACCTCCAGGAGCAGCCGCTGCTGCGGGTCCATGGCGAGCGCCTCGCGGGGCGGGATCCCGAAGAAGCCGGGGTCGAAGTCCGGTGCCTCGTGCAGGAAGCCGCCCTCCTGGGTGGCGCTGCGCCCCTCCCCGTCACCGGCGAGGGTCTCCAGGTCCCAGCCGCGGTCGGCGGGGAAGCCGGAGATCGCGCCGCGGCCGGCGGCGAGCAGCTCCCACAGGTCCTCCGGGGACCGGACTCCGCCGGGGAACCTGCATCCCATTCCGACGATCGCCACCGGTTCGTGGCGGCCGGATTCGGCTTCCTGGAGCCGTTGACGGGTCTGGTGCAGATCCGCCGTGACCCACTTCAGGTAATCGACGAGTTTCTTTTCGTCCGGCATGGTCCGTGAACCTTCCTCAGATGTTTCGCGTGCGAAGGGGTGCGGCCGGGGGCGGGCAGGGGTGCGGGGACCCGGGCGCGCGGGTCAGGACTCCGCCGAGCGGCCCAGTTCGTTGTCGATGAAGGCGAACACCTCGTCGGCGCTCGCGGACCCGATCCGTTCCGTGACCACGAGTCCGCCGTTCTCCTGGCCGGATCCGTCCCACCTGGCGAGGAGATGCCGCAGCCGTCCCGCGACCCCGTTCCTGGTGACCTCGTCGAGCGTGCCCGTGGCGAGCGCCTCCTCCAGCCGGTCGAGCGCGGCCAGCGGCGAGGGGCTCCCGTCCCGCGCGGTACGGCCCAGCAGCTCCGCCGCGAGATGCCGGGCGACGGCGGCCGGGGTCGGATGGTCGAACACGAGGGTGGCGGAGAGCCGTACCTCCGTACGGGCGGTCAGCCGGGTGCGCAGTTCCACCGCCATCAGGGAGTCGAAACCGAGCCCGCTGAAGTCCCGGTCGGCGGGGATCGCGTCCGGCGCGGTGTGCCCCAGTACGGCGGCGGTCTCGGCCCGCACCAGCTCCACCAGCCATGGTTCCCGCTCCTCCTCGGCCAGCTCCGCCAGCCGCCGGGCGAGTCCGGTGGCGCGTCCGCGCGCGGCGGCGGCCGTGCGGCGCCGCGCGCGGAGCAGTCCGCGCAGGATCGCCGGGATCTCGGCCGTGGTCGCCGCCGCCCGCTCACCCGCTCCCTCGGCGATCAGCACCGGGACGATCAGCGTCTCGTCGCGGGCGGTCGCGGCGTCGAACAGCGCGAGTCCCGTCTGCGCCGGCAGCGGGGCCAGGTCCGAGCGGGCCATGCGTCCCAGGTCGGAATCGCTCAGAGTGCCGGTCATACCGCCGCCGTCCTGGGCGGCCCATGGCCCCCAGGCCAGGGACACGGCGGGCAGCCCGAGGCCGGCGCGGTGCAGGGCCAGCGCGTCCAGGAACGTGTTGGCGGCGGCGTAGTTGCCCTGTCCCGGGCCCCCGGTGATCCCGGCGACCGAGGAGTAGAGGACGAATCCGGCCAGTCCGAGACCGCGGGTCGCCTCGTGCAGATGCCAGGCCGCGTCCGCCTTCGGACGCAGTATCCGGTCGATCAGCGCGGGGGTCAGCGAGCCGACGGTGGCATCGCCCAGCACCCCGGCCGTATGGACCACGGCGGTCAGGGGGTGCGCGGCCGGTACGCCCGCCAGCAGCGCGTCCAGCGCCGTACGGTCGGCGACATCGCAGGCGGCGACGGTCACCTCGGCGCCCTGGGCGGCCAGTTCGGCCCGGAGTTCCTTCGCGCCGGGCGCGTCCGGGCCGCGCCGGCTCGCGAGCAGGAGATGTTTGACGCCGTGCGCGGCCACCAGATGCCGGGCCAGCGCGCCGCCGAGGGCGCCGGTGCCGCCGGTGATCAGGACCGTACCGTCGCGGTTCCAGGACCGGATCCCGCGCTCGGAGGACGGCTCGGGGGACAGCTCGGGGGACGGGACCGCGCCCCGGCGCAGCCGCGTCAGCCGGGCCACCCGTACCTCGTCGCCGCGTACCGCCGCCTGTGTCTCGCCGGTGTCCAGCAGGACGGGCAGTACGGGCAGGGCGGTACGGAGCGCGGTGCTCAGGGCGTCGGCGCCGTGGGCGCCCGCCGGATCGGGTACCTCCTCCAGATCGAGCAGCAGGAAGCTGCCGGGGTGCTCCGACTGGGCGGAGCGGACCAGTCCCCACGCGGGGGCCGCGGCCAGATCCCGTACGCCGTCCCCGGCACCGGCGGCGACCGCGCCCCGGGTGAGGAACACCAGCCGGGATCCGGTGGTCCGCCGGTCGGCCTGCCACGCGTGGAGCAGATCCAGTACGGCGCCGGTCACGGCCCGCACCCGGGCGGGCAGCGGCTCCTCCTCCCTCCCATCCTGACGCTCCGTCAACTCGTTGCCGACAGGCGCCAGTACGAGATCCGGCAGGGGTCCTGGGGCGGCGAGGAGTTCGGCGAGCGATCCGGCCCGTACGGCGGACGGCCCGTCCACCGAGGCGAGGGCGCTCTCCAGGGCGGGTGAGCCGCTGCCGAGGACCGCCCACCGGGGACCGCCGGTCAGGGAGGCGGGGGCCGTCGGGACCGCCGGGGCGGGCACCCAGTCGAGACCGAACAGCGGACTCGGGCGATCCCCGCCGGTCGCGGTCCCGGTCGCGGGCGCCGGCTCGGCGGCCGGACGCAGGGTCAGTGAGCGCACCGAGAGCACCGGCGCGCCTTCCTCGTCGACCGCCGCGAGCCGCACGGTGTCCTGGCCGGTGGCGGTCAGCCGTACCCGCAGCGCCGTGGCGGCCCCCGCGTGGAGGGTCAGTCCCCGCCACTCGACCGGGACGGTCCCGCCGAACGGTCCTACCGTGCCGTCGGTGCCGTCCGTGCCCAGCAGGGCCGCCGCCCGGAGTGCGGCCGTCAGCAGGGCCGGGTGCATCGCGAACGCACCGTGCGTACGGGCCTCTTCGGTGAGGGCGACCTCGGCGAAGACCTCACCGTCCGCGAGCCAGGCCGCCCGCAGACCGGACGCGCCGGACGCGCCGCCCGGCTCCGGGCCGCCGTCGGCGCCCAGGTCCGCCGCCGGGTCCAGGTCCCGGTACCGGGTCAGATCCACGGGTACGGCCCCGGCGGGCGGCCGGAGTCCGGCAGCGGTCTCCGGCTCCGGCGCCGGGTGCCCGGCCGCCAGCACACCGGTCGCGTGCAGGGTCCACGGCAGATCGGCGGCGGCCTCGGCGCGCGCGTGCACGGTCAGCGAGCGGCGGCCCGTGCCGTCGGCCGCGGCCACCCGTACCTGTACCCGTACCGCGCCCTCCTCGGGCAGAAGAAGCCCGGCGGTGAGGGTCAGCGACTCCACCGTGTCGCAGCCGGCCTCGTCACCGGCGCGTACGGCCAGTTCGGCGAAGGCCGCCACCGGTACCGCCGCGCCGCCGCCCCTGGCCGGACGCTCCACCAGCCAGGGATGGGTCCGCGCGGAGAGCCGTCCGGTCAGGACCACCTCGCCGGAGCCCGCCACGGTCGTCGCCGCGCCCAGCAGCGGGTGTTCCGCGGCGACCAGCCCGAGGCCCGAGGCGTCGCCCGGGGCCGCCGGGGCCGACGGCCAGTACCGCTCGCGCTGGAAGGCGTACGTCGGCAGCTCCACCCGGCGCGCGCCCGTCCCCGCGAAGACCGCGGCCCAGTCTGCCGGGGCGCCGTGCGTATGCGTCAGGGCGAGCGCGGTGAGCGCGGTCAGCTCCTCGGACCGGTCCTTGCGCAGGACGGGCGCCACGACGGCGCCGTCCGGTACGAGCTCGCGGACCAGGGCGGAGAGCACCCCGTCCGGGCCCAGTTCGAGGAAGGTGCCCACCCCCCGCTCGGCCAGGGTCCGTACGCCGTCGGCGAAGCGGACGGTCTCGCGGACATGCCGTACCCAGTACTCGGGTGAGCGCAGCTCGTCCGGTGCCGCGAGCGCGCCGGTCACATTCGACACCACCGGCACCGAGGGCTCGGCGAAGGCCAGCTCCCGTGCGACCGCCCGGAACTCGTCCAGCATCGGGTCCATCAGCGACGAGTGGAACGCGTGGCTCACGGGAAGCCGTGCCGTTCTGCGCCCCTCGGCGGCCAGTCGCTCCGCCGTCCGCAGGACCCGGTCCTCCTCGCCCGAGAGCACGACGGACCGGGGTCCGTTGACCGCGGCGACCGACACCCCCTCGGAGAGCAGTACGGCGGTCTCGTCCTCCGTCGCCTCCACCGCGACCATGGCCCCGCCCACGGGCAGCGCGTCCATCAGCCGGGCCCTGGCCGCCACCAGCCGGCAGGCGTCGGGGAGCCCGAGGACACCGGCCACATGGGCGGCGGTGATCTCGCCGATCGAGTGGCCCGCGACGAAGTCCGGTGCGACGCCCCAGGATTCGAGCAGCCGGTAGAGCGCCACCTCGATCGCGAACAGGGCGGGCTGGGTGACGGCGGTCCGGTTCAGCGCTTCGGCGTCGTCCCCCCAGATCACCTCGCGCAGGGGGCGGGCCCGCCCGTCGGACCCGGCGTCGAGATGGGCCAGTACGGAGTCCAGCGCGTCCGCGAAGACCGGGAAACGCTCGTACAACTCCCGCCCCATGCCCAGCCGTTGCGAGCCCTGACCGGAGAAGAGCACCGCCGTGGGCCGCTCGGCCGCCGCTCCCCGGGCGGCCTCGGAGATGCCCTGGTCCGTGGCGATCAGTACCGCCCGGTGCTCGAACACCGAGCGGCCCGTAGCCAGGGAGAACCCGATGTCGGCCGGAGGGAGTCCGGGGTGCTCGGCCGCGAACGACCGCAGCCGGGCGGTCTGTTCGCGCAGCGCGGCCTCGCTCCGGGCCGAGACCGGCCACGGCACCACCGAGGGCCTCGCCGTCGGCACGGCGTCCGGGGCCGCCCTGTCCGAAAGGGCCTCCGGCGCCGACGCAGCCGTCCCCCCCGCCCCGGCCCATGGCGCCTGTTCCAGCACCACATGCGCGTTGGTGCCGCTGATACCGAAGGACGACACGCCCGCGCGCCGCACGCGACCGGTCCGGGGCCACTCCTTCTGCTCGGTGAGCAGTTCCACCGCGCCCGAGGACCAGTCCACCCGGGTCGAGGGCTCGGTGACATGGAGTGTCTTCGGCAGCCGGCCGTGCCGGAGGGCCAGCACCATCTTCATGACGCCCGCGACACCGGCCGCCGCCTGGGTGTGCCCGAGGTTGGACTTCACGGAGCCGAGCAGCAGCGGACGCTCCGGGGCGCGGTCACGACCGTACGTCGCCAGCAGCGCCTGCGCCTCGATCGGATCGCCGAGTGTCGTACCAGTTCCGTGCGCCTCCACCGCGTCCACATCCGCGGGCGACAGACCACCACTGGCGAGCGCCTGACGGATCACCCGCTGCTGCGACGGACCGTTCGGCGCCGTCAGACCGTTCGACGCACCGTCCTGATTGATCGCGGAACCCCGGACGACGGCGAGGATCTCGTGCCCCTCGCGCCGTGCGTCCGAGAGCCGTTCGACCACGAGTACGCCGACGCCCTCCGCCCATCCGGTGCCGTCCGCCGAGTCGGAGAACGCCTTGCAGTGGCCGTCGGGCGCGAGACCGCCCTGCCGGGTGAACCCGGCGAAGCTCGTGGAGGTCGACATCACGGTGACGCCGCCCACCAGCGCCATGGAACACTCATCGCTCCTGAGCGCCTGGGCCGCCCAGTGCAGGGCGACCAGCGAGGACGAGCAGGCGGTGTCCACGGTGACCGCGGGGCCCTCGAAGCCGAAGGCGTAGGAGAGCCGGCCCGAGATGACACTGGCCGCGAGACCGGTGCCCGCGTGGCCCTCGACGTCCTCGCTCGCCCGGAGGATGAGATGGGCGTAGTCCTGGCCGTTGGTGCCGACGAAGACACCGGTCCTGCTGCCGCGCAGCGCGGCGGGATCGGTGCCGGTCCGCTCGAACGCCTCCCAGCTCACCTCCAGCAGCAGCCGCTGCTGCGGATCCATGGCGAGCGCCTCGCGCGGTGAGATCCCGAAGAACCCCGGGTCGAACTCCGGTGCCTCGTAGAGGAATCCGCCGACCCGGGTGGCGCTGCGGCCCTGGCCTTCGCCCGCGAGGACATCGAGGTTCCAGCCCCGGTCGGTGGGGAACCCGGCGATACCGTCGCGGCCCTCGGCGAGCAGTCGCCACAGCTCCTCGGGCGAGCGCACCCCGCCCGGGAACCGGCATGCCATGCCGACGATGACGATCGGGTCGTCGTCGACCGGGGTGGCCGCCGGGGGGAGCACGGCGCCCGTCCGAGCGGCGCCCGTCCGAGCGTCGCCCGACCGGTCGGCGGTCGGTCCCTCTCCGGCCGGTTCGTCGAGCAGTTCGGTGAGCAGCCGGTCGGCGAGCGCCCGGGGAGTGGGGTAGTCGAAGACGAGGCTGGCGGGGAGCGCGAGACCGGTCAGCCCGGTGAGCCGGTCGCTCAGCTCCACGGCCGTCAGCGAGTCGAAGCCGAGATCGCGGAAGGCCTTGTCGCCCCTGATCGTCTCGGCGCCGGAATGGCCGAGCACCGCGGCGCAGTGAGTACGGACCACGTCCAGCAGCACCGCCGCGCGCTCGCCCTCCGGGGCTCCGCGCAGCCGCTCCCGCAGTCCGGACGCCGCCGGCCCGGCCGTCCGCCGGGCCTCCTGAAGTGCCGTCAGCGCGTGCCTGGCGGCCGGCAGTTCACCGAGCAGCGGGCTGGGCCGCAGACTGAGCAGCGCGGTGAGCGGCTCCGGCCGCTGGAGGTCGGCGAGGACGACGGTCGGCTCGGGCTCGGCCACCACCCGCAGCAGGGCGGAGACGGCCAGTTCGGGGTCGAGGGCGCCCGAAGCCCGCGGGTGGCCCGGTCCGTCCGTACCGGCACGGGTCGCGTTCGTACTGGCGTCGGTGGCGTTCGTACCAGCGTCAGCGACGTTCGTACCGGCGTCGGTAGCGTTCGTACCGGCGCGGGTGGTGCCGCCCGTGCCGGTGGTGCCCGCGCGGCCGGTCCGGTCGGCCATGCCCGCGCCGTCCCACGCGCCCCAGGCGATCGAGGTCGCCGGGAGTCCCAGTGCCCCGCGCCGCTCGGCCAGCGCGTCGAGGGCCGCGTTCGCCGCCGCGTAGTTGGCCTGGCCGGGGTTGCCCACCGCGCCCGCCACCGACGAGAACAGTACGAACGCGGAGAGGCCGAGATCACGGGTCAGTTCGTCCAGCAGCAGGGCGGGGGCGACCTTCGCGCGGAACACCGTTTCGAACCGCTCGGGCGTCAGTCCGGCCAGTACGCCGTCGTCCAGCACACCCGCCGTATGCACCACCGCCGTCAGCGGGCAGTCCGCCGGGATCGCCCCGATCGCGCGCTCCAGCTGGTCCCGGTCGGCGACATCGCAGGCGGTGACGGTGGCACGGGCGCCGAGCGCGGTCAGCTCGGCGAGCAGCTCGGTCGCACCGGGCGCGGCCGGGCCCCGGCGGCTGAGCAGCACGAGATGCCGCGCGCCCTCGCTCGCCAGCCGGCGGGCGACCCGCGCGCCGAGCGCGCCGGTACCGCCGGTGATGAGGACGGTGCCGGACGGCTGCCAGCGCTCCTCGCTCCCGGCGGCGGAGCGGGCGGCGGGCGCGGAAAGCATCCGCCTGCCGTAGACACCGGAGGCGCGGACCGCGACCTGGTCCTCGCCGCCCGTGCCCGTCACGCCCGTACTCGTGCCCGTCGCGCCGCCGCCCGTGCCCGTGCCCGTCGCGCCGGTGCCCGTCAGTACGGCGACGAACCGGCGTACGGCGCGTTCGTCCAGCTCTTCGGGGAGATCGACGAGTCCGCCCCACCGCCTCGGGTGTTCGAGGGCCGCGACCCGGCCGAGACCCCAGACGGCCGCCTGTGCGGGACTGGCCGGCCGCTCGGAGCGTACGGGCCGTACCGCGCCGCGGGTGACGGTCCACAGGGGGGCCGCGATACCCGTGTCACCGAGCGCCTGGACCAGCGCGGCGGTGGCGAGCACTCCGGCGGGCACCCCGGCGGTGTCCGCCGACGCGTCCAGCGCGAGCAGGGACACCACACCCGCGACACGCCCGCTGTCGGCGACAGCGGCGGCGAGTCGCGCGGTCAGAGCGGCACGGACGGTGGCGTCGATGCCCTCGGCCGCCACTTCCGCCTCTTCCGCACCTTCCGCCCTGGCCTCCTCGGTACCGTCGGTCCCCTCAATGTTCACCCGTACCGCGGTCGGACCCAGGCCGGTAATCAACGAGGTCACCCACGCGTCGGCGACCCCGGCCGCCGGGACGAGCACCAGCCAGGTACCGGACAGGGCGGCGGCCGGGGCGGTGCCGAGCGTCAGCGGCTGCCAGGCCTCCCGGTAGCGCCAGGAGTCGACGGTCGACCGCAGCCTGCGCCGGGTGCGCCACGACGACAGAGCGGGCAGGACGGCGCCGAGCGAACCGCCATCCACATCGAGCCGGGCGGCCAGGGAGTCCAGATCCTCACCCTCCACCGCGGCCCAGAACTCCGCGTCGGCCGGATCCGTGCCGTCCACCGGTTCCGCCCCGGCCACCTCGGGCCAGAACCGCTCCCGGTGGAAGGCGTAGGTCGGCAGATCCACCCGCCGGGCGCCCCTCCCCGCGAAGAACGCGGACCAGTCCACGGAGGCACCGGCCACATGGAGCCGTGCCACCGCCGTGACCAGCGCTGCTTCCTCGGCATGACCGTCACGGAGCGCGGGGACCACCACGGCGTCGGTGGGCAGGGACTCCCGGGCGGGCGCGGACAGCACACTGTCGGCGCCCAACTCCAGGAAGACGGTGGCGCCTTGATCGGCGAGGGTACGGACGCCATCGGCGAAGCGGACCGCCTCGCGGACATGCCGTACCCAGTGGCCGGCGGAGCACAGTTCCCCGGCCGAGACGAGAGCGCCGGTCAGGGTGGACACCACGGGGATGGCCGGTTCCCGGTATGTCAGTCCTTCGGCCACCGCCCGGAACTCGTCCAGCATCGGGTCCATCAACGGGGAGTGGAAGGCGTGGGAAACCCGGAGCCGGGTGGTCCTGCGGCCCTGCTCCCCCAGCCGGGCCGCAAGCTCCAGGACAGCGTCCTCGTCACCGGAGACCACCACCGAGGACGGACCATTGACGGCCGCGATCGAGACCCGGCCGGAGAGATACGGGGTGATCTCGTCCTCGGCGGCCTGCACGGCGACCATCGCACCGGCCGCCGGCAGCGCCTGCATCAACGACCCACGCGCCACCACCAGACGACAGGCATCCTCCAACGAGAACACCCCAGCCACATAGGCCGCCGCGATCTCACCGATCGAATGCCCCGCCACAAAATCAGGCCGCACACCCCACGACTCCACGAGCCGGAACAGCGCCACCTCGATCGCGAACAACGCCGGCTGCGCACAACCGGTCCGGTTCAGCACATCGGCATCCCCACCCCACATCACCTCCCGGAGTGAGTGGCCCAACTCACCGTCCAGCAACACCAGTACGGAATCCAACGCCTCCGCGAACACTGGGAACCGCCCGTACAACTCACGGCCCATCCCCAGCCGCTGCGACCCCTGCCCCGAGAACAGCAACGCCGTCGACCGCTCGGTGCCCAGGCCCCGGGCGATCTCCGTGACCCCCTTGTCCGTCGCCAGCAGTACGGCGCGGTGCTCGAACAGCGACCGGCCCGTCGCCAGCGAGTACCCGATGTCCAGCGCGGATTCCGCCCCGTCCTCGGGGGACTTCCCCGCGAGGGCCTTGATCCGGGCGAGCTGACCGTCCAGCGCCGTCTCGCTCCTGGCCGATACGAGCCAGGGAACGGGGCCCGGGACGAGGCCCGCGACGGGGGCCTGGTCGGGGGCTCGGTCGGGGGCCGGCACGGCCCGCTCGGCCGGCTCCGGACCGGCCTGTTCAAGGACCACATGGGCGTTCGTACCGCTGATACCGAAGGACGAGACACCGGCCCGGCGCGCGCGCCCGGTCTCCGGCCAGGGGGTGGTGCCGGCCAGCAGTTCCACGGCCCCGGCCGACCAGTCGACATGCGTCGACGGCTCGGTGAGATGGAGTGTGCGCGGCAGGGTGCCATGGCGCAGGGCCATCACCATCTTCACCAGCCCGGCGGCTCCCGCCGCGGCCTGGGTGTGACCGATGTTGGACTTGACCGAGCCGAGCAGGAGCGGCCGGTCGGCGTCGCGGTCCTGGCCGTAGGTGGCCAGCAGCGCCTGTGCCTCGATCGGGTCGCCCAGCGGTGTCCCGGTGCCGTGCGCCTCCACCGCGTCCACATCGGCGGGCGAGAGTCCCGCGTTGGCGAGCGCCTGCCGGATCACCCGCTGCTGCGCGGGACCGTTCGGCGCGGTCAGTCCGTTGGATGCGCCGTCCTGGTTGACCGCACTGCCGCGCACCACGGCCAGTACGTGATGCCCGTTGCGCCGGGCGTCGGACAGCCGCTCCAGGACCAGCACCGCCGCGCCCTCGGACCATCCGGTGCCGTCGGCCGAGTCGGAGAACGCCTTGCACCGCCCGTCGCCCGCCAGCCCGCCCATCCTGGAGAAGCCGGCGAAGTTCGCGGCGGTCGTCATCACCGTCACCCCGCCCGCGAGGGCGAGCGAGCACTCGCCGCCGCGCAGCGCCTGGGAGGCGAGATGCAGCGATACGAGGGACGACGAGCAGGCCGTGTCGACGGACATGGCGGGGCCTTCGAGTCCGAGCGCGTACGCCAGCCGCCCGGAGACGACACTGACCGCGAGGCCAGTGGTCGCGTGGCCCGCCATGTCGTCCTTGGAACGCATGACGAGACCGGCGTAGTCCTGGCCGCTCACTCCGACGAAGACGCCGGTACGGCTGCCACGCAGGGTCGCCGGGTCGATTCCGGCGCGTTCCGCCGCCTCCCAGGAGACTTCGAGGAGTACGCGCTGCTGGGGGTCCATCGCCAGGGCCTCGCGCGGTGAGATGCCGAAGAATCCGGCGTCGAAGTCGGCGACGTTCCGGAGGAATCCGCCCTGCCCCTCGGCGGCGCCGATGGACGGGTCGGTCTGCCAGCCCCGGTCGGTGGGGAAGCCGGAGATGGCGTCCTCGCCGGAGAGGACCAGCTCCCAGAGACCCTCGGGGGATTCGACTCCGCCGGGGAAGCGGCAGCTCATCCCCACGATGGCGATCGGGTCGTCGGTGGCACCGGCACCGCCGGCCGACTCGCGCGCGGTGACGGCCGCGACGCCGTCCACGGAGTCGTCCGGGCCCACCAGTTCGTCCAGCAGACGGGCGGCGAGCCGCGCCGGGGTGGGGTAGTCGAAGATCAGGGTGGCCGGCAGGGTCAGTCCGGTGGCGGACGAAAGCCGGTTGCGCAGTTCGACGGCAGTCAGCGAGTCGAAGCCGAGCTGGCGGAATTCCCGTTCCACGGCGATGGCCTCGGGCGAGGGGTGCGCGAGGACCACGGCGGCCTCGGTACGGACGAGTTCCGTGAGCAGCCGGGGCCGCTCGTGCTCACGCAGCGAGGCCAGCTTCTCGACCAGGCCCGCCCTGGACACACTCGCGGCGCCGCTCTTCGCGGCGCGGCGGCCGGTCCGTACCAGTCCGCGCAGCAGGGCGGGGACGCCCGCCGCCGAGGGGATCGTGCCGCCGGCGACGCCGAGGGGCACCACCAGGGCCTCGTCGCTCGCGGTGGCGGCGTCAAAGAGGGCGAGCCCGCGCTCGACGGAGAGCAGCGGCATCCCGGAGCCGCCGACCCGGCGTACGTCGTGATCCTCCAGGGTGCTCGTCATACCCACGCCCTGTTCCCAGGCGCCCCAGGCGAGGGAGAGTCCGGGCAGGCCCAGTCCGCGCCGATGAGCGGCGAGCGCGTCCAGGAAGGTGTTGCCCGCCGCGTAGTTGGCCTGTCCGGGGCTGCCCATGACACCGGCCGTGGAGGAGTAGAGCACGAACGCGGCGAGATCCAGCTCGCGGGTCAGCTCGTGCAGATGCCAGGCCGCGTCGACCTTCGGCCGCAGCACACGGTCCAGCCGCTCCGGCGTCAGCGAACCGACGACCCCGTCGTCCAGGACACCCGCCGTATGCACCACGGCGGTCAGCGGATGCTCGGCAGGCACCGACTCCAACAGCCCGGCCAGCGCGTCCCGGTCCGCCACATCACACGCGACGACCGACACATGCGCACCCTGAACGGTCAGCTCGGCCGCCAGCTCGACAGCGCCAGGAGCCTCCAGACCGCGACGACTGGTCAGCAGCAGATGCCGCACACCACGCACACCGACCAGATGACGGGCCAGCACACCACCCAGACCACCCGTACCACCCGTGACCAGCACCGTACCCTCGGGATCCCACACCCGGGGCATCGTCAGCACGATCTTGCCCACATGCCGCGCCAGACTCATAAACCGAAACGCGTCCCGCGCCCGACGCACATCCCACGAACGAACCGGCAACGGCTCCAACACGCCTTGGTCGAACAACTCCCCCAGAGCCACCAGCATCCGCTGGATGTCCTCGGGATCCACCCAGCCGAGGTCGAACGCCTGATAGTCCACCCCCTCAGGAAGACCGGCGGCGTCACGGATGTCGGTCTTGCCCATCTCCAGGAACCGGCCGCCCGGCTTCACCAGCCGCAGCGACGCGTCGACGAACTCGCCGGCAAGGGAGTTCAGTACGACATCGACCCCCTCACCTCCGGTGACCCGGGCGAACGCGGCCTCGAAATCCGTCGTCCGCGACGAAGCGATGTGGTCGTCCGCCACACCCAACGCGCGCAGGGTCTCCCACTTGCCCTCACTCGCCGTCGCGAAGACCTCCGCACCCAGATGACGCGCGATCTGAACCGCCGCCATACCCACACCACCCGCACCCGCATGCACCAGCACCCGCTCACCACGACCCACACCCGCCAAGCCCACCAACGCGTGATACGCCGTCAGAAACACCAACGGCACCGAAGCCGCCGTCTCCCACGACCACCCGTCAGGTACGGCGATCACCCGGCGCTCGTCGCCCACCACATGGGTGCCGAAACCGCCGAAGAGCATGCCCATGACCCGGTCGCCGACCTGGAGACCGGTGGTGTCGGGCCCGACCTCGACCACGACGCCCGCCGCCTCGGAGCCGAACAGTCCCGCGTCGCCCGGATACATGCCCAGCGCGTTGAGGACATCGCGGAAGTTCACCCCGGCCGCCCGGACCTCGATCCGCACCTCGCGCCCCGTCAGCGGCTCCGGTGCCCCGGGCAGCGGTGCCAGTGTCAGCCCGTCCAGACTTCCCTTCGCCCGGCTGTCCAGCCGCCAGGGCACACCCGCCGGTGGCACCAGGCCCGTACCGGATTCGAGCCGGGCGAGACGGCCGACGCGCGGCGCGCCCGCGCGGACCACGGCCTGCGGTTCGTCGGAGCCGGTCGGGGCGGCCAGTGCGGGCAGCGCCGGGAGCGCCGCCGCCGACTCCGCCGAACCGTCCACGTCCACCAGCAGGAAGCGGCCCGGGTTCTCGGCCTGCGCGGAGCGGACCAGTCCCCACACCGAGGCCGCGGCGACATCGGTGAGGTCATGGGCACCGTCCTCGACCGCGCCCCGGGTGACAAAGACCAGCCGGGAGCCGGCGAACCGCTCCTCGGCGAGCCACTGCTGAATCAACTCCAGTACGTAGGAGGCGAGTTCATGGGCGGACCCGGCGCTTCGCGCGCTGTCGCCCTGGAGCGGGACGACCACGGTCCCGGGCGGATCCTCACCGTCACGGCCGGACGGACCGGTCTCCTCCAGGAGTTCGGCGAGCGTCCGTACCGGGGCGCGCAGCCGGGCGGCGCCCGTCGCGGCGAGTGCGCCGGTCAGTCCCAGCGTGTCGGTGCCGAGCACCACCCAGTCGCCCTCGGAGGCCTCGCCCTCCGGTGTCACCGGCACCCAGTCGACCCGGAAGAGGGAGTTCACCCCGTCGTGCCGGACCTCGCCCGCGGACGCGGGCCCCGCGGCCCTGAGAGCCAGCGACTCCACCGAGATCACCGGTTCGCCCTGGACGTCGACCGCCGCCAGTCGGACAGCGTCCCGGCCGTCGGGGGTCACACGGACCCGCAGGGTTGACGCGCCCGAGGCGTGCAGGGAGACACCGTTCCACGCGAACGGCAGAAGGCTCCTGTCGTCGCCGTCCGCGCTCGCGAAGACCGTGCTGTGCAGGACGGAGTCGAAGAGCGCCGGATGGACTCCGTACGCGTCCGCGTCACCGACCTCCCGCGGCAGCGCGACCTCGGCGAAGATCTCCTCGCCCCGGCGCCAGACCGCGCGCAGCCCGCGGAAGACGGGCCCGTACTCCAGGCCGTTGCCCGCGTAGCGGTCGTAGAGGCCTTCGACATCGACGACGGTGGCGCCCTTGGGCGGCCATACGGTGGCGTCGAAACCGATCACCCGTTCGCCGCGGCTGATCCGTCCGGAGGCGTGCGGTGTCCACTCGTCGTCGGGGGCGTCGGAGGGGCGGCTGTAGAAGCGCAGCTCCCGGCGGCCGTCGTCGTCCGCGCCGCCGACGGCGATCTGCACCTGGACGGCGCCGGTACGGGGCAGGATCAGCGGGGCGGCCAGCATCAGATCGTCGACGCGGTCGCATCCGGCCTGGTCGGCGGCGCGGACGGCCAGTTCGAGGAATCCGGTGCCGGGGAAGAACACCATGCCGCCGACGACATGGTCGGCCAGCCACGGGTGGGTGGCGAGTGACAGTGTTCCGGTCAGCAGGAGTTCGTCGGAGCCCGCGACGGACATGGCCGCGCCGAGCAGCGGGTGGTTCGCCGAGGCGAGACCGAGACCGGCCGCGTCGGCGGGCCGGTAGGTCACCTGGGGCCAGAACCGTTCGTGCTGGAAGGCGTACGTGGGCAGATCCACCGGCCGGGCGCCGGTGCCCGCGAAGAACGCCGGCCACTCCACCCGTACACCGCGCACATGCAGGTGAGCGAGTGCCGTGACGGCCGAGGTCTCCTCGGACCGGTCCTTGCGGAGGACCGGTACGGTCACGGCGCCCTCCGGCACCGACTCCTGAGCCATCGCCGCCAGCACACCGTCCGGGCCCAACTCCACGAACGTACGCACGCCCTGCTCGCCAAGTGCCCGCACACCATCCGCGAAACGAACCGCCTCGCGAACGTGCCGCACCCAGTACTCCGGCGAACACAACTCATCCGCCGACGCGAGACCACCGGTCAGATTCGACACCACCGGCAATGACGGCTCCGCGAACGACAACCCCTCCACCACCGCACGGAACCCGTCCAGCATCGGATCCATCAACGGTGAATGGAACGCATGCGAAACCCGCAACCGACTCGTCCTGCGGCCCTGCTTCTCCAGTCGGGCCGCGAGCTCCAGCGTGGCGTCCTCGGCTCCGGAAATCACCACGGACCGAGGTCCGTTGACGGCCGCGACGGACACCTGACCGGTGAGCAGCGGGGTGACCTCGTCCTCGGTGGCCTGTACGGCGACCATCGCGCCACCGGCCGGCAGCGCCTGCATCAACGACCCACGGGCCACCACCAGACGGCAGGCGTCCTCCAGGGAGAACACCCCCGCCACATGAGCCGCCGCGATCTCACCGATCGAATGCCCCGCCACAAAGTCCGGGGCCACACCCCATGACTCCACCAGCCGGAACAGCGCCACCTCGATCGCGAACAACGCGGGCTGGGTGACGCCCGTCTCATTCAGCGCGTCGGCGTCCTCACCCCAGATCACCTCCCGGAGCGGGTGGCCCAACTCACCGTCCAGCAACGCCAGTACGGAGTCCAGCGCCTCCGCGAACACCGGGAAGCGACCGTACAACTCACGGCCCATACCCAACCGCTGCGAACCCTGCCCCGAGAAGAGCACCGCCGTCCTGCCGCGTCCCATGACCGTGCCCTCGACGGTACCCGGTGCCGCGCCGTTCTCCAGCCAGGCCTTCAGCGCGTCACGTCCCGCGCCGCCGTCCTCGTCCGTCATGACGGCGAGGCGGTGCTCCAGACCTACCCTGGTCGTGGCCAGGGAGAGCGCCACATCCACCGGACGCGGGCCCGGTTGGTGCTCCAGCCGGTCGAGCAGCAGGGCCGCCTGGTCGCGCAGCGCTTCTGGTGTCCGGCCCGATATCACCCACGGCAGCGTCGTCGCCCGCCGTTCGGGAGCGGTCCTGCCGTCCGGCAGGGCGGGCGCGGGAGGTGCGGGGGGTGCCTCGGCGGGCGGCGCCTGTTCGATGATCACATGCGCGTTGGTGCCGCTGACGCCGAACGAGGAGACACCCGTACGGCGTGGCCTGCCCGCCTCCGGCCACGGGCGCGCCTCGGTGAGCAGCTCGACCTTTCCCGACGACCAGTCGACATGCGACGACGGCTCGTCCGCGTGCAGGGTCCTCGGCAGCACTCCGTGCCGCATCGCCATCACCATCTTGATCACACCCGCGACCCCCGAAGCGGCCTGGGTGTGCCCGATGTTGGACTTGACCGAGCCGAGGAACAGCGGGTGTTCGCGGTCCTGTCCGTAGCTCGTGAGCAGGCTCTGGGCCTCGATGGGGTCGCCCAGCGGGGTGCCGGTGCCATGGGCCTCCACCGCGTCCACCTCGGCCGGGGTCAGTCCCGCGTTGGCCAGCGCCTGCCGGATCACCCGTTGCTGCGAGGGGCCGTTGGGCGCGGTGAAGCCGTTGGAGGCGCCGTCCTGGTTGACGGCGGAGCCCCGTACGACCGCGAGGACCGGATGTCCGTTGCGCTGTGCGTCGGAGAGCCGCTCCAGCATCAGGACGCCGGCGCCCTCCGCCCACCCGGTGCCGTCGGCGGAGTCGGCGAACGCCTTGCACCGGCCGTCCCGCGCGAGACCGCCCTGCCTGCTGAACTCGACGAGCGAGCCGGGCGTGGACATCACATTGACACCGCCGGCGAGGGCGAGCGAGCACTCTCCGTTGCGCAGGGACTGGACGGCGAGATGGAGGGCGACCAGCGAGGACGAGCAGGCGGTGTCGACCGTGATCGCGGGGCCCTCCAGGCCGAGCGTGTACGAGAGCCGTCCCGAGGTGGCGCTCGCGGCGATACCGGTGCCGACATCGCCGGTCGCGTCGTCCAGTGACCTCACCAGGAGATACGCGTAGTCCTGGCCGTTGGTGCCGATGAAGGCGCCGGTGCGGCTGCCGCGCAGCCGCGTGGCGTCGATGCCGGAGCGTTCGACGGCCTCCCAGGCGGTCTCCAGCAGCAGCCGCTGCTGGGGGTCCATGGTGACCGCCTCGCGCGGCGAGATCCCGAAGAAGCCGGGGTCGAAGTCGGCGACACAGCTCAGAAACCCGCCCCGCTGGCTGACGGAGGTGTCCCGGGCGTCGGTGGAGCTGTCGCGCAGCGCGTCCAGGTCCCAGCCCCGGTCGGCGGGGAACGCGGAGATGGCGTCGGTGCCGGACGCGACGAGGTCCCAGAGCCCTTCGGGCGAGCGGACCTCGCCGGGGAACCGGCAGCCCATTCCCACGATCGCGATCGGTTCCCTGGCGGCGGCGACGAACATCCTGTTCTGGCGCCGCAGCCGCTCCGCCTCCTTCATGGCGGCACGGAGCGCGTCCACGACACTGCCGGCGGTCGTCGCGCTGCCGGCGGTCGCGCCGTTGGTGGTCGCACTGCTGGTGGTCGCGCCGTTGGTGGGGGCGTTCTCGGTGGGGGCACTCATGGTCTGCTCCATCGCTCCGTCGTCGCGCTACAGGTCGGACTGGCCGTCGAGCGCGGCCCGCACCAGGTCTGCCACGGCCATCGAGTCGATGGCCTCGCCGGATTCCTCGTTCTCCGCCGGGGCGGTGCCGCCCCGTCCGGCGAGTTGGAGCAGCGGCTCCAGTACGCCGATGTCGCGCAGCCGGGCGAGGGGTACGGACGCCAGCAGGGCCCGGATCTCCGTCTCCTCGGTGTCCGTCTCGCTGTCGGGGCCCTCGTCGGGTACGAGCCGGCGCAGCACATGCTCACCGAGGGCCGTGGGGGTGGGATGGTCGAAGACGAGCGTCGCGGACAGACGCAGACCGGTGGCCGCGTTGAGCTGGTTGCGCAGCTCCACCGCTCCCAGCGAGTCCACGCCCAGATCGCGGAAGGACCGCTCGGGACCGACGGCGTCCGTGTCCGGGTAGCCCAGTACCTGGGCGGCGCGAGTACGGACCAGTTCCACGACCGCTTCGAGACGGCGGTTCGCGTTCAGGCCCGCCAGCCGTTCCCGCAGGCCGCCTTCTGCGGTGGCGCTCCCGGGGGCGGCGGCCGTCGCGGCCACCATCTCCCGGTAGCCGGGGAGTTCACGCAGCAGGGCGCTCGGCCGGCTCGCGCCGAAGGCGGCCACGAAGCGTTCCAGGGCGACTTCGGCGACGACCGCGGTCGGTTCGGCCTCCATGACCAGACGCAGAAGCGCCTCGCAGGCCGGTTCCGGGTCCATGGCGCCGATCCCGGCGCGCCTGGCGGCCTCGTCGGCCCCGGCGCCCTCCGCCATTCCGCCGCCGCCCCAGGCGCCCCAGGCGATCGAGGTGGCGGGGAGATCCCGTGCCCGCCGTCGCTCGGCGAGTGCGTCGAGGACGGCGTTGGCCGCCGCGTAGTTGGCCTGGCCGAGATTGCCCACGGCGGCGGAGGCGGAGGAGAAGAGCACGAACGCGGTGAGGTCCAGATCGCGGGTCAGCTCGTCGAGCAGCAGGGCCGAGGTCACCTTGGCGCGGAACACCGGTGCGAACCGCTCGGGGGTGAGCCGGTCGAGTACGCCGTCGTCGAGGACCCCCGCCGTGTGCACCACACCGGTCAGCGGATGCCCGGCGGGGATGTCCGCGAGTACGGCGGTCAGTTGGTCCCGGTCGGCGGCGTCGCACGCGGTGAGGGTGACCCGGGCGCCGAGCGCTTCGAGTTCGGCCCGCAGCGCGTCCGCGCCGGGCGCCCCGGGGCCGCGCCGGCTGAGCAGTACGAGGTGCTGGACACCGTCGCGGGCGAGCCTGCGGGCGACATGGGCGCCGAGGGCACCGGTGCCGCCGGTGATCAGCACGGTGCCGTCCGGGTCCCAGGCACGGGCCGGGTGCTTGCCGGGTGCCCGTACCAGGCGCCGGGCGAGGACCGCCGAGTCCCGCAGGGCGACCTGGTCCTCCCCGTCGAGCCCGGCGAGCACGGCGGTGAGCCCGGCGCCCGTCCGCTCGTCCGGTGTCTCCGGCAGATCGATCAGCCCGCCCCAGCGCTCCGGGTACTCCAGCGCGGCGACCCGGCCCAGGCCCCAGACGGCCGCCTGGAGCGGATGGCGCGGCTCGTCCGTACGGCGTACGGAGACCGCGCTCCGGGTGAGGCACCAGAGCGGTGCGCCGATCCCGGCGTCGCCCAGCGCCTGGAGCAGTACGGCGGTGAGGGCGGCTCCCTCGGGCACACCGTCCGCCAGGGAGTCCCGCAGCGCCAGGAGTGAGACGACTCCGGCGAAGGGAGCGCCACCGTCGCTGCCGCTGCCGTCACCGCCGCTGTCACCGCCGTCGTCGGCCCGACCGGCGGCGCGGGCCCTCAGTTCCGCGGCGAGCGCGGCCCGGTCGGGTGCTCCGACCGGGAGCCGTACGACCGAGGTGCCGAGGGCGTCGAGCACGGCGGACACCCAGGGGTCCTCGGCCAGTTCCCCGGGCACCACGGCGAGCCAGGTACCCGTCAGCGGCTTCCGGTGGGCGAGGGAGGAACCTCCCGTGGGCCGCCAGACGACACGGTGCCGCCAGCCCTCCACGAGCGACTCGTCGTCGCGCTGCCTGCGCCAGTCCAGCAGCGCGGGAAGCACCTTGGACAGGGCGTCCTCCTCGATGTCCAGGACGGATTCCAGCGAGGCGAAGTCCTCCCGCTCCACCGCGTCCCAGAACGCGCGGTCCGTGGTGTCCGCGTCCGGTGTCCCGGCGGCGGTGACGGCCGGGGCGTCGGGCCAGAACCGGCCGTGCTGGAAGGCGTACGTCGGCAGATCCACCCACCGGGCCCCGGTGTCCGCGAAGAACGCCGACCAGGCCGGGCCGGCCCCATGGACATGCAGCCGGGCGAGCGCGGTGACCAGGGTGGTCTCCTCGTCCCTGCCCTTGCGCAGCAGCGGTACGGCGACGGCGGCGGGCGGGGCCGACTCCTGGGCCAGGGCGGAGAGCACCCCGTCCGGGCCCAGTTCCAGGAAGGCGGTCACCCCGCGCTGCGCCATCGCCTTGACACCGTCGGCGAACCGTACGGCCTCCCGGACATGCCGTACCCAGTACTCCGCCGAGCACAGCTCCCCGGCCGTGGCCGGGGCGCCGGTCAGATTGGACACCACCGGGATACGGGGCGGCTGGAAGGCCAGTCGTTCCGCGACGGCGCGGAAGCCGTCCAGCATCGGGTCCATCAGCGGTGAGTGGAACGCGTGCGAGACCCGCAGCCGACCGGTCTTGCGGCCGCGCTTCTCCAGCTCGGCCGCCACCTCCAGCGCCGCGGCCTCCTCGCCCGAGATCACCACGGACGCCGGGCCGTTGACGGCGGCGATCGAGACCCGGTCACGGAGCAGCGGGGTGATCTCGTCCTCGGTGGCCTGTACGGCGAACATCGCGCCGCCGGCCGGCAGCGCCCGCATCAGCCCCGCGCGGGCCGCGACGAGCCTGACCGCGTCCTCCAGTGAGAACACACCCGCCACATGGGCGGCGGCGATCTCACCGATGGAGTGACCGGCCACCAGGTCCGGGGTCAGGCCCCAGGACTCGACCAGCCGGAACAGCGCCACCTCGACGGCGAACAGCGCGGGCTGGGCGGAGCCGGTGTCGTCCAGCGCCGCGGCGTCCGTGCCCCAGATCACCTCACGCAGCGGGCGGCCCGGCCCGCCGTCCGCCCCGCCGTCCGGCCGGCCCGCCCGCTGTCCGTTCAACTCTGCGTCCAGCAGGGCCAGTACGGTGTCGAGCGCCTCGGCGAAGGCCGGGAACCGCTCGTACAGCTCACGCCCCATCCCGAGCCGCTGCGAGCCCTGGCCGGAGAAGAGGAAGGCGCGCTTGCCCGCCTTCTCCACCGTGTGCTCGACCAGTTCCGGGTGCGTGTTCCCCTCGGCCAGCGCGGTGAGGCCGTCGAGCAGACCCCCGTGTCCGGTGACCGTCAGGGCGGCCCGGTGCTCGAAGACCGAGCGGGTCGTCGCGAGCGAGAAGGCGAGATCGGTCAGAGGGACTTCAGGATGGGCCGTCACCTGCGCCAGCAGCCTGCGCGCCTGGTCACGCAGCGCGTTCCCGGTCCGGCCGGAGAGCAGGACGGGCAGCGTCCCCGCGTCACGTACGGGCGGCGGAGCTGCCACTGCGGAGCCGGGATCGGTCCCGGTCCCGGTCCCCATCATGGTCTCGGCCTCGGCCTCGATGAGCGGTGCCTGCTCCAGGATGAGATGCGCGTTCGTACCGCTGGCACCGAAGGAGGAGACCCCGGCGCGGCGCGGCCGGCCCGAGTCCGGCCAGGGCGTCCGCTCGGTCAGCAGCCGGGCCGCGCCCGCCGTCCAGTCCACGTGGGACGTCGGATTCTCCGCGTAGAGCGACTTCGGCAGGGTGCCGTGGCGCATCGCCAGCACCATCTTGATCACACCCGCGACCCCCGAGGCGGCCTGGGTGTGCCCGATGTTGGACTTGAGCGAGCCGAGCAGCAGCGGCCGCCCGGGGTCGCGGTCCTGGCCGTAGGTGGCCAGCAGCGCCTGTGCCTCGATCGGGTCACCGAGCTTGGTGCCGGTGCCATGGGCCTCCACCGCGTCCACCTCGGCGGGCGAGAGACCGGAGTTGGCGAGCGCCTGCCGGATCACCCGCTGCTGCGCGGGACCGCTCGGCGCGGTCAGTCCGTTGGACGCGCCGTCCTGGTTGATGGACGAGCCCCGCAGGACCGCCAGTACGCGATGGCCGTTGCGGCGCGCTTCGGAGAGCCGCTCGACGACGAGCATGCCCACGCCCTCGGACCAGCCGGTGCCGTCCGCCGCGTCGGAGAACGCCTTGCACCGCCCGTCGGGCGAGAGCGCGCCCTGGGCGCTGAACTCGACGAAGCCCGCCGGGGTGGCCATCACGGTGACACCGCCGGCCAGGGCGATGGAGCACTCGCCGGACCGGATGGCCTGGGCGGCGAGATGCAGGGCGACCAGCGACGAGGAGCACGCGGTGTCCACGGAGACCGTGGGGCCCTGGAGGCCGAAGGAGTACGCCAGCCGGCCGGACAGCAGGCTCGCCGACTGCGCGGTCTCCCACTGGCCCGCCTCGGCGGGCGGCCGGTAGTCGCCGCTGCCGCCGCCGACGTAGACACCGGTGGTGCTGCCCCGCAGGGTCGTCGCGTCGATGCCCGCCCGCTCCAGTGCCTCCCAGGCGGCTTCGAGCACGACGCGCTGCTGCGGATCCATCACGATGGCCTCGCGCGGCGAGATGCCGAACAGTCCCGGGTCGAAGTCGGCCGCGCCGTGGAGGAAGCCGCCGTGACCCGTGGCGCTGCGTCCGCGTCCGCCCTCCGGAGGGCCGCCGAGCAGGGTGTCGAGGTCCCAGCCCCGGTCGGTGGGGAACGCGCCGACGGCGTCGGTCCCTTCGGTGACGAGCCGCCACAGGTCCTCGGGTGATGTGACACCGCCCGGATAGCGGCAGGCCATACCGATGATCACAACGGGATCGTCGGCCGTGTGGGCCGGGGAGAGCGCGGGAGGCGCGGCTTGCGTCTCCGCGCCGGGCGCCTCGCCGAGCAGCAGGGTCCGCAGTCGCGCGGCGAGTTCGGCGGGGGTCGGATGGTCGAAGACGAGGGTCGCGGGCAGGGCCAGCCCGGTCGCGTCCCTGAGCTGGTTACGCAGGTCGACGGCGGTCAGCGAGTCGAAGCCGAGGTCACGGAAGGGCAGATCGGACTCGACGGCTCCGGCGTCCGCGTGGCCGAGGACCAGGGCGGCCTTCTCGGTGACCAGGGCGAGGAGCGCGTCGGCCCGTTCCGACTCGGGCAGGGCGAGCAGCCACTGACGGTAGGTGTCCGCCGCGGACCGCTCCTCCTCCCGGCCGGGTCCTGCCGCCTCCACGGCGGCGCGGGCCTCGGGCAGTTCGGAGAACAGGGCGCCCCGGCGCGCCCCGGTGAAGGCGGGTGCGAAGGTCTCCCAGCGGACATCGGCCACGGTGACGGCGCTCTCGCCGTCGGCGACGGCCCGGCCGAGCGCGGTGAGCGCCGCGTCGGCGTCCATGACGGGCAGTCCGTTCAGCCGCAGATGCGCGGCCATGGCGGGGTCCACGGACTCCGTCCAGGCGCCCCAGGCGACCGACAGGGCGGTGGCTCCCCGGGCGCGGCGCTGCCGGGCGAAGGCGTCCAGCCAGGCGCCGTACGCGGCTTCGGTCTCCTGGCCGCGTACGCCCCAGACCCCGGCGATCGAACCGAACAGGACGAAGGCGTCCAGCGGCCGGTCGCCCAGGACCGTGTCGAGATGGCGGACTCCGGCCAGTGCCGAGGAGAGCGCGCCAGGTCCGGTGTCGGTGGCGCCGATGAACGCACCGCCGGTGTCCGAGGCACCGATGTCCGAGACACCGGCGTCCGTGCCTCCCGTGTCCGTGCCGTCCATGTACGTGCCGCCGGTGTCCGTGGCTTCGGTCCGCGCGGCGCCGGTCAGCGCCTCCGCGTGGACGACTGCGGTGAGCGGTGTGTCCTCGGGGACGGTGGCCAGCAGCGCGGTCAGCGCGGCCGGGTCGGACGGGTCGCAGACGGCGAAGGTGACCGTGGCGCCGAGCTTCCTCAGCTCGGCTTCGAGTGCCTCGGCAGCGGCGAGGTCGGACGGACGGCGCCCGGTCAGCAGCAGATGACGGGCACCCTCACGGGCCAGCCAGCGGGCGGCCCGGCCGCCCATGGGACCCGTACCGCCGACGACGAGCACCGTGCCGCCGGGCCGCCACGAGCGGCCCGCGGCTCCCTCGGCTCCCGCGGGGCCCACAGGTCCCCCGGGTCCTGTCGGTACGGCGCGGACCAGGCGCCGGCCGAAGGTTCCGGTGGCGCGGACCGCGATCTGGTCCTCGCCGTCCGGTGCGGTCAGGGCGGTCACGAAGGCGGCGCGCGCCCGCTCGTCCGGCGACTCCGGCAGATCGATCAACCCGCCCCAGCGGTCGGGGTGTTCCAGCGCGGCGACCCTGCCCTCGCCCCAGACGGTGGCCTGTCCGGCGCTCGGCGGCGGCTCGGACGGGGCCACGGAGACGGCGCCACGGGTGACACACCACAGCGGTGCGTCGATACCCGCGCCTTCCAGCGCCGCCAGCAGCGCGGCGGGCCTGGCGGGACCGGCCGGCAGGTCCTCGGCTCCCGTGGCGAGCAGCGAGACGACCCCGGCGAACCGGCTTCCTTCGCCGCGTGCCGCCGTCAGCCCCGCCATCAGCCCGGCCGCAGGCGCGGTGCCGTCGGTGGGGCCGACTGCGGTGCCGTCGGTGGAGATGTCGGCCTCCACCCGTACGGTGTCCGCGCCCAGCGCCTCGACGGCGGCGGCCGTCCACGTGTCCTCGGCGCCGACGGGCACGATCACCAGCCAGGCGTCCGCGGACGCGGCCCCGGCAGACCCAGCGATCACAGCAGTCCTGGCGGCCCCGATGGTCACAGCAGACCCGGCCGTCACGGCGGCCCCAACGGCCCCGGCGGTCACGGGCAGTTCCGTCCAGGCCTCGCGGTAGCGCCACCCGGCCCCGGCGGACCGCTCGTCCCTGCGCCGGCGCCACGCGGAGAGCGCGGGCAGCATCGTGGTCACGGTCTCGCCGTCCAGGTCCAGCGAGGCGGCGAGCGACTCCAGGTCCTCCCGCTCCACCGCCGACCAGAACTCCGCGTCCACCGGGTCCTGCGCCCCGCCCGCCGTCCCGCCCGCCGCGCCGCCCGGCGCTCCGGGCACGGCCGGTGCGGCGGCCTCGGGCCAGTACCGCTCGCGCTGGAACGCGTAGGTCGGCAGCTCCACCCGGCGCGCGCCGGTGCCCTCGAAGAACGCGGCCCACCGCGGGCCGACCCCCCGGGTGTGCAGGGTGGCGAGCGCCGCGACCACGGCCGTCTCCTCGCCCAGGGCCGCGCGGAGCAGCGGCACCACCACCGGGGCGGGCCCGGCGGCTCCGTCCAGGCTCCGCTGGGCCATCGCGGAGAGCACCCCGTCCGGCCCGAGCTCCACGAAGGCGAGGACCCCGGCGTCACGCAGGGTCCGTACCCCGTCGGCGAAGCGCACGGTCCCGCGGACATGCCGTACCCAGTAGTCGGCCGAGCGGAGCTCCTCGGCCGTGGCCAGGGCGCCGCTCAGATTCGACACCACCGGGATCCGGGGCTCGTGGTACGCGAGGGATTCGGCGACCCGGGCGAAGTCCGCGAGCATCGGGTCCATCAGCGGCGAGTGGAAGGCGTGCGAGACCCTCAGCCGCTTGGTCCTGCGCCCCTCGGCCGCGAGGAGTCCGGCGATCTCCAGGACGGCGTCCTCGGCGCCCGCGACGACCAGCGCGTCGGGGCCGTTGACCGCCGCGACCGAGACATGCTCGCCCAGCAGCGGGATGATCTCGTCCTCGGTGGCCTGGAGCGCGACCATCGCGCCGGTCTGCGGGAGCGCCTGCATCAGCGAGGCCCGCGCCGCCACCAGCCGGCAGGCGTCCTCCAGGGTGAACACGCCCGCCACATGGGCCGCGGCGATCTCACCGATGGAGTGCCCGGCCACGAAGTCCGGGGTCAGGCCCCATGATTCGGTCAGCCGGAAGAGCGCCACCTCGACGGCGAACAGCGCGGGCTGGGTCCAGCCGGTCTCGTCCAGCAGCTCCGACTCGAAGGTGCCGGGCTCGGCGAACAGCACCTCGCGCAGCGGGAATTCCAGCTCGGTGTCGAGATGGGCGAGCACCGCGTCCAGCGCCTCGGCGAAGTCGGGGAACCGCCCGTACAGCTCCCGGCCCATCGCGCCGCGCTGGCTGCCCTGGCCGGAGAAGAGGAACGCGGTCCCGCCGGGGGCGCGGCCGGCCGCTCCGCGGGCGATCTCCCGTACGCCGTCGGGTCCCGCGAGCAGTACCGCGCGGTGCGGGAAGACCGTGCGGTCCGTGGCGAGGGAGTGCCCGATGTCCACCGGGGAGAGCCCGGTGCCTGCGGCGAAGGCGGTGAGCCGGCCGATCTGCGCCTGGAGCGCCTCACGGGTCCTGCCGGACACGATCCACGGCACGGCCGCGGGAAGGGTGCCCGGTACGACGGCGGGAGCGGCGGCCGGGGGCGCCGCCTCGACGGCCGGTGCCTGTTCCACGATCACATGCGCGTTCGTCCCGCTCACACCGAAGGCCGAGACCCCGGCCCGGCGCGGACGGCCGGTCTCGGGCCAGGCGACCGCCTCGCGCAGCAGTGACACCGCGCCGGAGGACCAGTCGACATGCGCCGAGGGGGTGTCGATGTGCAGGGTCTTCGGCAGGGTGCCGTGCCGCATGGCCAGCAGCATCTTGATGACGCCCGCGACCCCGGCCGCCGCCTGGGTATGACCGATGTTCGACTTGACCGTGCCGAGCAGCAGCGGGCGCTCCCGGTCCCGGCCGTAGGCGCCCAGCAGGGCCTGGGCCTCGATCGGGTCGCCCAGTGTGGTGCCGGTGCCGTGCGCCTCCACGGCGTCCACGGCGTCGGGTGTCAGTCCCGCGTCCGCGAGCGCCTGGCGGATCACCCGCTGCTGCGCGGGTCCGTTGGGCGCGGTGAGCCCGTTGGACGCGCCGTCCTGGTTGACGGCGGTGGCGCGGATGATGCCCCGGACCTCGTGGCCGTTGCGTACGGCGTCGGAGAGCCGCTCCAGCACCAGGATGCCGACGCCCTCGGACCACGCGGTGCCGTCGGCGCCGTCGGAGAACGCCTTGCACCGGCCGTCGGGGGCGAGACCGCCCTGGGCGGAGAACTCGACGAAGGAGTCGGGACCGGACATCACGGAGACCCCGCCCGCGATCACCAGCGAGCACTCCCCCGCGCTCAGTGCCTTGCCGGCCCAGTGCAGGGCCACCAGTGAGGACGAGCAGGCCGTGTCGACGGTGACGGCCGGGCCCTCCAGACCGAGCGCGTAGGAGAGCCGGCCGGACATGACGCTCGCGGTGTTGCCGGTGGCCGCGTACCCCCGTACGTCGGAGGCGGAGCGTCGCAGTACGTCGGCGTAGTCCTGGCCGTTGGTGCCGACGAAGACGCCGGTGGTGGAGCCGCGCAGTCCCGACGGGTCGATCCCGGCCCGCTCCAGCGCCTCCCAGGTGGTCTCCAGCAGCAGCCGCTGCTGCGGGTCCATGGCCAGTGCCTCACGGGGTGAGATCCCGAAGAAGCGGGCGTCGAAGTCGGCGACACCGGTGAGGAATCCGCCCTGGAGGGTGTCCGAGGCGCCCGCGCCGAGCGCCCCGAGGTCCCAGCCGCGGTCGGCGGGGAAGGCGGTGATGCCGTCCCCGCCCTCGTCGAGCAGCCGCCAAAGCTCCTCTGGCGAGTCGGCCCCGCCGGGGAAGCGGCAGCTCATGCCGACGACGGCGATCGGGTCGTCGGCCGGGGGCCGGTCCGCCGCGACGGGCGCCGCCGTCTCGGGCAGCGTGCCGAGCAGTTCGGCCAGCAGGAAGTCCGCCAGCTCGCGCGGGGTCGGCAGGTCGTAGACGAGCGAGGCGGGCAGGCTCAGCCCGGTCAGGGCGGCGAGTCCGTTGCGGAGTTCGAGCGTGGTCAGCGAGTCGAAACCGAGATCGCGGAAGGCGCGGTCGTCCTCGATGTTCCGCGCGTCGGAGTGACCGAGCACGGCGGCCACCTGGGCGCGCAGCAGGTCGAGTACGTGTCCGGCGCGTTCGGCCTCGGGCAGTGCGGCGAGCCGCTGCCGCAGTCCGGACTCCCCGGCACCGCCGGCGGCGGGCGCGGCGGACCGCCGTACCTCGGGCAGGTCCGCGACGAGCGGCAGGGGGCGGCTCGCGGCGAACGCGGGGAGGAAGCGGTCCCAGTCGATGTCGGCGATCGCGAGGGCGGTGTCGTCGTGCTCGACCGCGCGGAGCAGGGCGCGTACGGCCGGTTCCGGCGCGAGCGGCTCGAATCCGCCGCGCCGTACCCGGTTCTCGACCCCGGTGGCGTCGGCGGCCATGCCGGATCCGGCCCAGGGGCCCCAGGCGACGGAGAGCGCGGTCAGGCCATGGGCCCGCCGGTACTCGGCGAGCGCGTCCAGATAGGCGTTGGCGGCGGCGTAGTTGCCCTGGCCCGCCGCGCCGATGACACCGGCCGTCGAGGAGAAGAGCACGAACGCGGAGAGATCCAGCTCGGCGGTCAGCTCATGGAGATGGTGGGCCGGGACCACCTTGGAGCGCAGGACGGCGCTGAAGCCGTCCGGGGTCAGCGCGTCCACGGTGGTGTCCTCGACCACCCCGGCCGTATGGATCACCGCGGTGAGCGGGGCGTCCTCGGGTACGGCGGCGAGCAGGGCGGCCAGCGCGTCGCGGTCGGCGACATCGCAGGCGGCGATGGTGACGCGGGCGCCCAGTTCCTCCAGTTCGGCGCGGAGTCCGGCGGCGCCCGGCGCGTCCTCGCCGCGCCGTCCGGCGAGCAGCAGATGACGGGCTCCCTCGCGGGCGAGCCCGCGGGCCACATGTCCGCCGAGGGCGCCGGTGCCGCCGGTGATCAGAACGGTGCCCGCCGGGTCGAACGGGCGCCGCCCGCCCGCCGCTCCGGACGCTCCAATCCCTCCGGACGCGCCGGGCGACGCTCCAATCCCTCCGGTCCCGCCGGACGCTTCCACCGTCCCCGTGGGGCTGTGGGCGAGGCGCCGTACGAAGACGCCGGAGGCGCGTACGGCGCTCTCGCCCTCGCCGTCCACGCCCGCCAGGACGCTCCTGAACCGGCGGGCGGCATGGGTGTCGAGCCGCTCGGGCAGATCGACGCAGCCGCCCCAGCGGCCGGGCTGTTCGAGGGCGACGGCACGGCCGAGTCCCCAGACGGCGGCCTGGTCGGGGCTGATCACATGCTCCGAGCGGCCGATGGACACGGCGCCCCGGGTGACGCTCCACAGCGGCGCGTCGATCCCGGCGTCGCCGAGCGCCTGGACGGCGACGGTCGTCAGGGGGAGGGCGGCGGGCACCTCGGGGCGGGCCGCGCCGTCACGGCCCACGAGAGCGAGCAGGGACAGGACCCCGGCGAACCCGCCTTCCCCGACGCGCGGTCCGGTCAGCCGCTCGGCGAGTGCCGCCCGGTCGGTCCCGGTGACCTCGACGAGGACGGTCTCCGTGCCGAGGGCGGCGACGACCTCCGCGGACCAGGCCGCGTCCTCCGTACGGGCGGGTGCCAGCACGAGCCAGCGTCCGGGGAGCGCGGCCGGCGCGGTGGAGCCGGTCCGCGGTTTCCAGACGACCTTGTACCGCCAGGCGTCCACGGCGGACTGCTCGCCCCGGCGGCGGCGCCACGCGCTGAGGGCGGGGACCATCGCGGTGACGGTGCCGTCGTCCAGGCCGAGCGAGGCCGCGAGCGCCGTCACGTCGTCGCGCTCGACGGCCGACCAGAACTCGGCGTCCACGGCGCTGCCGGCGCCCGGCCCCGCCGGGGCCGCGTCCGCCGGTGCCTCGGGCCAGTAGCGTTCACGCTGGAAGGCGTAGCTGGGCAGGGCGATCCGGCGTGCTCCGCTGTCCGCGAAGTACGCGCGCCAGTCGATGTCCACACCGTTCGCCTGTGCGCCCGCCAGCGCGGTGACGAGCGCCCTCACCTCCGGGCGGTCGCCGCGCAGGAGCGGCAGCAGGACGGCGGGGGGCGTCCCGGCGGACTCCTCGGTGAGGCTCTCCCGCGCCATGCCGCAGAGCACGCCGTCGGGGCCGAGTTCGAGGAAGGTCCGTACACCGCCCTGGGCCGAGAGCCAGCCGATCCCGTCGGCGAAGCGGACGGTGTCCCTGACATGGCGGACCCAGTACTCGGGGGAGCACACCTGCTCGTCGGTGGCGAGCGCCCCGGTCACATGGGAGACGAGGGGGATGACGGGCGGGTGGTAGGTGAGACTGCGCGCGACCCGCGCGAAGTCGTCGAGCATCGGGTCCATGAGCGGGGAGTGGAAGGCATGGCTCACCTTCAGCCGCCTGGTCCTGCGTCCGTCGGCCGCGAAGGACGCGGCGATGGCGAGTACGGCGTCCTCGGCCCCGGCGACGACCACCGAGGAGGGGCCGTTGACGGCCGCGACCGAGACCCGGTCCCCGGCTTCCGCCAGCAGAGGCAGGACCTCGTCCTCGGCGGCCTGGAGGGAGACCATCGCGCCGCCCTCGGGCAGCGCCTGCATCAGCCGGCCGCGCGCGGCCACCAGGGCGCACGCGTCGGGCAGGGAGAGCACCCCGGCGGCGTGCGCGGCGGCGAGTTCGCCGATGGAGTGCCCGGCCAGATAGGCGGGGGTGATCCCCCAGGACTCGGCGAGCCGGAACAGCGCGACCTCGACGGCGAACAGCGCGGGCTGCGCGTACCCGGTCCGGTCGAGCAGGGCGGCCTGCGCCGAGCCCTCGGCGGCGAACAGGATCTCGCGCAGCGGCCGGTCCAGTTCACCGTCCACATGGGCCAGTACGGCGTCGAGCGCGTCGGCGAACACGGGGAAACGTCCGTACAGTTCGCGTCCCATGCCGGGGCGCTGGCTGCCCTGCCCGGTGAACAGGAACGCCGTACGGCCACGGCCCGTGCCGCCCCGCACCACGCCCGGTCCCGGCAGTCCGTCACGCAGGGCCAGCAGACCGTTCAGCACCTCGTCGCGCCCCTGTGCCACGACGGCGGCGCGGCGCTCCAGGCTCGCGCGCGAGGTGGCCAGGGAGAAGGCGAGATCGGCGGGCCGGGTTCCGGGCCGCTCCTCCATGAGGGCGAGCAGCCGGCCCGCCTGGGCGCGCAGCGCCGTCTCGTTCCGCGCGGAGACCAGCACCGGCACGGTGCCCGGCGCCGGTTCGCGGTCCTCGGCGGGCTCCTCGGCCGGCTCCCGCGGGGGCGCCTGTTCGAGGATGGTGTGCACATTGGTGCCGCTGATGCCGAACGAGGAGACGGCGCCGCGCCGGGGGCGGCCGGTCTCCGGCCAGCCGGTCTCCTCGGTCAGCAGACCGATGGCGCCGGAGGACCAGTCGACGTGCGAGGACGGGGTGTCGATATGGAGCGTCTTCGGTACGACGCCCTGCTGGAGCGCCATGACCATCTTGATCACACTGGCGGCGCCCGAGGCCATCTGGGTGTGCCCGATGTTGGACTTGACCGAGCCGAGGAGCAGCGGCTGCCCCGGGTCCCTGTCCTGGCCGTAGGTGGTGAGCAGGGCCTGGGCCTCGATGGGGTCGCCCAGCGCGGTGCCGGTGCCATGGCCCTCGACGACATCGACCTCGGCCGGACGGAGTCCGGCGTTGGCGAGGGCCTGGCGGATCACCCGCTGCTGGGAGGGGCCGTTGGGGGCGGTCAGACCGTTGGACGCGCCGTCCTGGTTGACCGCGCTGCCGCGCACCACCGCCAGGACGTGATGCCCGTTGCGCCGGGCGTCGGAGAGCCGCTCCAGCAGGACGAGACCGACGCCCTCGGCGAGGGTCATACCGTCGGCGGAGTCGGCGTACGCCTTGCACCGGCCGTCGGCCGCGAGCGCCCGCTGCCGGCTGAAGCCGACGAAGGAGAGCGGGGTGGACATGATGCTCACCCCGCCCGCGAGCGCGAGGGTGCTCTCGCCGTTGCGCAGGGACTGGCAGGCGAGATGCATCGCGACGAGCGAGGACGAGCAGGCGGTGTCGAGGGTGACGGCCGGTCCCTCGAAGCCGAAGAGATACGACACCCGCCCGGAGAGCACGCTGGAGAGCGTGCCGGTGATCGCGTGGCCCTCGGAGCCCTCGGCGGCGTTGGGCACGGCGGAGGCGTAGTCCTGGTAGCTGGCGCCCACGAAGGTGCCGGTCATGCTGCCGCGCCGGCTGACCGGGTCGATCCCGGCGTGCTCGAAGGCCTCCCAGGCCGTCTCCAGCAGCAGCCGCTGCTGGGGGTCCATGGAGACCGCCTCGCGCGGCGAGATCCCGAAGAACCCGGGGTCGAAGTCGGCGACGTCGCGCAGGAATCCGCCCTGGACGGAGTAGGTCCTGCCCGGCCGGTCGGGGTCCGGGTCGTAGAGCCCCTCGGCGTCCCAGCCACGATCGGCGGGGAAGCCGGAGATGGCGTCGCCGCCCTCCCTGACGAGCCGCCACAGCTCCTCGGCGGAGCCGACCCCGCCGGGGTAGCGGCAGCTCATGCCGATGACGGCGATCGGGTCGTCGTCGGTGGCGGAGAGCGCGGCCGTCACCGGTCCCCCGGCCACCGTACGGGCGCCCGCCATCTCGCTGCCGAGGAAACCGGCCAGCGCGGCGGGGCTGGGATGGTCGAAGACCATGGTCGTGGGGAGCGTCAGTCCGGTGACGGACGCGAGACGGTTGCGCAGCCCGACCGCCGTGAGCGAGTCGAAACCGACATCGCGGAAGGCGCGCTGGTCCGGCAGGGCGTCGGGGGACGAGAGGCCCAGCACGGCCATGGCCTCCGTACGGACCGTCTCCAGCAGCACCCGCTCCCGCTCGGCCGGGGAGAGCGCGCGCAGCCGGGTCACGAACTCGCCCTCGGCGACGGTGCCGGTGGAGCGCTCGGCGGCCTCGGTGATCCTCCGTACCTCGGGCACCTCGGCGAAGAGGGTGCTGGGGCGGCCGGAGGTGAAGACGGGGTAGTAGGTCTCCCAGTCGATGTCGGCGACCGCGATGACGGTCTCCTCGTCGTCCAGGGCGCGCCCCAGCCCGCTGAGCGCGAGCTGCGGGGCCATGAACTCCAGACCGCTGCGCCGGATCGTCCCCGGGTCGACGCGGCCGGACTGGAGATCGTCGGCCCAGATGCCCCAGGAGAGGGAGAGCGCGGGCAGACCCCGGGCCCGGCGGTGGGCGGCGAGCGCGGCGAGGTAGGCGTTGCCCGCCACATAGGCGGCGTGCGCGCCGCTGCCCCACATCCCGGCGGTGGACGAGTAGAGGATGAAGTCGTCCAGTTCGTCGCCGTCGAGGAGTTCGTCCAGCACCTGGGCGCCGGCCACCTTGGCGTGCGTGACCCGGGCGAAGGCGTCGAGGCCGGTCTCGGCCAGCGGGTACAGCTCGATCAGCGCGGCGGTGTGGACGACGGTGCGTACCGTACGGCCTTCGGCCCGCAGAGCGGCCAGCAGCGCGGCGACGGCCTCGCGGTCGGTCACATCACAGGCGGCGACGGTCGTCTCCGTGCCCAGCGCGGCCAGTTCCGCGACGAGTTCGGCCGCGCCGGGGGCGTCCATGCCCCGGCGGCTCGTCAGCACGAGGTGTCCGGCGCCCCGCGCGGCCAGCCAGCGCGCGAGATGCGGGGCGAGCGTGCCGGAACCGCCGGTGACGAGTGTGGTGCCGCGCGGGGTCCAGTCGCGGGCGGGTTCACGCTCGCCGGTCGCGGCGCGCACGATACGGCGGGTGAACACGCCCGAGGAGCGGATGGCGAGCTGGTCCTCCTCACCGAGCGCGCCGGCGAGGGCCGCCGCGAGCCGCCCCGCGGCCC
Source organism: Streptomyces sp. NPDC055025 (assembly GCF_053608565.1). Classification (NCBI taxonomy): domain Bacteria; kingdom Bacillati; phylum Actinomycetota; class Actinomycetes; order Kitasatosporales; family Streptomycetaceae; genus Streptomyces; species Streptomyces sp. NPDC055025. The sequence goes on from NZ_JBSGVS010000019.1 coordinate 108,056, forward strand.
GCTGGTCCAGGATCGCGGGCAGATCGACGACACCGCCCCAGCGCTGGGGATGCTCCAGGGCCGTCGTCCAGCCCACCCCGGCGACCTGCGCCTGGACGGGTGAGACGAGCGTGTCGGAACGTCCGGTGGAGACCGCGCCCCGGGTGAGGAACCACAGCGGCGCGTCGACCCCGGAGTCGCCCAGTGCCTGGACGAGCGAGACGGTCAGGGCCAGGCCGAGTGCCAGAGTGGGGTGGCGTTCCGACGGTGCCTCGGCGGCGGCGAGCGTCGAGACGATCCCCGTGAACCCGGCGAACGCCGCGGCCTCCTCGTCCGCGCCGGCCCCGCCGGTCCCACCGGTCCCGGCACTCTCACCGAGGTCAGCGGACTCGGCGGTCCCGCTGGTCCCGCCCGGCTCACCGCTCCGGCCGGTACCGTGCGGTCCGCCGTACTCGGCCAGCCGCGCGGCGAGGACCTCGCGGTCCAGGTACGACTCGTCCAGTACGAGCCGCCGTACCTCGGCACCCTGGCCACTCAGCGCCTCCACCACATCGGTGTCGTCGTGGGCCTCGGCCGATACCACCAGCCAGACACCGGACAGCGGTGCCGGGGGGACCGTGCCGACCGGTGTCCAGGACTCCCGGTAGCGCCAGGAGTCGACGGTGGAGCGGTCCCGGCGCGACCTGCGCCAGGACGACAGCGCGGGCAGCACGGCGGCGACCGAGTCCTCGTCCGTGCCCAGGGCCGAGGTCAGCGCGGAGACGTCCTCCTCTTCGACCGCCGCCCAGAACTCCGCGTCCACGGGGTCCGCCGGGGCCGTACGGTCCGGTACGGGCGGTACGGCCCAGAGCTGTTCACGCTGGAAGGCGTAGGTGGGCAGGTCCACACGCCGGGCGCCGGTGTCCGCGAAGAGCACGCTCCAGTCGACCTCCACCCCGCGTACGTACAGCTCGGCGGCGGAGAGGACGAAGCGCGCGAGGCCGCCGTGGTCGCGGCGGAGCGTGCCGCCCGCGACCCCCGGTTCCGGGGTCTCGTCGATCATGTCCTGTACCGGCATGGTCAGTACGGGGTGTGAGCTGACCTCCACGAACTTCCGGTGGCCGGCGCCCAGCAGATCGCGGATCGCGTCGGCGAAGAGTACGCGCTGCCGGAGGTTGCGGAACCAGTACTCCGCCCCCATCTCCCCCGTGTCCAGCCACCCACCCGCCATCGTGGAGAAGAACGGCACCTCCGACACACGAGGACGCACCGGCCCCAGCACATCGAGGAGTTCCTCCCGCAGATCCTCCACCTGCGCCGAATGAGACGCGTAATCCACCGCGATACGACGGACCCGCACCCCCTCACCCGACAGCCCCGCGAACAACTCGTCCAACGCACCCGGCTCACCCGACACCACCACCGAACGCGGACCATTGACAGCCGCCACCGACACCCGGCCCGGCCACGCCTCAAGCCTGGACTCCACCTCCGCCACCGGCAACGGGACGGACATCATCCCGCCACGCCCCGCCAGCCGACGCCCGATCGCCTGACTCCGCAACGCCACCACCCGCGCACCGTCCTGGAGCGAGAGCGCCCCGGACACCACAGCAGCCGCGATCTCACCCTGCGAGTGGCCGACGACCGCATCGGGCTCCACACCGTACGAACGCCATACCGCCGCGAGCGACACCATCACCGCGAACGAGACGGGCTGCACCACATCCACCCGCTCCAACGACGGAGCACCCTCCACACCCCGCAGCACATCCACCAACGACCAGTCCACGAACTCACCCAGAGCCGCGGCGCATTCAGTGATCCGCTCGGCGAACACCGGCGACTCGTCCAGGAGTCGAGCACCCATCCCGGCCCACTGAGACCCCTGCCCCGGAAAGACGAACACCGTCCTCCCCTCGACATCCGCGACACCCCGGGCGACCACGGACGACGGTCCGTCCGCCGCCACCGCGCCCAGGGCGGCCGGCGGGTCGTCCTCCGTGCCCGGCACGAGTACGGCACGGTGCTCGAAGACGGAACGGGACGCGATGAGCGAGTGGGCCACATCGAGCGGCCTCGGCGCGGGGCCGTGCGTCTCCAGGTGCGACAGCAGCCGGGCCGCCTGCTCACGCAGCGCGGAGCCGGTACGGGCCGAGATCACCCACGGCGTCACACCGTCCGCGACCAGCAGCGGACCGGCTCCCGGCACGGACCCGGACACGGACCCTGGCATGGCCCCGGGCGCGGCCGTCCCCTCGGACTCCGACGACTCCTCCTCGGCCGGGGCCTGCTCCAGCAGGGTGTGCGCGTTGGTGCCGCTGATACCGAACGACGACACCGCGCACCGGCGCGGACGACCGGTCTCCGGCCACTCCACCGGCTCCGACAGAAGCCGGACCGCACCGGACGACCAGTCCACATGCGACGACGGCGTCTCCGCGTGCAAGGTGCGCGGCAGCACACCATGACGGAGCGCCATCACCATCTTGATCACACCGGCCACCCCCGCCGCGGACTGGGTGTGTCCGATGTTCGACTTGACCGAGCCGAGCAGCAGGGCGCGCTCCGGGGCGCGTTCACGGCCGTAGGTGGCCAGGAGCGCCTGGGCCTCGATCGGGTCGCCGAGCGGCGTTCCCGTGCCATGGGCCTCCAGGGCGTCGATGTCCGACGGGTCGAGCCGCGCGTTGGCGAGGGCCTGCCGGATGACGCGCTGCTGGGAGGGGCCGTTGGGGGCGGTGAGCCCGTTGGACGCGCCGTCCTGGTTGATCGCCGAGCCACGGATCACGGCCAGTACCGGATGTCCGTTGCGGCGGGCGTCGGAGAGCCGCTCGACCAGCAGGATGCCGACGCCCTCGGCGAGGGTCATCCCGTCCGCGTCGTCGGAGAACGCCTTGCAGCGGCCGTCCTGGGCGAGGGCCCGCTGCCTGCTGAAGGCGACGAAGGGCGCGGGGGTCGTCATGACCGTGGCACCGCCGGCGACCGCGAGCGTGGACTCGCCGTTGCGCAGCGACTGGCAGGCGAGATGCAGGGCGACGAGGGAGGACGAGCACGCCGTGTCGACCGTGACCGCGGGGCCCTCCAGTCCGAAGACGTAGGAGAGCCGCCCGGACAGCACACTGGGGCTGCTGCCGGTGACCCTATGGCCCTCGGTCCCCTCCCCCGCGCCGAGTCCGTACTCCTGGTAGCTGGAGCCGATGAAGGTGCCGGTGAGGCTGCCGCGTACGGCGCCGGGGGCGATCCCGGCCCGCTCGAAGGTCTCCCAGGTGGTCTCCAGCAGCAGCCGCTGCTGAGGGTCCATCACCAGGGCCTCGCGCGGGGAGATCCCGAAGAACGCGGGGTCGAACGCGTCGGCCTCGTGGAGGAATCCGCCCTGTGTCGAGTAGGTCCTGCCCGGCCGGTCCGGGTCGGGGTCGTAGAGCCCCTGGGCGTCCCAGCCCCGGTTGACGGGGAACTCGGACACCGCGTCGACGCCCTGGGTGACCAGCTCCCAGAGCTGTTCGGGGGAGCCGGCTCCGCCGGGGAAGCGGCAGCTCATCCCGATGATGGCGATGGGCTCGTCGTCGGCCGCGCCGGTGGCGACGGGGCCCGCCGCGTCCAGGACGGCGCCGAGGACCTCGGCCCGCAGATACCGCGCGAGCTCCAGCGGGGTCGGATAGTCGAAGACCATCGTGCTGGGCAGGGTGAGTCCGGTGACCGTGGACAGACGCTTGCGCAGTTCGACGGCGGTGAGCGAGTCGAAGCCGATGTCGCGGAAGGCGCGTGCCTCCGGTACGCCGTCGGCGGAGCCGTGTCCGAGGACGGCGGCGGCCTCGCTCCGTACGAGGTCCGCGAGAAGCCGGGTCTGCCCGGACTCGGGGAGGGCCCGTACGCGGGTGACGAACTCCGGGGCCCTGCCGGTGCCGGCCCCCTCGGCGGCGCCCGTGAGCGCCCGTACCTCGGGCAGGCCGGAGAGCAGGGCGCTGGGGCGTGCCGAGGTGAAGACGGGCGCGTAGCGCTCCCAGTCGACGTCGGCGACCGTGACGGTGGTGTCCTGGCCGAGGACCGCGCGCCGCAGTTCGGTCAGGGCGGGTCCGGACTCCAGCAGGCCGAGTCCCTGCCGTTCGAGGGTGCCGGAGATCGTTCCTTCGGCGGCCATGCCCGCCTCGGCCCAGGGGCCCCAGGCGATGGAGGTGGCGGTCAGTCCCCGGGCGCGGCGGTGTTCGGCGAGGGCGTCGAGATAGGCGTTGGCGGCGCCGTAGGCGCTCTGGCCGCCGCTGCCCCAGACACCTGCGATGGAGCCGAACAGGACGAACAGATCGAGTGCGCGCTCGCCGAGCAGGGCGTCGAGATGGGCCGCTCCCGCGAGCTTCGCCGAGGTCAGTGCGGCGAATTCGGAGAGCCCGGTCTGTCCGAGCGGTCCGTACTGGCCGACGCCCGCGGTGTGCACCACTCCGGTCAGCTCCCCGTCCGGGATGCCGGCCAGTACGGCGGCGAGCGCGTCGCGGTCGGCGGCGTCGCAGGCGACGATCTCGACGCGCGCGCCCAGCTCCGTCAGTTCGGCGCGGAGCGCGGCGGCGCCGGGCGCGTCGGGGCCGCGCCGGCTGGTCAGTACGAGCCGTTCCGCGCCCGCGCGGGCCAGCCAGCGGCCCACCTCCGCGCCGAGGCCGCCGGTGCCGCCGGTGATGAGCACGGTGCCCCGGGCGGTGAACTCCCGGGCGGCGGGCAGTTCTCCGACGGGATGGCGGACGAGCCTGCGTCCATGGACCCCGGAGGAGCGCAGGGCCACCTGGTCCTCGCCGTCGGGGGCGTCCTTGGTGGCGAGCACTCCGGCGAGGCGCTGCGCGGCGCTCCGGTCGAGCGTCTCCGGCAGATCGACCAGTCCGCCCCAGAGCCTGGGGTGCTCCAGCGCGACGGTCCTGCCGAGTCCCCACGCCGCGGCCTGGGCGGGGCTGGTGAGCGGGTCGGCGGGGCCGGTCGAGACGGCGCCCCGGGTGGCGGTCCACAGCCGTCCCCGCGCGCCGGTGTCGGCGAGTGCCTGGACGAGCGCGACGGTCAGGGCGAGCCCGTCGGTGAGCGGCGGGTACGCGGCGCTCGGGCGCTCGTCCAGCGGGAGTACGGACAGGATGTTCGCCGTGCCGTCGTACTCCTCGACGGCCAGCAGCCGTTCGGCCAGTACGGTCCGGTCGGCGCGGCCGGGGTCGAGGGCCAGTCGACGTACGCGCGCACCATGGGCGCCGAGCGCGCCCGTCAGCTCGTCGAGCAGGGCGGGGTCGGTCGCGTCACTGGTGACGAGCAGCCAGGTGCCGTCCAGGACGGGGGCGGCGGGCCTGCCGAGCGTCACCCAACGGGTGCGGTAGCGCAGCGAGTCGAGCAGGGTCTTCTCCCGGTTGCCGCGCCGCCAGGAGGTGAGCGCGGGCAGCAGGGAGCCCAGGGAGTCGTGGTCCCCCTCGCCGAGGCCGAGGACCGCGGCCAGTTCATCGGCGTCGCCGCGCTCCACGGCGGCCCACAGACGCTGGTCCCCGGGGTCGGCGGCCGTCCCGGCCGGGGCCGCGGTGAGCTGCGGCCAGTAGAACTCGTGCTGGAAGGCGTAGGTGGGCAGATCCACCCGGCGGGCGCCGCTGCCCGCGAAGTAGGCGGCCCAGTCGACGGCCGCGCCATGGGTCTGGAGCCGGGCCAGCGCGGTGGTGACGGCGAGCTGTTCCGTGCGGTCCGCGCGGAGCAGCGGGACGAGTTCGGCGTCGCAGGTGTCACCGAGGGTGTCCTGCGCCATGGCGGTGAGCGGCCCGTCGGGGCCCACTTCGAGGAAGGTGGTCACGCCCGCGTCGCGCAGGGTCGTCACACAGTCGGCGAAGCGGACCGCCGCGCGGACATGCTCGACCCAGTAGTCGGGGGAGCACAGCTGCTCGGCGGTGGCGAGAGCGCCGGTCAGATTGGAGACGAGCGGGATCTCGGGGGGCGCGTAGGCCAGTCCGGCCGCGACGGCGCGGAAGGCGTCGAGCATCCCGTCCATCCGCGGCGAGTGGAAGGCATGGCTCACCCGCAGCCGCCTGGTCCTGCGTCCCTGGGCCCCGAACGCGGCGGTGATCTCCCGTACGGCGTCCTCGTCGCCCGAAACCACCACGGAGGAGGGTCCGTTGACGGCGGCGAGCGAGACCCGGTCGGTGAGATACGGGGCCACCTCCTCCTCGGTCGCCCGGACCGCGGCCATCGCGCCGCCGGAGGGCAGCGCCTGCATCAGTTCCGCGCGGGCCGCGACCAGGGCGCAGGCGTCGGCGAGCGAGAGCACGCCCGCGACATGGGCCGCCGCGAGTTCACCGACCGAGTGGCCCGCGACATAGTCCGGCCTGATGCCCCAGCTCCGTACGAGCCGGTACAGCGCCACCTCGAAAGCGAAGAGCGCGGGCTGGGTCCAGCCGGTCTCGTCCAGCAGCGCGGCCTCGTCCGTGCCCTCGGCGGCGAACAGCACCTCGCGCAGCGGACGCTCCAGCAGCGGGTCGAGTACGGCGGCGACCTCGTCCAGTGCCTCGGCGAACGCCGGGAACCGCTCGTAGAGTCCGCGTCCCATGGCGGGCCGCTGGCTGCCCTGCCCGGTGAAGAGCAGCGCGGTCCGTCCGCGCCGTGCCGCCTCGCCCTCGACGACCCCGGCGTCGGGGCGGCCGGCGGCCAGCGCCGCCAGCGACCTCAGCAGCGCCTCACGGCCGTCCGCCACCACGGCCGCCCGCCGGTCGAACCGCGAGCGGGTCGTGGCCAGCGAGAACGCGCCGTCCAGCGGATCGAGGCCGGGCTCCGCCCGTACGTACGAGAGCAATCGGGCGGCCTGCCCGCGCAGGGCGTCCCTGGTCCGGCCGGAGATCAGCCAGGGGACGGGTCCCGCCGTGGCGCGCGGGGCGCTCCGCGCGGGGGACTTGGCGGCGGGGGGCTGCTCGATGATGGTGTGGACATTGGTGCCGCTGATGCCGAAGGACGAGATCCCGGCCCGGCGCGGGCGGCCGGTCTCGGGCCAGGGCGTCTGCTCGGTGAGCAGTTCCACGGCGCCCTCGGACCAGTCGACGTGCGAGGAGGGCACCTCGGCGTGGAGGGTCCGGGGAAGCGTGCCATGGCGCATCGCCATGATCATCTTGATGACGCCCGCGACGCCGGCCGCCGCCTGGGTGTGGCCGATGTTGGACTTCACCGAGCCGAGCAGCAGCGGACGCGCGGGGTCGCGGTCGCGTCCGTAGGCGGCCAGCAGGGCCTGGGCCTCGATCGGGTCGCCGAGGGTGGTGCCGGTGCCATGGGCCTCCACCGCGTCGACGTCCTCGGCCGACAGTCCGGCGCCGGCGAGGGCCTGGCGGATCACCCGCTGCTGCGAGGGTCCGTTGGGGGCGGTCAGTCCGTTGGAGGCGCCGTCCTGGTTGACGGCGGAGCCGCGGACGACGGCGAGGATCTCGTGTCCGTTCCGCCGGGCGTCCGAGAGCCGCTCCAGTACGAGCATGCCGACGCCCTCGGACCAGCCGACCCCGTCGGCCGTGTCGGAGAAGGCCTTGCAGCGGCCGTCCGGGGAGAGTCCCCGCTGCCGGGAGAAGTCCACGAACACCGACGGGGTCGACATCACGGTCACTCCGCCGGCCAGCGCGAGCGAGCACTCCCCCGAGCGCAGCGCCTGCATCGCCCAGTGCAGCGCCACCAGTGAGGACGAGCAGGCGGTGTCGACGGTCACGGCCGGGCCCTCCAGGCCCAGGGTGTACGAGACACGGCCGGAGGCGAGGCTCGGCGAACTGCCGCTGCCCTGGAAGCCCTCGAACTCGGGGCTCGCGAGGACCGCGCTGTAGTCGCTGTACATCACCCCCGCGAAGACGCCCGTCGCGCTGCCGCGCAGGGTGAGCGGATCGATGCCCGCCCGCTCCACGGCCTCCCAGGACGCCTCCAGGAGGAGCCGCTGCTGCGAGTCGGTCGCCAGTGCCTCGCGCGGGCTCATCCCGAAGAACTCCGGGTCGAACTCCCCCGCCTCGTGCAGGAATCCGCCGGAGCGGGTGTAGGCCGTACCGGCGTGGTCCGGGTCGGGGTGGTAGAGCGAGTCCAGGTCCCAGCCGCGGTTGGCGGGGAATCCGGAGATCGCGTCCGTGCCCTCGGTGACCAGCCGCCACAGGTCCTCCGGCGACGCCACTCCGCCCGGATAGCGGCAGGCCATGCCCACGACCACGATCGGGTCGTCGGCCGCGGCGGCGGTGCGCGCCGGCGCGGGAGCGGCCGGCGCCGGGTCCGCGCCGAGCAGTTCGCCGAGGAGGTAGGTGACCAGATGGCGGACGGTCGGATGGTCGAAGACCAGGGTGGCGGGCAGCCGGAGCCCGGTCACGGTGGTGAGCCGGTTGCGCAGTTCGACCGCCGTCAGCGAGTCGAAGCCCAGCTCGCGGAAGGGCCGTCCCGCGTCGATGTCCTGACCGCCGGCGTGACCCAGTACGAGGGCGGCCTGTCCCCGTACGAGATCGAGCAGCAGATCGACCCGGCCGCTCTCGTCGAGCCGGCCGAGCCGCTGGGCCAGTCCGCCGGCCGTCGCGGAACCGGAGACCGCGGTCCTGCGCGCACGGGTGCGGATCAACGACCGCAGCACGTGCGGCACTTCACCCTGCGCGCGGAGTGCGGGCAGATCCAGCCGTACGGGGACGAGGGCGGCCTCGCCGGACGCCAGCGCCGCGTCGAAGAGCGCCCGGCCCCGCTCCACCGGCAGCGGGGGCACTCCCGAGCGGGAGAGGCGCCGCACCTCGGAGCCGGCCAGGGAGCCGGTCATACCGCCGCTCGTCGCGCCGGTGAGATCCCAGGGGCCCCAGGCGAGGGAGGTACCGGGCAGGCCCTCGGTCCGCCGGCGCTCGACGAGCGCGTCGAGGAACGCGTTGCCCGCCGCGTAGTTGCCCTGTCCGGCGCCGCCGAGGACTCCGGCGAGGGAGGAGAAGACCACGAAGGCCGTCAGACCGAGGTCGCGGGTCAGCTCGTGGAGATGCCAGGCCGCGTCGGCCTTGGGACGCAGTACGGTGTCCAGCCGCTCGGGGGTGAGCGAGCCGAGGACGCCGTCGTCCAGCACCCCGGCCGTGTGCACCACGGCGGAGACCGTGTGCGCCGCGAGCAGCTCCGCCAGCGCCGCGCGGTCCGCCGCGTCGCAGGCGGCGAGGACGACATCGGCGCCCAGGGAGGTCAGTTCGGCGGCGAGGTCGTCGGCGCCCTCGGCCGCCGGGCCCCGGCGGCTGACCAGCAGGAGCCGCCGGGCACCGTGTTCCGCCACCAGGTGCCGTGCGAACACCGCGCCCAGACCACCCGTACCGCCGGTGATCAGTACCCGGCCCTCGGTGTCCCACACCGGTCCGGCCCCGCTGTCGCCCGGGGACCTGCGCACCAGACGTCCGGCGAGGACCTCACCGTCACGGACCACCGTCTGCGGCTCGTCCGTGCCGAGGGCCGCGAGGGGCAGGGCGGCGGGCCGCGCCGGATCGAGGTCGACCAGAGCGAAGGCGCCGGGGTTCTCCGACTGCGCGGAGCGCACCAGGCCCCAGACCGCCGCCGCCGCGAGGTCGTCGCCCCCGACCGCGCCCCGGGTCAGGAACACCAGCCGGGAGCCGGCGAACCGCTCCTCGGCGAGCCAGTCCCGCGCGGTGGCGAGGACATCGGCGGTCAGGGTGTGGGCGGAGCGCGCCGCGTCCTCACCCGCCCCGCCGGTGACCGTCACAAGGACCACGGCGGGTACGGGGGACTCCGCCGCCGCCAGCGCGGCGAGATCCGGGTGCCGCTCGGCCGGGGACGCCGTCGCCGGGTCCTCGGTCAGTCCGAACGCGTCGGGACCGACCAGGGCGACCCGGCCGGGAAGGGGCGGCGCGTGGCGTACGGGCACCCAGTCCAGGGCGAACAGCGCGTCCCGGGCGGCCGTGGCGGCGCCGTCGGGACGCGTCCGCGCGACCGGGCGCAGCACCAGTGAGCCGACGGAGGCGACCGGCGCGCCGGAGGTGTCGGCCACGCTGATCGAGACCGCGTCCTCACCGGCCGGTGTGAGCCGTACGCGCAGCGCCGAGGCGCCGGTCGCGTGCAGCGAGACGCCCTCCCAGGAGAAGGGGAGGGCGCCCCGGCTCTCCGCGCCGAGTTCTATGAAGGGGGCCGCGTGCAGCGCCGCGTCGAGCAGCGCGGGGTGCAGTCCGAACGCGTCCGCGCCGTCCGCACCTCCGTCCGTACCGCTGTCCGCACCTCCGTCCGTGCCTCCCTCGGGCAGCGCGACCTCGGCGTACACCTCGCCGTCGCGCCGCCAGACCGAGCGCAGCCCCCGGAAGAGCGGACCGTAGGTGAAGCCGTCCTCGGCGAGGCGCTCGTACAGTCCGTCGGTGGCGACGGGTTCGGCCCCGGCCGGGGGCCAGACGGAGGCGTCGAAGTCCGTGTGCCCCGGCCCCTCGCCCTGCCCCTGCCCGTCGCCCTGCCCCTGCTGCTCGTCGCCGAGGGCGAGCACACCGGTGGCGTGCGGGGTCCACACCGCCTCGTCGTCACCCTCGGGGCGTGAGTACACCTGGACGGTACGGCGGCCCGAGTCGTCGGGGGCGCCGACCCAGAGCTGGACCTGGACACCACCACGCTCCGGGAGGATCAGCGGTGCGGCCAGGGTCAGTTCCTCGACCCGGTCGCAGCCGACCTCGTCACCGGCGCGCACGGCGAGTTCGAGGAAGGCGGTGCCGGGGAGCAGGGTGGTGCCGCCCACGGTGTGGTCGGCGAGCCACGGGTGGGTCTGGAGCGAGAGCCGGCCGGTGAGCAGGGCGCCTTCGGAGTCGGCGAGGGAGACGGCGGCCGAGAGCAGCGGGTGGTGGGCGGCGCCGAGACCGGCGGCCCGCAGATCGGTGCCCTGGCCCTGGCTTCCCCGGGGCCAGTACCTGCGGCGCTGGAAGGCATAGGTGGGGAGGTCGACGCGGCGCGCCCCGGTGGCGGCGAAGTACGCGTCCCAGCGGACGGTGACACCCCGTACATGCAGCCCGGCCAGGGCCGCGGTGAGGGTACGGACCTCGGGCCGGCCGGCGCGCAGGGCGGGCAGCGCGGCACGCTCCCCCGCACCGTCCGCCGGGCCGCCCGCCGTATCTTCCAGCGTGCCGTCCGGCGTGTGCTCCGTCGTGCCGTCCGTCGTGTCGAGGCACTCCTCGGTCATCGCGGAGAGCACACCGTCGGGGCCGAGTTCGAGGAAGGCGGTCACCCCGTGACCGGCCAGCCAGCGGACCCCGTCCGCGTACCGGACGGCGTGGCGTACATGGTCCACCCAGTAGTCGGGGGAGGTGATCCGGGCGACCGTGGCGGGCTCGCCGGTGAGGTTGGAGACGACCGGTGTCAGCGGGGCCTGGAGGGCCAGCCCCTCGACCACGGTCCGGAACTCGTCGAGCATCGGCTCCATGAGCGGTGAGTGGAAGGCGTGCGAGACCCGCAGCTTCCTGGTCCTGCGCCCCTGCGCGCCGAGACGGGCCGCGATCCGGGCGACGGCCTCCTCCTCCCCCGAGAGCACGAGCGCCGAGGGTCCGTTGACCGCCGCGACCGACACGGTGTCCTCGTGTCCGGCCAGCAGCGGGGCGATCTCGTCCTCGGTGGCCTGTACGGCGGTCATGCCACCGCCCGCGGGCAGCGCCCGCATCAGCCTGCCCCGGGCGGCGACGAGCGTGGCCGCGTCGGCGAGCGAGAGCACCCCGGCCACATGGGCCGCGGTGATCTCGCCGACGGAGTGGCCGCTCAGCAGGTCGGGCTTGACGCCCCAGGACTCGACCAGCCGGTACAGCGCGGTCTCGACGGCGAAGAGCGCGGGCTGCGCGTACTCCGTACGGTCCAGCGTCCCGGCGTCCTCGCCCCAGAGGACCTCCCGCAGCGGGCGGTCCAGCAGCGGGTCGAGCGCGTCGAGCGCCGCGTCCAGGGCCTGGGCGAAGACCGGGAACCGCGCGTGGAGTTCACGGCCCATGCCGAGGCGCTGCGCGCCCTGGCCGGTGAAGAGGAAGGCGAGTTTCCCCTCGCTCCGGGCGGTGCCCCGGATGAGACCGGCCGACGCGCCGTCCTCGGCGAGGGCGGTCAGCCCTGCGAGCGCGGTGGCGCGGTCGGCGGCGAGGACCACCGCGCGGTGCTCGAAACCGGCCCGGGTGGTGGCCAGTGAGTAGGCGGTGTCGAGGACGGGCTCCCCGGCAGTGGTCTCCAGGGCGGAGAGCAGCGCGGTGGCCTGGGCCCGCAGCGCCTCCCCGGTCCGAGCGGAGACCAGCAGCGGTACGGTGCCGGGCTCGACGCGCGCGGCCCGCGCCCCGGCGTCGGCGGCGGTCTCCGGGACGGCCGGGGCCCGCCCCGGCTCCGCCCGGGTCTGTCCGGCATGCACCGGGGCCTGCTCGACGATGGTGTGCGCGTTGGTGCCGCTGATACCGAACGAGGAGACGGCGGCCCGCCTGGGCTCTCCCGTCTCGGGCCAGGCGGTGTTCTCGGTGAGGATACGGACCGCTCCCCGCTCCCAGTCGACGTGCGAGGAGGGCTCGTCGGCGAGCAGGGTGCGCGGCAGCACTCCGTGCCGCATCGCCATGACCATCTTGATCACACCGGCGACACCGGCGGCGGCCTGGGTGTGGCTGATGTTCGACTTGACCGAGCCGAGCAGCAGCGGCCTGCTCCTGTCCCGGCCCTGGCCGTACGTGGCGAGCAGTGCCTGCGCCTCCACGGGGTCGCCGAGGGTGGTACCGGTGCCATGGGCCTCGACGGCGTCGATCTGATCGGCCGAGAGACGGGAGTTGATCAGGGCCTGCCGGATGACCTCCTGCTGGGAGGGGCCGTTGGGGGCGGTCAGTCCGTTGGAGGCGCCGTCCTGGTTGACCGCGCTGCCCCGGACGACGGCGAGGATCTCGTGTCCGTTGCGCCGCGCGTCCGAGAGCCGCTCCAGCACCAGCACGCCCACCCCCTCGGCCCAGCCGGTGCCGTCGGCCGTGTCGCCGAAGGAGCGGCAGCGCCCGTCGGCGGAGAGCCCGCCCTGCCGGCCCATCTCGATGAAGGTGCCGGGGCTCGACATGACGGTGACACCGCCGGCGAGGGCGAGGGAGCACTCGCCCGAGCGCAGCGCCTGGGCGGCGAGATGGACGGCCACCAGGGAGGACGAGCAGGCGGTGTCGACGGTGACGGCGGGGCCGACCGTGCCGAAGGTGTAGGAGATACGGCCGGAGAGCACACTGCCGGTGTTGCCGGTGAGCTGGAATCCCTCGGCGCCGTCGGCGGGCCCGACCCGGTAGTCCTGGGCCATCGCCCCCATGAAGACGCCGGTCTGGCTGCCCTTGACCGAGGCCGGGTCGATACCGGCGCGTTCGAAGGCCTCCCAGGCGGATTCCAGCACGATCCGCTGCTGCGGGTCCATGGCCACGGCCTCGCGCGGCGAGATACCGAAGAAGTCGGCGTCGAAGTCGGGCGCGTCGTGGAGGAATCCGCCGGAGGAGGTCGAGGCGGAGGCCAGTGCCCCGGTGTCCCAGCCGCGGTCGGCGGGAAACTCCGAGATACCGTTCCCGCCGGCCTCGACCATGCGCCACAGATCCTCCGGGCTGCTGACGCCCCCGGGGTAGCGGCAGGTCATACCGATAATGGCGATCGGCTCCTGGGCGGCCGTCTCTAGTTCGCTGACCCGCTGCCGCGTCCTTCGGAGATCGGCGGTCGCAAGCTTGAGGTAGTCCCGGAGCTTCTGTTCGTTGTCCATCTCAACTCAACCCATCTCGACAGCCAGCGGCCGAACATGAATCACGCCGGACATCTCGCGCTCGTCGTGCACCGCGGTATGCCGTGCACCGCGGTATGCCGTATTACTGCGGTGAAGGGAAAGCCACATGGCTTCGCGGCCGATTCGGGGAAACCATGTGGCGAGTGTCGTCGGAAGCGCGACGGGAAATCCCTAGTTTCCCGCGGCCCGGCGATCCGCTACCAGTTCGAGGCCAGCAGAAGGTCCCCGTATTCATGTTCGCGGGAGACCTGATGGAGATCGGCGTCCACCATCATCTTCATCAGTTCGGGGAAGTCGACGGTGGGCTTCCAGCCCAGTTTGGCGCGGGCGTGGTCGCTGTCGGCGCAGAGCACCTCGACCTCGGCGGGACGCACCAGTTCGGGGTCGATGACCACATAGTCCTGCCAGTTCAGATCCACGTGTTCGAAGGCGATCCGCACCGCGTCCCTGACCGAGTGCATGGCGCCGCTGCCCACCACGTAGTCGTCCGGCTCGTCCGGCTGGAGCATCAGATGCATGGCGCGCACATAGTCGCCCGCGAAGCCCCAGTCACGTACCGCGTCGAGGTTCCCGAGGTGCAGTTTGTCCTGGAGTCCGAGTTTGATCCGGGCGACCGCGAGGGAGATCTTCCTGGTCACGAACTCCGAACCGCGGCGCGGGGACTCGTGGTTGAAGAGCATTCCGGAGACCGCGTACATCCCGAAGGACTCCCGGTAGTTACGGGTGATGAAGTGCCCGTAGGCCTTCGCGACACCGTACGGGCTACGCGGATGGAAGAGCGTCGTCTCGCGCTGCGGGGTCTCCGCGGCCTTGCCGAACATCTCCGAGGACGACGCCTGGTAGAAGCGGATCTGGCCGCCGCCGGCCGCGCGGGAGCCGTTGAGTCCGCTCACCATGCGGATCGCTTCGAGGACCCGCAGCACACCCATTCCGTTGACCTCGGTGACCAGCTCCGCCTGCTGCCACGACATCGGCACGAACGAGATCGCGCCGAGGTTGTAGACCTCGTCGGGCTGCACGGTGTCGACGGCGGAGACCAGACTTCCCTGGTCCATGAGATCGCCGTCGACAAACGACAGTTCGGATACGAGCCTGCTGACCCGGGACTTCCGCGGATTGGCCTGTCCCCGGATCAGACCCCAGACCCGATACCCCTGGGACAGCAGATGCTCGGCCAGATAAGAACCGTCCTGCCCGGTAATTCCAGTGATCAGCGCACGCTTGGACATACCTACCCCTTCTCGACCACCGAGAGACCGCCCAAACGCAGAGCCAGGTCGACGACCTCGCATCGAATACGCTTCTGTCCGGACGATAGACACCGGCACGCTCGCAAGCCGCCGACCTCGGTGTCAAGAAATCCCCGGCTTACTAGGGAATTCCCGGGTACGGACACCGCCGGGAAGCGGAACCGGGGCGAACACTAGGGATTTTCGGGCCGGTGATGCGGTGCACTGTGTGCGTCGGCGTCCGGGCCGGCGCTGTCAACCGGAGCGTCTTTCCGTGCTGTTCGGACTTCTGCGCACTCATGTACGTCCCTATCGGTGGCCGGCGGCCCTGCTCGTCCTTCTGCAACTGGTCCAGATTCTCGGCACGCTGCTGCTGCCGACGCTCGGCGCGGCCCTGATCGACAACGGGGTGGTCGCCGACGACAGCGGCTACATCACCCGGGTCGGCGCGCTCATGGTGGCCGTGGCGGTCGTCCAGATCGTGGCCGCCGTCGGCGCGGTGTCGCTCGGCGCCCGGACGGCGATGGCGATGGGGCGCGACATCCGCTCGGCGGTCTTCCGCCGGGTGCTGGACTTCTCCGCACGGGAGATCGGCCGGTTCGGCACACCGTCGCTGATGACCCGTACGGTCCATGACGTCCAGCAGGTGCAGACACTGGCCCAGTCGGGGTTCGGCATCGTGGTGTCGGCGCCCCTGATGTGTCTGGGCAGCGTCGTCCTGGCGCTCCAGCAGGACATTCCGCCGGCGCTGATCCTGGTGGTTCTGGTGGTGGTCGTCGGTGTCGCGTTCGGACTGCTCCTGGTCCGTATGGGGGCGCTCTACGAGCGGATGCAGACGTATCTCGACCGGCTGAATCGGCTGCTGCGGGAACAGATCACCGGGGTGCGGGTGGTGCGCTCCTTCGTCAGGGACACCCATGAGCGGGCCCGGTTCACCCGGACGAATACCGAACTCCTCGATGTGTCACGCCGGGTGGGCCGGCTCATCGCGTCGATGCTCCCCGTGGTGCTGCTGCTGATGAACGGTTTCATGGTGGCGATCCTGTGGACCGGCGCCTACCGGATCGACAGCGGGGCGATGCGGATCGGCGCGCTCAGCGCGTTTCTGAGCTATCTCTCACTGATCCTGATGTCGGTCGTGATGATCGCGTTCGTGTTTCTGTCGGTGCCGCGCGCGAAGGTGTCCGCCGCGCGCGTCCAGGAGATCCTGAGCACCGCGACCGGAGTCACCCCGCCGGCCGAGCCGGTGGGGACGAAGGCGGCGGACGCGGGCCGGCTCGACATCCGGGGGGCCGAGTTCCGCTACCCGGGCGCCGAGAAGCCGATACTCCACGGGATCGATCTGACGGCGGCCCCCGGCGAGAGCGTGGCGATCCTCGGCAGCACCGGCAGCGGCAAGACCACCCTGCTCAAACTGGTGCTGCGGCTGATGGATGCCACGGACGGCTCGGTACAGGTCAACGGCGTCGATGTACGGGAGCTGGACCCCGCGGTGCTGAGCCGCGCCGTGGGCCTCGTACAGCAGCGGCCGTATCTGTTCTCCGGGACCGTCGCGACGAATCTGCGGTTCGGGAAGCCGGACGCCACCGACGAGGAACTGTGGCGGGCTCTGCGTACCGCCCAGGCGGCCGGTTTCGTCGAGGCCATGCCCGACGGTCTCGACACGGCGATCGCCCAGGGCGGCAGCAATGTCTCGGGCGGTCAGCGCCAGCGGCTGGCCATCGCGCGCACCCTGCTGCGCCGGCCGGACATCTATCTGTTCGACGACTGCTTCTCGGCGCTCGACTACGCCACGGACGCCGCGCTGCGCACCGCGCTGGCGCCCGAGACCGCGGGGGCGACGGTGCTGACCGTCGCCCAGCGGGTGGCCACGGTCCGCTCGGCGGACCGGATCGTGGTGCTGGACGAGGGCCGGGTCGTCGGCACCGGTACCCATGACGCGCTGCTGCGCGACAGTCCGACCTACCGCGAGATAGCACTCTCCCAGCTCACCGAGGAGGAGGCTCTCCATGGCCTCGCCGGACAGCCTTGACCGGGCTCGGTCCGCCGGACCGGGCCGCAGGCTCCTCGCGCTGCTCCGGCCGCACCGTTCCCTGGTCGCCGTCGCACTCGTCCTGGGGATCGCCGGGATCGGCTGCAACGCCTTCGGCCCGCTCCTGCTCGGCAGGGCCACGGATCTGATCGTCGACGGTGCGCTGACGGGCGGCCAGGGCACAGGCGCGGGTACGGGAGCGGGCCCGGGGGCGAGTACGGGGGCGGAGGCGCCGGGGGTGGATTTCGGCCGGGTCGGCCAGGTGCTGCTGCTGCTGCTCGTGCTCTATGTCGCGGCCTCGCTCTTCATGCTCGTCCAGGGCAGGCTGGTCTCGGCCGTCGTCCAGAAGGTGGTCTTCGAGCTGCGGGAGCGGGCGGAGGAGAAGCTCGGGAAGCTGCCGCTGCGCTACTTCGACCGCCACCCGGCGGGCGAGGTGCTGAGCCGTACGACCAACGATGTCGACAATCTCCAGCAGACCCTCCAGCAGACCCTCGCCGAACTGATCACCTCGGTGTTCTCGATCGTGACCATGCTGATCCTGATGCTGGTGATCTCCCCGTCGCTGGCGGCGGTCATGCTGGCGAGCGTGCCGGTCTCGGCCGTGCTCGCGGCCTGGATCAGCAAACGGGCCCAGCCCCGCTTCGCGGACCAGTGGGCCGCGACGGGGGCGATGAACGCGTATGTCGAGGAGATGTACACGGGCCACTCCCTGGTGAGGGGTTTCGGCCGGCGCGAGCAGGCCGAGCGGCACTTCGACGCCCAGAACGAGGCGCTCTTCCGCGCGGGCGCCAAGGCCCAGTTCGCCTCGGGCTCGATAGAGCCGTCGATGATGTTCATCGCCAACCTCGGCTATGTGGCGGTGGCGGTGGCCGGCGCGTGGAAGGTCGTCAGCGGCGCGCTGACGCTCGGGGACGTCCAGGCCTTCATCCTCTACTCCCGGCAGTTCAGCCAGCCGATCGTCCAGGTCGCGAGCGTGGCCGGCCGGCTCCAGTCCGGGATCGCCTCCGCCGCGCGGGTCTTCACCCTGCTCGACGAGCGGGAGCAGGATCCCGATCCGGAGCCCGCGGCCCGGCCGGGCGAGACCATGGGCCGGGTGCGGTTCGACCGGGTGTCGTTCCGCTACTCCCCCGAGACACCGCTGATCGAGGATCTGTCGCTCGCCGTGGAGCCGGGCAGTACGGTCGCGATCGTCGGACCCACGGGTGCGGGCAAGACCACACTCGGCAATCTGCTGATGCGGTTCTACGAGGTCGACGGGGGCCGCATCCTGCTCGACGGGACGGACATCGCGTCGATGACACGCGACGATCTGCGGGCGCGGTTCGGTCTGGTCCTCCAGGACACCTGGCTGTTCGGCGGCACGATCGCCGAGAACATCGCCTACGGACAGGAGGGCGCGAGCCGCGAGGAGATCGTGGCCGCCGCGCGCGCGACCTGCGCCGACCGGTTCATCCGTACCCTCCCCGACGGCTACGACACGGTGCTGGACGACGAGTCGTCGGGCGTCAGCGCCGGGGAGAAGCAGCTCATCACGGTCGCGCGGGCGTTTCTCGCCAGGCCCGCGGTCCTGGTCCTGGACGAGGCGACGAGTTCCGTCGACACCCGTACCGAGGTCCTCATCCAGCGCGCGATGAACACCCTGCGCGCGGGCAGGACCAGTTTTGTGATCGCGCACCGCCTCTCCACCATCCGCGACGCCGATGTGATCGTCGTCATGGAGTCGGGGCGGATCGTCGAGCGGGGCACTCATGACGAGCTGATCCGGGAGCGGGGCGCCTACGCCCGGCTCCACGCGGCCCGTGCCCAGGAGTCCCCGCGCGCCGCACCGCTGACGGCCGGCGGCTGAGCCGGGGCTCGCGCCGGCACCTGCCCGTGACAAGGCACTGAGGCCATGTCATATGTTTCCGCGTACTCTCGCAGGGTGACCGCGCCGGGCCCGGTCCGGCGTCCGGGCCCGGCAGAAGCCGACAGAACGCAACGGAACCGACAGGACTCGACGGAAAGGTTCGGTACTGTGCCCGACGGAAGACTTCTGGCTGTCAGTGATCTGCATGTCGCGTATGACGAGAACCGCGCGCTGGTCGAGAAGCTACGGCCTTTCTCCGACGACGACTGGCTGATCGTCGCGGGCGATGTCGCCGAGAAGTACACCGACATCGAGTGGGCGCTGCGGCTGCTCAGCGACCGGTTCGCGCGGGTGATCTGGGCCCCCGGCAACCATGAGCTGTGGACGCATCCGCAGGATCCGTGCGATCTGCGCGGGGAGAAGCGCTATCTCCATCTGGTGGAGCTCTGCCGGGAGTTGGGCATCGCCACCCCCGAGGACCCCTACCCCGTGTGGCGCGGCGCCGGCGGTCCGGTGGTGGTGGCCCCGCTCTTCGTGCTCTACGACTACTCGTTCCTGGCACCCGGCGCCACCACGATGGAGGAGTCGCTGCGCGTGGCGACCGAAGCGGGCATCGTCGGCTCCGACGAGTACTTCCTCCACCCGGATCCGTACGAGGGCAGGGACGCCTGGTGCAGGGCCCGGGTCGCGGAGACCGAGCGGCGGCTCTCCGCCCTCGACCCCTCGCTGCGTACGGTCCTGGTCAACCACTTCCCGCTGGTGCGCGAGCCCACCCGGGTGCTGTACTACCCGGAGTTCGCGCAGTGGTGCGGCACCGAGCTGACCGCCGACTGGCATGTGCGCTTCCGGGCCGCCACGGTGGTCTACGGGCATCTGCACATCCCCCGGGTGACCTGGTACGACGGGGTCCGCTTCGAGGAGGTCTCGGTCGGCTATCCGCGCGAGTGGAGCAAACGGCCGCCCCGGGAGCCGCTGCGGCAGATCCTTCCGGTGCCGGGCGGACAGGACGTCCGGTGATCGGTGAGATCCTGCCTTCCTCGGTCGTGGCCGAGGCGGCGTACGACGATCCCGCGCCGGGCCCGGACGAGGCGCTGTTCCCGCAGGAGAGCGCCCATGTCGCGCGGGCCGTGGCCAAGCGCCGGCGGGAGTTCACCACCGTACGGCTGCTGGCCCGGCGCGCGATGCACCGGCTGGGGCAGCCGCCCGTACCACTGCTCCCCAATCCGCGCGGCGCTCCGCAGTGGCCGAAAGGCATCGTGGGCAGCATGACGCACTGTGACGGTTATCGCGCCGCGGTGGTGGCCAGGTCGGACGGCACGGCGGCGCTGGGCATCGACGCGGAGCCCGACGCGCCGCTGCCGGAGGGTGTGCTGGAGGCCATCGCACTCCCGGGCGAGTCCGCGCGGATCGAGTATCTGACGGGACGTCATCCCGAGGTGAGCTGGGACCGGCTCCTTTTCAGCGCCAAGGAAAGCGTTTTCAAGGTGTGGTACCCCCTCACCGGACGCGAACTCGATTTCTCCGAGGCGGAAATAGACATCAATCCGGTCGAACGGACCTTTCAGGCAAGGCTCTTGGTACCGGGCCCGGTTGTCGAAAACCGGCGTTACGATGAATTCTCGGGACGCTGGACGGCCGATCGCGGCCTGGTGGCCACCGCCATCCACATACCCCATGAAACGTCATCACTTTTTCATGGACACGACAACACAATGACATTCTGAACTGCTATCCATAAGGGGTCCATGCCCCCCACCATTGGAGAAGCATTTCCGTGCGCTCATTGAAGGTACTTTTCACCGTCCTGCTGGCATTCGTCGCGGCGGCCACGATATCGACCTCGGCCCAGGCCGCCGCGGGCAAGTATGTGGCCCTGGGTGACTCGTACGCCGTCGCCCCCGGCACCCGGACGTACGACGATCCCAATGCCGAATGCCGGCGCGGCCCGCTGACCTATTCCCGGCTCTGGGCCGCCCAGCACCCGTCGGTCGCCTTCGTGGAGGCGTCCTGCTCCGGTGCCACCACGACCGATGTGATCAATGCGCAGATTCCCCAGCTGACGGCGGACACCACCCTGGTGACGCTCCAGGTCGGCGGCAACGACGTCGGTTTCGTCGATGTGCTGACGAACTGCATCCTCACCATCGACGACCGGGACTGCGTCAACGGCGTCGAGCTCGCGAAGCAGGCCGCGCAGGCGTATCTGTCCCCCGCGCTGGCACAGACCTACGCGGCGGTGCGCGCCAAGGCGCCCAACGCGAGAGTCATCGTCATCGGCTATCCGCGGCTCTACACCATCCGGGGTAACTGCGGAATATTCGGACTGAGCGACACCGAACGCGCCGCCATGAACTCGGCGGCGGACACTCTGGCCTCCGTCACATCGGCCCGTGCGGCCGAGGCCGGTTTCGAATTCCTCGACGCCCGGCCGATATTCGATCCGCACACGCTCTGCTCAGGTGGTACCCCCTGGGTGACCAGCCTGGAATGGGACAAGATCAATGAGTCCTACCACCCGAATGCGGCCGGTCACCGTGACGGTTATCTGGCGAAGCTGAACTCGCTCACCGGCTGACCGGACACACCGGGAAGCCAACCGGGTGAGGGCGTTCCGCCACATCGGCGGAACGCCCTCACTCAATTGCGTCC
>NZ_JBSGVS010000020.1:0-128954 GCF_053608565.1 Streptomyces sp. NPDC055025
GGTTGATAGGCCGGATATGGAAGCCAGGTGACTGGTGGAGTTGACCGGTACTAATAGGCCGAGGGCTTGTCCTCAGTTGCTCGCGTCCACTGTGTTAGTTCTGAGACAATGAACGGCTGTGTGTTATCCGGTTGGTTGTTGTTTTATAGTGTTTCGGTGGTCATGGCGTGAGGGAAACGCCCGGTTACATTCCGAACCCGGAAGCTAAGCCTCACAGCGCCGATGGTACTGCAGGGGGGACCCTGTGGGAGAGTAGGACGCCGCCGAACAATTATTGTGTGAAGTGCCCTGTGCCGGTTATCCGGTACGGGGCACTTCTGCGTTCCAGGACTTTTTCTTTCCAGGACTTTCCGGGATCTTTCTGAGGGCCTTTCTGGCCGCCGCCGCGCGAAAACCGCCTTGCGAGCCGTGGCCCCTGCGCGGACTATCGGTGCATGAACCATGTGATACGTGCCGTCCAGCCCGATGAATGGGCCAAGGTCAAGGCGATCCGGCTGGCCGCGCTCCAGGATCCGGCCGCCCCGGTCGCGTTTCTGGAGACGTACGAGCAGGGGCTCGCGCACCCCGACCTGTACTGGCAGCAGCGAGCGGCCGGCGCCTCGCCCCGGCACGGTGCACGCTCAGGCCAGTTCATCGCCGAGGCCACGGACGGAAGCTGGTCCGGTTCTGTGGCCGTGCTGATCGAGGAGGCCGGCGGCAGCGACTTCTTCGGCTCCACCATCGCCCAGCCGCAGGGACATCTCGTCGGTGTCTATGTGCGTCCCGAACAGCGCGGCAGCGGACTGCTCGGAGCGCTGGTCGCGGAGGCGCTCGACTGGGCGTGGGGGCAGCAGGAACCGTGGTTGTCCCGTGTACGGCTCTATGTCCACGAGGGGAACCCGCGGGCGCGGGCCGCCTATCGCAAGCTCGGGTTCGTACCGACCGGGACCGTCGTACCGTTCGAGCACGATCCGCTCGCCAAGGAAGTGGAGATGGCGATCGAACGCCCCTGAGGGCTGTCCGTCCTGGTCGTCCGAGGGAGGCATTCCGAGGCAGGCATGGAGCCGGGTGCGGCGGGGAAGGCGCGTGCTATGTCTCGTCCGACAGGCTCTGGATATCGGCGTGGGGCCAGCGGTCCCGGCCCTGTTGCCGCGAGCGGAGCAGCACCAGGGCGGGTAGCCCCCGGTCCTGACCGGTGGCCAGCAGCTCCGGAAGCTGGGGAAGCGGAGCCACGGCGGCGACATCGTCGAGGACGAGCGTCATTGGTGGGTCGAGCCGACCGTCAGATGACCGTGCGGCCATGCGGCGGCCGTGCTCGACCACGCTTGAGGTGAGTGCGGTGAGCAGAGGCATCGCACCCGGGCGGGAGCGCGGATCTTCGATCGGCTCACCCACCACATACAGAGTGCCCCCCTCGCTCACAAAAGAATCCAGCGTGAGCGTATCGGTTCGGTTCGGGGTGCAGGCGTCCCGGATATGGACGGAGGACAGGGCGGCGAGCGCACGGGCCGTCAACTGCTGGGCCACTTCGCGGCGTTCGGGGTGCGCGGTGAGCGCGGACTCCAGGAGACCGGCGAGTCCGGAGGTGGCCTTGGGGTGGGTGCGGAGGATCCGTACCGCCTCGTGCGCGCTGCCGCCCTGCGCCCAGCGGTGCACCTGTTTGAAGGGCCGCCCGTCCACGGCCGCGGCGTGCAGCCAGCACCGCAGGAGCGTTTCCGCCGTGTCCGCCATGGCGGCGTCGAGCAGGGCGTGCGGGCGTACGGGGGCGAGCAGCGCGGTCGCGCGGGCGGCGGCGGTGGCCGCGTCCTCGCATCCCGTGGTGGGTGACCAGTGGAGCCGGGCCGGGGTGTCGCAGAGATGGCCCGGGTCGTAGAGCAGAACGGGACCGAGCTTGGCCCGCGCGTCTTTCGTCTCCGCCCACACCGTCGGGTCGGAGGTGACCACGAGGGCGGGACCCTCGGCGTCCAGGACGGCCTGGACGGAGACGGGACGGCGGGTGAGGGGATCGCCGTACTGTACGCGCGGCGCGGTACGTGGACCGGGGAGGCCGACGGACGCGGGCACGGGCGCGGCCGCGGATGTGAAGGTGGCGGACGCGACGGAGACGGTGGGCGTGGGGCCTGCGGGGGCCGGGGACGGCGCGGCTGCCCAGCTCTGGTGCCGGCCCTGAGTCCCGGCGTCGGCCTGGAGGTGGGCTTGGGGCTGGGGCTGGGGCCGGGATTGAGCGTGGGCCTGTGTCTCGGGCGTCTCCACGGACTCGACAGCAGCCGCCCGCGCGGAAGGTCCCGGGCCCGGTCCTGGGCCTGCTCCGGCCATCGCGGTGACGCCGCCCGGCCGGGCGGCCTTGCCGAGCACGTCACGTCCGTCCCGCGCCTGCTGCTCCCGCTCGTCGCGTAGCTGTTCGCGCCGGCGTGCTCGTACCGCCCGATACCGGGCCGTCACTCCCAGGACGAACACCGTGAGGACGGTCAGCACCATGAGCTGGCTTATCAGCAGTCCCCAGAACAGCCCGTACCCGGAGAGCTGCGACGCGGGGGTGTCCGGCCAGGCGCCCGCCACGTCGTGCGGCGCGGAGGCGAGCTGACGCATCGCCACGGGCGTACGGCCGTAGGTCACCCCGTCCGGCCAGGCGCCGTGTGTGAAGAGACCGGCCAGGCCGGTCGCCGTCCAGACCAGCAGCGACAGTCCCAGTACGAAGCCGAGCAGCCCGAGCAGCAGCCCGTCGGGGACACCGCCCCGGCCCTGAGCCGGACCGTACCCCTGTCCCTGTCCCTGTCCCTGTCCCTGTCCCTGCCCGTCGTGGTGGCGCGGCATCTCACGCCACCGTCGACTCGGAGGACTCGTTGAACTGCCGTTGCCGTTCAAGGAGGATCGCCCGCTGCTCCGCCTCCCATTCCGCCGCCTGCATGTCCGCGGGGAGTCCGGCGGCCAGGGCGTCGGCGGCGTCGGCCGCGTTCGACGCCTGGGAGTTCTCGGTCATGGCCCGGTCGGTGAAGACCAGCGGCCGTTCGGCCTCCGTGACGAGATGCTTGACGACCTGGACATTGCCGTTGACGTCCCAGACCGCGATTCCCGGTGTGAGTGTCGGGATGATCTCGACCGCCCAGCGGGGCAGTCCGAGCACCCGGCCGGTCGCTCTCGCCTCGTCGGCCTTCTGGGCGTAGATCGTCCGGGTCGAGGCCATCTTGAGGATGGCCGCGGCCTCGCGGGCCGCCGCCCCGTCGACGACGTCGGAGAGGTGGTGCACCACGGCGACGAAGGAGAGCCCGAGCCGCCGGCCGAACTTGAGCAGCCGCTGGAAGAGCTGGGCGACGAAGGGGGAGTTGATGATGTGCCAGGCCTCCTCGACCAGGAAGATGCGCTTCCTGCGGTCGGGGCGGATCCAGGTGTGCTCCAGCCAGACGCCCACGATCGCCATCAGGATCGGCATCGCGATCGAGTTGCGGTCGATGTGGGAGAGGTCGAAGACGATCAGCGGGGCGTCGAGATCGATTCCGACGGTCGTCGGCCCGTCGAACATGCCCCTGAGGTCACCGTCGACCAGCCGGTCCAGGACCAGCGCCACATCCAGGCCCCAGGCCCGTACATCGTCCAGGTCGACATTCATCGCCTCGGCCGACTCGGGTTCCGGATGGCGCAGTTGTTCGACGATGTCCATCAGGACGGGCTGGCGGTCGACGATGGTCTCGTTGACATAGGCGTGCGCGACCTTGAGCGCGAAGCCGGAGCGCTCGTCGAGGCCGTGTCCCATCGCGACTTCGATGATCGTACGGAGCAGGGCGAGCTGACCGGTCGTGGTGATCGAGGGATCGAGGGGGTTGAGCCGGATTCCGCCGTCGAGCGCCGCCATCGGGTCCAGCCGGATGGGGGTTATTCCCAGCTCCTGGGCGATGAGGTTCCACTCGCCGACGCCGTCCTCGCCCTGGGCGTCCAGGACGACGACCTGGCGGTCGCGGAAGCGCAGCTGGCGCAGTACGTAGGTCTTCTCCAGCGCCGACTTGCCGTTGCCGGACTCGCCGAGCACCAGCCAGTGGGGGGCCGGGAGCTGTTGGCCGTAGAGCTGGAAGGGGTCGTAGATATAGCCCTTGCCGCTGTAGACCTCGCGGCCGATGATCACGCCCGAGTCGCCGAGGCCGGGGGCCGCGGTGGGCAGATAGACGGCCTGGGCCTGGCCCGTGGACGTACGGACCGGCAGCCGGGTCGTCTCCACCTTCCCGAAGAGGAAGCTGGTGAAGGCATCCGTGAGGACGGACAGCGGATCTCGCACCACAGGCCCCTTTCGGCTCGTCGGTTGTCAGCGGTAGTCGGCGCTTCGCGTCGGTCGGTGTCTGGCGGGCGGGCAAGCGGGGCAGCGGGGCGGTGGCGGGCGGCGGCGGGCGGTGCGGCTAGCGGCGGATGCCGGTCGCGAACGGCAGGGTGTTCACAAAGGCCCGGTGGTGCTCGCGGTCGCACCACTCCAGCTTGAGATACGACTTGCCGGCCGAGGCTCTGATCGTGCGTTTGTCCCTGGCCAGTGCCTCGGGTGTCCTGGAGGACACTGTGATGTACCCGACGAGGTTGACGCCCGCCGCCCCGCTGGCGAGATCTTCACCCCGCTGGTCCAGCCGCCCGTGCGCGGCGATGTCGCGCGGGTCGACGGTGCGGTTCATCTTGGCGGCGCGGCTCGCCTCCGCCTCGTCGTTGGTCTTCTCCGTCAGCATCCGCTCGATGGCGATCTCGGTCGGTTCGAGGTCCATGGTGACCGAGACCGTACGGATCACATCGGGTGTGTGGACGAGCAGGGGCGCGAGGAAGTTCACGCCGACCGGGGTCATGGGCCATTCCTTGACCCAGGCGGTGGAGTGGCACCAGGGCGCGCGGGTGGACGACTCCCGGGTCTTGGCCTGGAGATAGGTCGGTTCCATCGCGTCCAGCTCGGCCGGCCAGGTGTTTCGTTTCGTCATGGCCTGGATGTGGTCGATGGGGTGGTCGGGGTCGTACATGGAGTGCACGAGGGAGGCGAGACGGCTCTGCCCGAGGGGTTGCCGTACCCGGATGTCCGCCTCGGCGAGCCGGGCGCAGATGTCGGTCAGCTCGCGGGCCATGACGACGGCGAGGCCCGCGTCCCGGTCGAGTTTCCTCGTACCGGCGGCCTGGCGGGCGGCACGGGCCATGGCCTGGCCCTCGGCGGCCAGTTCACGGGTGTAGTGCATACAGGCGACCAGATAGGCGCGGTGCTGCTCGCTGGAGGTGGAGACCATCGACTGGAGCTGGTCGTAGGAGTTCTGGAGCCAGTCGGGGGAGGCGGAATCGCCGCGCTGGGCGACGTCCTTGGCGTGCGCGTCGGGGTCGGCGGGGAGCGTACGGGCGAGCATCTGGAGCCGGGTGACGAAGCCGTCCCCGTTGGCGACGTGCTTGAGGAGCGTGCCGAAGCGGTCGACGAGGGCTTCCTGGTCCTCGCTGTCGCGCAGTCCGACGCCGGGGCCCTCGATCTCGATGGCGGCGGTGACGGTGCGGCGGTCGGCGTGCAGCAGGACGGCGATCTCGTCGGGGCCGAAGGGCGCGGCCAGCCAGTTGATACGGCCGATGCCGGGGGGCGGGCCGATCTCGACCTCGCGGCCGTCGAGGGAGGTGCCGGCCTCCATGGCGGCGGAGCGGTAGACCGTACCGCCGCGCAGGGTGCGTTTGAAGCTGCGGTTGATCTCGTACCACTTGTAGAACGTGCGCTGTTTGTACGGCACGTAGACGGCGGCCAGCGCGATGAGCGGGAACCCGGCGAGGGTCACGATCCGCAGCGGCAGGACGGGCACGAGGAGCCCGCACATCATGCCGATGAAGGCGCCGGCGATGATCAGGGCGATCTCGCCGGTCTCGCGGTTCTTGCCGACGATCGCGTTCGGCCGGGCGCGGCCGATGAGATACGTGCGGCGGGGCGCGATCGCGTGGGACTGGGTCGTCAACGCCCTCCACCTCCAGTGCTGTTGTTGCCAGTTCCAGTTCCAGTGCCGGTGTTACGTGAGCCGTGGGGGGTGCCGCCGGTGGGGCCGCCGCTCCGGGGCGGGGGCGCGGCGGGAACGCTGCCGGTGCCCGCTCCGCCGCCGGAGTTGCGTGAACTGTGCGCGGCGACGCCTCCGGAGACCGGATTGGCGGGCCGTCCGCCGCTTCCGCCGCCGCTGTTGCCCTGCTGCTGGGCGCCGCGGCTGCTGTGGGTCTTGATGCCCTGGGAGACGAGGGCGGCGGGCGAGCTGATGAGGGCGGCGGCCTGGGCGCCGTCGGTGGCCTGCTTCCGGTTGGTGCGGGAGGAGGCGACCTCGTCGCCGAAGCCGGGCACGAAGCGGTAGATCATCGCGGAGGCGAAGATCGCGAGCAGGATGATGGCGAGGCCGGAGACGACCGCGGAGAACGCGTCGGGGCCTTCGTCGGCGGAGAGCGCGCCCGCGAGACCGAGGACGATCATGATCACGGGTTTGACCAGGATGACGGCGATCATGATGCCGGCCCAGCGGCGGACATGGCCCCACATGTTCTTGTCGACGAGCCCGGCGTAGACGACGGTGCCGAGGAGCGCGCCGACGTAGAGGAGCGCGGCCCGGATGACCAGCTCCAGCCAGAGGACGCCGGCGGCGAGGATCGACACGAGGGCGACGACGATCAGCATGATCGGGCCGCCGCCGATGTCGTCGCCCTTCTTGAGGGCTTCGGCGAAGCCGCCGAAGAAGACATCGGTCTGGCCGCCGGTGGAGGTGGCGATGACCTCGGTGACGCCGTCGGTCGCGGAGACGATCGTGTAGAGGATGAGCGGGGTGAAGGCGGAGGCGAGGACGGTCAGCCAGAGGAAGCCGATGGCCTCGGAGAGCGCGGTGGTCAGGGGGACGCCGCGGATGGCGCGCTTGGCGACGGCGAGGAGCCAGATGACGAGGGTGAGGACGGTGGAGGCGGCGAAGATGACGGCGTACTGGCGCAGGAAGGCGGCGTTGGTGAAGTCGACGTTGGCGGTCTCGTTCACCGCGTCGCTGAGCTTGCCGACGATCCAGGCGGCGGCGTCGGCGCAGCCTCTGGCGAGGGAGGAGAGGGGGTCGAGGGCGCTGGCGGGATCGGAGACGCCGCCGGAGCGCGGGGCGCCCGCGGCTTTCTCGCCGTCCTCGCAGTACTCCTTGGCCTGGCCGACGATGAGGTCGCAGACGTTGTCGCTGGCACTGGGCGACGGGCTCGACGAGGCGCCGTCGGTCGGGGTGGGACTCGGTGTCGGCGCGGCGGAGGCGCGGGTGGCCAGGGCCAGGGCCAGGGCCAGGACCAGCGCCGAGGCACCCGCCAGGGACATGGCGAGCGAGGAGGCACCGAGCCGGCGGCCGGCGGAGTTGCCGGGGCTGGGGCGACCGGGACGGCTGGGACTGCCGGGGCTACCGGGCATAGGTGAAGCCTCCATATCCCTCAACGGCCTTGGCGATCTCGTCCGCGGTGGAGGCCCGGTTGTCGCCGGTGACCGGCGTGGGGCCCTCTGACTGGCTCGACGAGGAGACCTTCCAGTCACCGTCGATCCACTTGAGCTTCTGGGTGATGGTGAACCAGGTCTCGGCCACCGGCTTGGTGGATTCTTCGCCGGCCAGCCCCACGAGACCGGTGGACCAGACCTCGACGGTCGCCGTGGTGGAGTTCAGATCGGTGACCTTGGTGCCCACGGGCACGGTCCTGGACACGAAGGTGAGACCCGTGGGGGCGGAGCCGTCCTCGTTGAGGCCGACGTTCTGGTAGAAGGCCGGGGAGTACGCCGTTTCCATGTCAACGAGTAGTTCTTCGACGGTGCTGGGATCGTGCGTGGCGCGGATGATGCCCTGCCGTGCGTCCGCGTTGAACATCTCCGCGGAGCCCAGTGCCACCGCGTAGTTGGCTGCCGCGCTTGCCGCGCCCTGTTCGTCCTGGGTGAAGCCTGACGGGATTGTGCCGTTCTTGCCCGTGACCGGCTTCACGCCCGATGCCGCTGTCGGGTCGGCGGCCGCGGCTCCCGTGTCTTTGCCGGTGTCGGCGGACTTGTCGCCGCCGCGGTTGGCGAAGGCGATGGCCGCGATGAGGAGGACGACCACGCCCACCACGGTGATGAGGGAGCGGGAGCCGCGGGCGGGGCGGCGGGCGCCGCCGTACATCTCGCCGCTTCTGCCGTCGGGCAGGCGCGTACGGGTCTGGCCCGTGCCGCCGAAACCGTCGTCCGTACGGCCCGAGTCGCCGCCGTAGCCGTGCTCGTCGCCGAAGCTCATGCCGCGTACGTCCCCTCAGCCGTTTGCGGTTCCGCGTGGTCCGCGTAGTACGACGGTAGCCGTGCTGGTTGCCGCGCGGGCGCGGTGTGGTGACTCGACATCAGGGAGACGCAACCTCAGCCGGTGGGCGCGACGGACAGGTGGTGTTGAAGGTGGTCCGGGCACGCCCGGTACGGACTGGTGGGAACGGGACTGGTGGGAACGGGACTCGTGGTCAGGGCTTCGACAGGATCGGGGACAGCGTTCGGAGAGGGGCTCGGGGACAGGGCTCGGGGACGGGGACTTGGGGACAGCGGCTAGACGGCCATCCCGTACACGATGGTGAAAAGCGTGCCCAGCGAGCCGATGATGAAGACACCGGTGAGCCCGGCGACAATCAGCCCCTTGCCCTGTTCCGCGCTGAACGTGTCCCTGAGCGCGGTCGCTCCGATCCGCTGTTTGGCCGCGCCCCAGATCGCGATGCCGAGGCAGAGCAGGATGGCCACGGCCATCACTACCTCGATCATGACGCGGGCCTCGTTCCCCAGAGTCCCGAAAGGCCCCCAGTTCGGGGCGATGCCACCGATGATGGTGGTGATGTCGCCCTTCTCGGCCGCCAGGTACATGTAACTCACCGCCCCTGTTGGGTTGTTCACGCCCACGCCCCCATGGCATGGGTCACGCTCTATCTTCGCTGATGGAACCGCTCTCGTATGCCGCTTGGCGGCTCTCTTTACCCGATCCCCGCACATATGACCGATCATGCCGCCCTGACCTGGCGTGGATCGGACATCTGCGTACGCACATGGTTACTCTGTGTATCACGGTGCGTGACTGCGGGCAATGACTGTCGTTGTTACACCTTTACGGTCACGTCCCGCCCGGGTCTGATCGATCGGGTCGTGGTGGTCGGCCACGGCGGTCGGCGCGCAGTCGTCGGGGTCGGGGAGTCGAGGATCCCGTCGCGCCGCGCCAACCGTACGGGTGAACTTGGTGCCCGCGCCGGGCCGTACGGCCGACGGGCCGCTGCCCATGGATACCCAGGACTGTCCGGGGCCACGGGCGGCTCCGGCGTATCTATGCGGCTCCCGCGCTCTGTTTGTGAGCGGGGCGGCGAGGTGTCCGCCTTTGGCACAGTGCCGGTCGACATCCCGGGCGAGGGACAGGGGCCTGGGTGAGGAACAGAGGCGAGAGCGGCATGGCGGGGTTTGTGGGGCACGGACAGGGGCAGGGCGCGCAGGACCGGAACGGGTGGGACCGCAATGGGTGGGGGCAGAGCGGGGCGGCGGGGGACGCGGACCAACCGGACGGTCCGCGGCGTCTGATCGACCTGGCCGTCGGCGGCGTACCGGCTCCGCGCACCGGCGGGCCCCGGCACGGCGGAGAGTTGCGGCACAGCGGCGGTCCCTGGACGCGGGCGGCCGGGGCGGCCGAAGCGCTGCGTACGCATATGGGCCTGGTGCGGGGTGAGTTCGCCGCCGCACACGAGGGGGTGGCGGCCGGTACGGAGGGCCTGGGGGCCGCGGCGGTGCTGCGGACGGTGCGTATGTCGTGGGAGCGGCGCGTCGAGATCGCGATGGGGGAGTGCGCGAGCCTGGCGGTTCATCTGCGGGCGGTCGCGCGGGACCAGGGCGAGTGCGAGTCGGCGATCAGCGCGTCGTTCGCGCGGGTGGGTGGCGGCGGGCGGTGAACGGGTTCGGCGCTGGTCGTGGTCGTGGTGGCGGTGCTGGCGGTGCTGACGGTGGCGGTGGCGGCTGGGGCGGGGCGCTGACATGGACACAGTTACGTGAGCTGAAGTGCTCCGAACTGGAGGGCGCGGCCGACGGCTGGGGCAAGGTGAGCAACCGCGCGGACGCGGCACGGGACCGTATCGACAAGCAGCTCCTTGTGGGTCTTGAGGCCACGCAGAAGGGCGAGGCGCTGGAGGCGGCGAGCGCGCGGCTGGGGGAGCTGAGCCGTAACTTCCAGTACGTATATGTGGAATGCGGACTGATCCGTACGACCCTGAACAGCCTCGCCCAGGAACTGAGGGGGGCTCAGCGGATGCTGCGGGCGGCGCTGGACGACGCGGATGGCTTGAAGTTCACGGTCCACGCGGACGGTTCGGTCGGCTATCCGGCGGCGGGCGAACATCTGATCACACGGGACAAGCTCCCGGGCGGGACGGCCGAGGGCAGCGCGCTGCCGAGACTGCTGTCCCCGCCGCCGGCCCTGACGGCGCCGAATCCCCATGCGGCGAAGGCCCAGGAGATCGCCGACACGATCGCGTGCGCGGTCGGTGAGGCGAACCGGATCGACGCGCGCTACACGGCCACGCTCCTGAAGCTGACGGCTCCCCGGGACGGTCCGCTGACCTCCGACGCGATCTGGACGGACGCGCACGGCGACGCGACGGCGGTGCGGGGACTCGCGGACGAGTACCTGAGGGAGTCCATCCCGAGGGAGAAGTCCCCCGCGGAGCGCAGGGCGTGGTGGGACGGTCTGACGCAGGAGCGGCGCGAGGAGTATCTGGCGGTCTATCCGGACGAGATCGGGAACCTGGA
Organism: Streptomyces sp. NPDC055025; assembly: GCF_053608565.1. Classification (NCBI taxonomy): domain Bacteria; kingdom Bacillati; phylum Actinomycetota; class Actinomycetes; order Kitasatosporales; family Streptomycetaceae; genus Streptomyces; species Streptomyces sp. NPDC055025. The sequence goes on from NZ_JBSGVS010000020.1 coordinate 10,733, forward strand.
CGGGATCCCGGCGGAGGTACGGGACGCGGCGAACAGGGACAACCTGGCGCTGCTGATCGGAAAGCTGGAGGGGCGGGCGGGGGACGAGGGGGAGCGGACGCGGCTGGCGGGGCTGAGGGCGATCGACGAGCAGGTGCGGTCGGGCGGACATCCGCCGATGTTTCTGCTGGGGATCGGGGAGCACGGTAATGGGCGGGCGATCGTCTCCTACGGGAATCCGGACGCGGCGAGGAATGTCTCGGTGTATGTGCCGGGGCTGGGGACGTCGCTGGACGAGGAATTCGCGAGGAACGACCTGAAGCGGGCGCGGGACACGGCGGTGGGGGCGCGTGAGTACGACGCGTCCAGCGCCTCGATCGTATGGCTGGGGTACGACGCGCCTCAGCTCTCCGCCGCCGATGTCGCGGGCAATACGGATGTGATGTTCGCTGATCAGGCGCGGGTGGGGGCGGTCGCGTACAACGAATTCATGTCCGGCGTCTCGGCGACGAACCGGAACGAGGATCCGCATGTGACGGCCATCGGGCACTCGTACGGTTCGCTCACGGTCGGCCAGGCCGCGCAGCGCCAGGGAGGGATTCCGGGCGCCGACGACATCGTGCTGCTGGGCAGCCCGGGGACGGGTGCGGCTTCGGCCGACGAACTGGGGGTGGGGCGGAGGCATGTGTTCGTGGGCGCGGCGGAGAACGACCCGGTGACGGCGATGCCGGCCAAGATCGAGGCCCGCGGTATGGCGACCGGCGCGGTCAGCGGAGCGGTGGTGGGGTCCGCGGTGGGCGGGCCTCTGGGGGCGGCGGCGGGAGGGCTGGGGGGAGGAGCGGCGGCGTTCTTCGCGCAGGACGCGCAGGCGGACGACCGTGAAATCTGGTTCGGCACGGACCCGGCGCACGAGGCGTTCGGCGCGCGCCGGTTCCGGGTCGAGGACGGACCGCGTCCTCTGGGAGACCGGGGCGGGTTCACGGCGCACACCAACTATTTCAATCCGGACGACGATGAGGAATCCGCGCGGAATATCGCGAAAATCGTCGCAGGCCGAGGCGACAAGATCAGCACTCAGGAGCACCGATGAAAGCTGCATGCCTTGCCCTGATGGTAATTCCGGTTGTCCTGGTCTCCGGATGTGGCTCACAGCGAGGTGCCAGTGCCCCCGAAAGGAAGCTGCCCGGAGTGAACATGCAACAGGCGGCCGAAAAAGCCGACGCGATCATGCATGAGACGGTGTCCGGTATCAGACCGGAATTGCGATGGAATCACGGCCCCTCGAACGACCACATCTGTAGCGGCCTCAAGGATGAATTGCCAGGTAGAGGATCGGTAAAGCGCCGAATCGCGGTGATGACCGTCGTTTCCGAGGAACGGAGAGGGAACTTGCTCGGTGTGGTGGAACGCAATTGGAAGGCGCGTGGATACGAGATCACCAGCGTAGACGCCGACAAGGATCTCCCGGCCATCTACGCCGCTTCGCCGGAGAACTTCCGCATGAGCGTCGCCGTCGGAGGTGAAGGCCAGTTCTTCTTCTCCATCACCACCCCGTGCTTCACCGAATCCGCCGTGCCGGATCCGGCGACCGAGCCGAACACGCCGCAACGTGCGGGTGAGTACCCCGCGCGGCCCGATGTCTACGACGACTTCTGGTCATCCACGGGGGGTCTTTCGGCGTCCTCCGTTGGTATCTCCTGATCCGGGGGCTCCGCGCCTAGACTGGGGCGGGACTGGTGGCCCTGACGCGGAGGGTGTTTGACGGTGCGTAAGGCATGGCTGGTCGTGGCCGCTGTCGGTGGGGTCGGGATGGGGTTTGTGGCCCTGCTCGTCGTGGGGACCTATTCCGCCGCCGCCGGGCTGGTCGGCGGCGGGGGGAGGGTGGGGCTGGCCAAGGGGGCCGTGCCCGCCGCGTATCAGCCGCTTGTGCAGAAGTGGGGCAACTACTGTCCCGCCATCAATCCCGCGCTGCTCGCCGCGCAGTTGTACCAGGAGAGCGGGTGGAACCCCAGCGCCCAGAGTCCCGCCGACGCCAGGGGCATCGGGCAGTTCATCCCCGGGACCTGGCAGGCGCACGGGATCGACGGGGACGGTGACGGGGACCGGGACATCTGGGACCCGGCCGACGCGATTCCGTCCGCCGCCTCCTACGACTGCGAATTGGCCGGATACGTCAAGGACGTGCCCGGGGACGCGACCAACAACATGCTCGCGGCGTACAACGCGGGGGCCTACGCCGTCATCAAGTACGGCGGCGTTCCGCCGTACCGGGAGACCCAGAACTACGTCAAGGTCATCCGGACGCTGGAGAAGAGCTTCGCCCGGCCCATCGGGCGCGTCGAGCCGTCGCGGCAGGCCGCCTCGGCCATCTACTTCGCGCAGCAGAAACTCGGCACGCCCTATCTCTGGGGCGGGAACGGTACGGCCGACCAGGGCGGGCGGTTCGACTGTTCCGGGCTGACGCAGGCCGCGTACCGGACCGTGGGGATCGAGCTGCCCCGGGTCGCCAATGACCAGTACAACGCCGGTGAGCACCCCTCGCGCGACGAGCTGCTCCCCGGTGACCTCGTCTTCTTCTCGGACGATCTGACGAACTCGCGGACCATCCGGCATGTGGGTCTGTATGTGGGCGGCGGGTACATGATCAACGCGCCGTACACGGGGGCCGTGATCCGCTTCGACAAGATCGACACCCCGGACTACTTCGGGGCCACGCGGGTCACCGAGGACGGTGCCAAATCGCTGCCGACCGATCTCCCGGAGAGCCGGCCGGCCGTCTGACGGCGGACTCCCCAGGGGTCTCCTCCCCGGGTGGCTCCGGGCCGCCCGGGGTCGACCTGGGCCTCCCGGACCCCTGGCTCCTCGGCGGCTCCTCGGCCCCCCGGCAGCACCCCGCATGGCCGGAACTCTCCCTCTCGGCGGCCGTCTGAACTGGGACGACGTGTCACTCTTCGATAACGTCATGGTGATCGTTCGGTGGAGAGCGGAACGTAGACGGTGAGTACGCCGTTCCCTGGACAACAGCCGGGTATTGATCACGCGGCATGTTCCGTACCGACCACGGGGGTTGGTGGAGGCGGTGCGCGCGGATCTGCGGCGCGCCGGGTGACAAGGCAAGGGGCCGCAGCAGATGGCTGGACTCGCACTGGATGGGTCGAACCCCGATGTCAGCCTGCTCTATGACATCAATGGGCTCGCCAAGGGCGCACCGTTGTGGTTCGACCGCGTCATGGAGTTCGCCGGCGAGTACGGGATCATGGCCGCGCTGGTGCTCATCGTGCTCTGGTGCTGGTGGAGCGTGCGCCGAAGCGGAACGGCGGAGGACTCCGTCACCACCGTCGTCGGACTCCTCTGGGCGCCGCTCGCCGCCGCCGTCGCGCTGCTGATCAACATCCCCATCCGGGGCTTCGTGGAACGGCCGAGACCGTTCCTGGACCACAAGGGCGTGGAAGTCCTGGTGGCGGGCAAGACGGACTACTCGTTCGTCAGCGATCACGCCACCATGGCGATGGCCATCGGCGCCGGGGTCTTCATCGCCCACCGTAAATTCGGTCTGGCCGCGATCGGGCTGGCACTCCTCGAAGGCTTCTGCCGGGTCTATATGGGCGTCCACTACCCGACCGATGTGATCGGCGGCTTCGCGCTCGGTACGGCCGTCGCCCTGCTGCTCACCCCCCTCGCGCTCGCCCTGCTGACGCCGCTGGTGTCCGCGGTCTCCCGTTCGCGACGGGCCGGCTGGGCCGTACGGTCACGGGCCGCGCGCGAGGCCGATCTCGCGGGGGGCTGCGGCGCCGTGGGCGGGACGCGGCCCCTCGGTATCCCCGAGCCGCGCCCCGACGACAACAATCTCGCCGCGTAATCCGTACGCGCGCTCCTACGATCCGTACGCCTAATCCGTACGCGCGCTCTGTATGGATCTGTACGGACTCCCGCGGATCCGTGTGACAGACGCCCTACGAGGGGTCCTCGCGTGACGCCACCGCGCTGACCACCACGTTCGAATCCCAGTGGCCCTGGGCGTCGATGACCCCGCCGCAGGTGATCAGCCGTAGCTGTGAGTTCGGCACCGGTCCGTAGACCACGTCCGTCGGGAAGTTCTTCGTCGGGTACGTGTTGACCTCCGTCACCCGGAACGGCAGCCGCCGCCCGTCGCCCAGCTCCGTCTCGACCAGATCGCCGGGGAGCAGCCGGCCGATCTTGGCGAAGACCGCGTTCTTGATGTTGTCGCGGCCGTTGCGCACCGGGACGCTGCCGGGGTTGGCCGGGGCGTCCCGGTGGCCGACCAGTACGGCCGGGCCGCGTTCTCCGGGGCGCGGGCCCAGGGCGTACCAGCCGACCTTCATCGCGTTGCGGAACCCCGGCGCGTCCAGCGCGCCGTTGTCGTCCACCCCGAGCGGCAGTACGTCCGCGGTCAGTCCGAGCACCGGGACGCGCAGCCGTACGGGGGCGGAGGGCGGGTCCGTGACCTCGACCGGGCGGGGTTCGGCCGTGTCCGTCACGGGTGCCGGCCGCTGCGGGAGCAGATAGAGCAGGGCACCGGCCACGGCGCACAGAACCGCGAGGACGAAGAGGACGGCGAGCATTCGGTCCGCCCTGTCCGCCCTGTCCGGCCCCCTGCCCAGGCTGGTCGACCGCGACGGTCGGCCCGCCCTGTCCGGGCTGTCCGTACGGCTCGCCCTGTGTGTTTTACGCGCCCTGCGGTCGTCCGGGCCCGCCGGCCCCGCCGTTCCGGTCAGTGGTGGTCACCCGTGGCGCGGCGCCGGCCACGGCGCACCACGAGGATCGTGCCGAGGGCCGCCGCCGCGGTGGTGCCGATGGCGAGGGTGAGTTCGGCCGTGCCGGTCCTGCGTACCACCGAGTCGGTGGCGGTCAGGTGGTCCGCGCCGCCTCGGGCCGCGCCGGACGGGGTGATCTGGAGGTTCCCGACGGAGGGCCCGGGGACGGTGTCCTTGCCGGTGCTCGTTCCCGTCGTCCCTGTCCCCGTCGTACTGGTCCCCGTCCCTGTCCCCGTCGTACTGGTTCCCGGCCTCACGGGTCCCACGGGCGCCACCGACGGCACCGGCTTCGGCGCAGGCCCCCGCGTCGAGGTCGCCGCGGGGGCCTGCGGCTGGGGAGTGATGCGCGGGGGGACCCGGGTGGGAGCGGCGGTGGTGGTCCGCGGCGCGGGCACCCGTCCACCCGCCGAGTTCGCGGGCGTGGGCGGCTTCGGTGGCTTCGGCGTCTTCGAGGTCTTCGAGGTCGGCGCCTTCGCGGCCGGTGTCTTCGAGGCCGGGGGCTTCGCCTTCGACGTGGACGACGCCGTGCGCGACGCCGACGGCTTCGCCTGGGGCGAGGTCGCCGCCGAGCCGTTCCGGTCCGTCACCGCCCTGCCGTCCGCGGAGACCAGACTGAAGCCGTCCACGTTCTGGCCCTTCGGCTGGTTCGGCCGGTCCTCCTTGTAGTAGTAGAGCGGGTGCGTGTTGTAGATGACGTGCGGCTGGTCGCTGTTGGCCGCGTTCAGCGGAGTCTGCGCGGTCTCCCCGATGACGCCCGTCGCCTTTGTCGGGAAGCCGACCGCCGCGGGCCAGGTGGTGGCGCACTTGCCGGCGCACTCGGGTCGGTCCGGTTTGTCGGCCAGCCGCAGATAGAGCGGATTGCCGTTCTCGTCGGCCAGCACCTGGCCCACGCCGGTGTTGATGAGTGTCAGTTCGCTCGGCTCCTTCGGCCTGTCCACCGCCGTGGCGGCGGCGCCGCCGAGTGCGACGAGCAGAACGGTGGCCGTCGTGAGCGTGGCTATCCGGGGTCCTTGTCGGTCCATGGGTACGCCCTTGGGAGTCGGGAATGCCGGGTGTGCCCCCTCCTGCTGCCTACGTGCTACCTACCAGAGCATCGCCCGGCGGACCGTACGGCCACCTCGGTGGGCCGTACGGGCGACAGCGACCGGCCGGTACCGGGCAGCCGGTCGCCCGTGAAAATCGGCCGGAGCGCCCGTCCCCGGTCGGCCGGAGCCCCCGTCTCACCGCCTCCCCGCGGTCAGAGCGCCTGCGGGAAATCGAAGAGCCGGTCCGGGTCGTACTGCTTCTTCAGCCGCGTCAGCCGGTCCGCGGCGGGACCGTAGTAGGCCGTACGCCAGTCCGTCAGCGTCGGGTCCGCGTAGTTCTGGTACGCCGCGCCCGACGCGTGCCGGCGCAGCGAAGCGTGGGTGTTTTCCAGCCACGCCCGCTCCGCCGATCCGGAGGTGCCGGGCTGCCAGGCGGCGATGTACTGCGCCAGGATCCGCGAGCCCCGGTGGACGAAGGACGTGGCGAGCGGATCCACGCGGTTGACCGCGCCGCCGAGCGCCGTGAGGGCGAGGGAGCCGGCGCTGCCCCCGCCGCCGTTCCCGTTCCCGTCCGGCGGGAGCCGGGTGAAGGCCTCGGCGGCCGAGACGAGGGCGCGCAGCCCGGCGGGGGAGAGGGACCGGTCGTAGAAGTCCGAGGCCGCGGCGTAGGTCTCGCGCTGGAGCGCGCCCCGCTCGCTGCGGCCCGGCGTCGTACCGGGCAGATGGCACTGCTCCTCGTCGAGTCCGGAGCAGCCGCCGTACACCAGCATCGCGTCCCCGTAACCGCGCTGCCGCAGTGATATGGAGCTCGCCGGGCCGGGACCGCCCGCGCCGTCGGCGAGCCGGTCGAGCGCGTTCTTCAGATCGTCCTCGTCGCCGAGGGAGAAGGCGGACAGGGAGACGGTGGGGGCGGCGCCGCCGGGACCCGCGGAGAGATGGAGCGAGGACCAGATCTCGTCCGGCTGGTCCGGACCCCATCGCTGCCAGGCGGCGAGCAGCGTCTCGGCCTTCGACCACGGCCAGCTCAGAAAGGCGGAGACGCTCTCGGGTGCGGGGTGCGTACGGAAGCGCAGTTCGGTGACGACGCCGAAGTTGCCGTTCCCGGCGCCGCGCAGCGCCCAGAAGAGATCCTCGTTCTGTCCGGCGTCGGCGGTCAGCCGCCGGCCGTCGGCGGTGATGAGGGTGGCGGAGGTGAGGCTGTCGCAGGTGAGGCCGTACGCGCGGGCGGCCACCCCGTGTCCGCCGCCGAGGGTGAGCCCGGACACGCCGACGGTGGGGCAGGATCCGGCGGGGATCGTACGGCCCTGTTCGGCGAGGGTGCGGTAGACGTCGCCGAGCCGGGCGCCGGCGCCGACGATCCCGTCCGTGGCCGCGTGTTCGAGCGAGTCGAGCTTCGATATGTCGATGACGAGACGGCCGTTGCCGCTGGACCAGCCCGCGTAGGAGTGACCGCCGCCGCGGATCGAGACGGGGGTGCCATGGGCCCTGGCGAAGGCGAGGCACTCCTTGATGTCGTCCTCGCCGGCGGCGTACGCGACGGCGGCGGGCTTCAGGGAGTCGAAGCGGGTGTTGTAGAGCTGGCGGGCCGTCGGGTACGCCGCGTCGTCCGGGCGTACGAGATCCCCGTCGAGCCCTTCCGCCAGCGCGGCCCAGTCCGGGGCGCCGGCCGGGGACTTTCCCGTACCACTGGGCGTCGGATCCGTACCGCCGGGCGGTCCGCCCTTGCCGTCGCCCGTGCCGCCCGTGCCCGCGGGGCGGTCGGGACCGCCGGCCGAACACGCGGACGCGGCCGCCGCGGTGAGGGCGGCGGCCGCCGCGGTGAGCACTGTGCGCCGTTCCATATGACGACCTCCTGAGGAGGGAAGTGTGCCTCAGGAACCCACGGTTGCGGAATGAGAGATTCCGGACAGGAGGGTTCCGTCTCAGCCCTGTGGTGCGTGGGACGCCGCGTCCGTACGGGCGCGGTCACGGGATCTGCGGGCGGGGCCGGTCCAGCCGCATGAGCAGCGGGCCAGACAGAACGAACCGCGCTCTATGGTCGAAGTGGTATGAGATGGGCTGCTATGGGGCGATTTGGAGTGGGATAAAGGGGCGGGAGAGGACCCGGGGGAGGGGTCGGACGCCGAGGCGGGGGGCGAAGTGGCGGTGGGGGGACCGGAGGTGTCTCGCTCGTACACGAACTCCACGGTACCGAGGTCTCCGTGCCTCATGGCGGGGCCCGGCGTGACGGGGAACGCGGGGCGTCGTTATCCGGAACGGGTGGGCTTCGGACAAGCGACGGCCAGGCGTTGGGGGTTGGCAGGCGATGGTGGTGCGGCAGCACAGACGCAGGAACGTGGCGTTCGCCGTCGTGGCCGTGGCAGGCGTCGTCGCCACGGGCGCCGGCTGCTCGGGAAGCGGCGGGGCCGTGGCCGACGACCGGCCGAGCCCGGACCCGGGAGCGGTGCTCAGGGCGGCCGACGTGCTGCTCGCGGCGGGCAGTTCGAAGGCCCGTACGTCCATGGAGATGGCGGCCGGCGGGACGCGCGTGACCATCCGGGGCGAGGGCGGATACGACTTCACGCGGCGGATGGGGCGGCTCAGGGTCGTGCTGCCGAAGGACCCCGCCGGGGTGAACCGGCACCGGCCCATCACCGAACTGCTCTCGCCCGCCGCGCTGTACATGAAGAACCGCGGAGCCGGGGTGCCCGCCGACAAGTGGGTCAGGGTGGATTCGACCACCCTGGAGGACGGGAATCTGGTCACGGGCGGGGCGACCGATCCGCTGACGGCGGCCGAACTGCTGCGCGCCGCCCGGAATGTGTCCTTTGTCGGGGAACAGGATCTGGCGGGCACCCGGGTGTGGCACTACCGGGGCACCACCTATATCGGCGGGGCCGCGCGGTCCGCGGCGCCGTACGCCCGCGAGGCCCTGGCCGCCGCGGCCAAGGGGTTCGGCGAGGACGCGGTGCCGTTCGACGCGTATCTGGACGAGGACGGGCGGCTGCGCAAGGTCAGGCACCAGTTCAGCTATGTCAATCAGGGGCATACGGTCGATGTCGCGTCGACCACCCTGCTGTACGCGTTCGGGTTCACGGTCTCCGTGGCGCTGCCCCCGTCCGACGACATCTTCGCCGGGGAGATCAAGGCCTGAGCCCGAGGGGATCAGGGCCTGGGCGCGCGGAGATCGGGGCCTGGGCGCGGGCTCCCGGCGGGGTATGGGCGCCGGCTCCCGCGGACTCCTGCCGGCTCCCGGCGGACGTCCCGGCGGAACGTGACCGGGGCGGCCGGATCACGGATCGGCAAGATCGGATCCGGCCGTAACGGCGGAGAACCAAGGCGGAAATGGTCCGGACGTGCCATGCGCGGTGTGTATCACCCTCCCTACGCTAGGAAGTCGACACCGGCAGGAAGAGGTGATAGCACGTGGCTCTGTTGCGTACGCCGACCGTCCAGGACCACGTCGCCCTCGCCGAGATCGAGTTGTGCGGTGAGTTGATGATCGCGGCGTCCGCCGCGGACGAGGACCGGCTCAGCCCGGACCGTATCGACGAGGTGCTGAATGTGACGGCCGAGCGGGCTCTCCTGGAGGAGTCCGAGCGGGCGCTGCTGGAGGAGTCCGCCGAGCGGGCCCTGTTCGGGGAGCCTTCCTGGGAGTGAGACCCCTGGCGGGGCGCGGTCCCTCCGCGCCCCGGCCGGTACGTCCGTACTCCCCGCGCCGTTCTCCCCTTACGCCGGTGACATCGGGTTATGCCTGTGACATCGGGCACAAAGGCGGCGTCGGGTACGAAGGGGATGTCGGGCGCGAAGGTGACATCGCGCACAGATGAGGTGTCACCTACGGCGTTGGATACGGCGTCAGGTACGGAGCAGCCGGGCGATCGCCTTGGTCGCTTCCTCCACCTTCGCGTCGATTTCATCCCCGCCCTTGATCGCGGCATCGGCCACGCAGTGGCGCAGATGCTCCTCCAGGAGCTGGAGCGCGAAGGACTGGAGGGCCTTCGTCGAGGCGGAGACCTGGGTCAGTATGTCGATGCAGTAGACGTCCTCGTCGACCAGCCGCTGAAGGCCCCGGATCTGCCCCTCGATCCTGCGCAGCCGCTTGAGGTGCTCGTCCTTCTGCTGGTGATATCCGTGCACACCGCGGTCGTGGTCGGTGATGGCGGAGGGCGCGTCGCTCGTCGCCGCGCCGGCCGCCTCGGTGGTCGTCATCGCGTCCTCCTGCTGTGTGTCCGCTGTGTTTCAGCGCTCTGTCCGAAAAGGGTAGTTATACCCCTCGTGGGTATATGGTACCTGTCTGTGGGCCTTGGGGCAGGGCCCTGTGCTTATCACCTTGTCTGATGGGCGACACTTGGGACTTGCCGCTTAGCAGTGGCCGGATGATGCGCCTAGCATCACCCTGACCGAATTCCATGTAACCCGAGGACCCCAGGTGCGCTTTCGTCTGACCCCCAGGGAGACGAGCTTCTATGACATGTTCGCCGCGTCCGCGGACAACATCGTCACGGGCTCGAAACTCCTGATGGAACTCCTCGGGGCGGATTCCTCCGCCCGGACCGAGATCGCGGAGCGGATGCGGGCGGCGGAGCACGCGGGCGACGACGCGACTCACGCGATCTTCCATCAGCTCAACTCCTCCTTCATCACGCCCTTCGACCGCGAGGACATCTACAATCTCGCGTCCTCCCTCGACGACATCATGGACTTCATGGAGGAGGCCGTCGACCTGGTCGTCCTCTACAACATCGAGGAGCTGCCCAAGGGCGTGGAGCAGCAGATCGAGGTACTGGCCAGGGCCGCCGAACTGACCGCGGAGGCCATGCCGCACCTGCGGACGATGAGCAACCTCACCGAGTACTGGATCGAGGTCAACCGGCTGGAGAACCAGGCCGACCAGATCCACCGCAAACTGCTGGCCCATCTCTTCAACGGCAAGTACGACGCGATGGAGGTGCTCAAGCTCAAGCAGGTCGTCGATGTGCTGGAGGAGGCCGCCGACGCGTTCGAGCACGTCGCGAACACGGTGGAGACCATCGCGGTCAAGGAGTCCTGAACCACGTGGACACCTTCGCACTGATCGTGACCATTGGTGTCGCGCTCGGCTTCACCTACACCAACGGTTTCCACGACTCCGCGAACGCCATCGCGACCTCGGTGTCCACCCGGGCGCTGACGCCGCGCGCCGCTCTGGCGATGGCCGCGGTGATGAATCTCGCGGGCGCGTTCCTTGGCCAGGGGGTCGCCAAGACCGTCAGTGAGGGTCTGATCGAGACACCTCATGGATCGAGGGGGATGGGCATCCTCTTCGCCGCGCTGGTCGGTGCGATCGTCTGGAATCTGGTCACCTGGTACTACGGGCTTCCCTCCTCGTCCTCCCACGCGCTCTTCGGCGGCATGGTGGGCGCGGCGCTGGCCGGCGGCACCGATGTGATCTGGTCCGGGGTGCTGGAGAAGGTCGTCGTCCCGATGTTCGTGTCCCCGCTCGTCGGTCTGCTCGTCGGCTATCTGGTGATGGTCGGGATCCTGTGGATATTCCGTCGCTCCAACCCGCACAAGGCCAAGCGCGGCTTCCGGATAGCCCAGACCGTGTCCGCGGCCGGGATGGCGCTCGGACACGGTCTCCAGGACGCGCAGAAGACGATGGGCATCGTGGTGATGGCCCTGGTCATCGCCGATGTGGAGGACTCGGGCGACTCGATTCCCGTCTGGGTGAAGATCGCGTGCGCGGTGATGCTCTCGCTGGGTACGTACGCGGGCGGCTGGCGCATCATGCGAACGCTGGGCCGGAAGATCATCGAGCTGGACCCGCCGCAGGGGTTCGCGGCGGAGACGACCGGCGCGTCGATCATGTTCGGCTCGGCGTTCCTGTTTCACGCGCCGATCTCGACGACGCATGTCATCACCTCGGCGATCATGGGGGTCGGGGCGACGAAGCGGGTGAACGCGGTGCGCTGGGGCGTCGCGAAGAACATCATTCTCGGCTGGTTCGTCACCATGCCGGCCGCCGCGCTGGTGGCCGCGGTGAGCTTCTGGATCGTCGACCTGACGTTCGGCTGACCGGCCTCCGGTCCCGGGACGAAGGAACGAAGGAAGCGGACGAAGGAAGCGGACGAAGAGAGCGGACAAAGAAAGTGGGCCCGCCCCCCTGGGAGAGGGGGCGGGCCCTTCGTCGTGCGGTGGCACCGCCATGCAGCACCGCAGGACGGTCCTGACGACCTATCCGAAGCGGCCGGAGATGTAGTCCTCGGTGGCCTGCACGGACGGGTTGGCGAAGATGCGCTCGGTCTCGTCGATCTCGATGAGCTTGCCGGGCTGGCCGACGGCGGCCAGGTTGAAGAACGCCGTACGGTCCGAGACGCGCGCCGCCTGCTGCATGTTGTGCGTCACGATGACGATCGTGAAGCGCTCCTTCAGCTCCCCGATCAGATCCTCGATGGCGAGGGTCGATATCGGGTCCAGCGCCGAGCACGGCTCGTCCATCAGCAGTACGTCCGGCTCGACCGCGATCGCGCGGGCGATGCACAGACGCTGCTGCTGGCCGCCGGAGAGACCGGAGCCGGGCTTGTTCAGCCGGTCCTTGACCTCGTTCCAGAGGTTGGCGCCCTTGAGGGAGCGCTCCACGACCTCGGCCAGCTGGTTCTTGCGTACCGTGCCGTTCAGCCGCAGCCCCGCCGCGACATTGTCGAAGATCGACATCGTCGGGAACGGGTTCGGGCGCTGGAAGACCATGCCGACCGTACGGCGCACGGCGACCGGGTCGACGTTCGGCCCGTACAGGTTCTCGTCGTCCAGGAGGACCTTGCCCTCGACGCGGCCACCGGGGGTGACCTCGTGCATCCGGTTCAGCGTGCGCAGGAACGTGGACTTGCCGCAGCCGGACGGGCCGATGAAGGCCGTCACGGAGCGGGGCTCGACGGTCATGGAGATGTCGTCGATCGCCCGGTGGGAGCCGTAGTAGGCGGAGAGTCCGCTGACATCGATTCGCTTGGCCATGTCAATCACTGCTTCTTTCGTGGCCCCGCGCGGCGGAGCCGGATATCGGGCCTCAGCGGCCGGTCTTCGGGGCCTTCCAGCGGGCGATGCCGCGCGCCACCAGGTTGAGGATCATGACGAAGGCGATCAGCACCAGGGCCGCGGCCCACGCACGGTCGATCGCGGCGACCTCGCCCGCCTTGTACTGGTCGAAAATGTAGAAGGGGAGCGACGACTGGGCACCGTCGAACGGGTTCGAGTTGATCAGCGAACTGCCGAAGACGAGCAGCATGACCGGCGCGGTCTCACCGGCGATACGCGCGATGGCGAGCATCACACCAGTGGTGATACCGCCGATCGCGGTTGGCAGGACGACCTTGAGGATGGTGCGCCACTTCGGCACACCGAGTGCCAGTGAGGCCTCGCGCAGCTCGTTCGGTACGAGCTTGAGCATCTCCTCGGTGGAGCGGACCACGACCGGGATCATCAGGATCGTGAGGGCGAGCGAGCCCATCAGACCGGACGGGTCGGTCTCGGTCATCAGCATGAGCGACAGGATGAACAGACCCGCGACGATGGACGGGATGCCCGTCATGACGTCCACGAAGAACGTCACGGCCTTCGCCAGCGAACCCTTGCCGTACTCCACCAGGTACACGGCGGTCAGCAGACCGATCGGCGTGGCGATCAGGGTGGCGATGCCGACCTGCTCCAGCGTGCCGATGAGCGCGTGATAGACACCACCGCCCGGCTGGGCGCTGGGGACACCGGCCATGGAGTGGCCGAGGAAGTACGGGTCGAGGACCTTCGCCCCACGGCTGATCGTGGTCCACAGCAGGGAGAACAGCGGGATCACGGCGAGGACGAAGCACACCCAGACGATGCTGGTGGCGAGACGGTCCTTGGCCTGGCGCTTGTTCTCCACCACCGAGGTGGTGACATACGAGATGACGAGGAAGGCGATGGCGGCGATCAGGCCCCACTGGACCTTGCTGTCGAGACCGGCGGCGGCCCCGATGCCCACGCCGACGAGGATCGCGACGACGGCGAATCCGGCCGCCGCCCCGCGGGGGAGGCCCCGGCGGCTGAGGCTCTTCCCGCCGCCCGAGGGCGGCAGCGGGGTCGGTGCGTGCTGTACGGCTGTGTGGCTCATGCGTTGGCCCCCGAGTACTCCTTGCGGCGGGCGATGATCAGCCGGGCCGCGCCGTTCACCAGCAGGGTGAGGACGAAGAGCACAAGACCGGAGGCGATGAGGGCGTCACGCCCGGTCTCGGAGGCCTCGTCGAACTTCGCCGCGATGTTCTGGGCGAACGTACCGCCGCCCGGGTCGAGCAGATGGAGCGAGAGCACATAGTTCGGGGAGAGCACCGTGGCGACGGCCATCGTCTCGCCGAGCGCGCGGCCGAGGCCGAGCATCGAGGCGGAGATGACACCGGAGCGTCCGAACGGCAGAACCGAGAGCCGGATGACTTCCCAGCGGGTGGCGCCCAGTGCGAGGGCCGCCTCCTCGTTCATCCGCGGGACCTGGAGGAAGACCTCCCGGCTGACGCTGGTCACGATCGGCAGGATCATGATCGCCAGCAGGATGCCCACGGTCATCATGTTGCGGGCGACGCCCGGCTGGGTCTGGTCGAAGATGTACGTCCAGGAGAAGTACTGGTCGAGCCAGAGGTTGAGGCCGTCGAGATACGGCACGAGGACGAGGGCGCCCCAGAGTCCGTAGACGATGCTCGGTACGGCGGCGAGCAGGTCGACGACGTACGCGATGGGCGCGGCCAGTCTGCGCGGCGCGTAGTGCGAGATGAAGAGCGCGATGCCGACGGCGACCGGGACGGCGATGATCATCGCGATGATCGAGCTGACGACCGTACCGACGAAGAGGACCGCGATACCGAAGACCGGCGGGTCGGCGGACGCGTTCCAGTCGAGCGTGGTGAGGAAGTTGCCCTCGTTCTTGGAGAGGGCGATGGCGGCGCGGTAGGTCAGGAACCCCGCGATCGACGCCATGATGACGAGCAGCAGAATGCCCGAGCCCCGGGAGAGGCCCGAGAAGATCTTGTCGCCCGCGCGCCCTGTGGAGGTGCCCGACCTGGGGCTGAGCGGCGGAGCCGGTGGGGTGTCTGTAGGTGTGGTGGAAGCCATGATCTTTCCGGTCTGTGTGGGGGAGGGGTGGCTCCCCTGGCGGCGGTGCACCGGATGGGTGGACGGCCGTCGGCCCGGAGCGTTGCGCCGGGCCGACCGCTGTCACCTGCTGTGCCGGGGACTACGAGAGGGAAGCGACCGTCTCGCGGACCTTGGCGTTGATCTCGGCGGGGATCGGGGCGTAGCCGGCGTCGGAGAGCAGCTTCTGGCCCTCGTCGCTGGCGGTGTAGGTCAGGAAGGACTTGACCGTGGGAAGCGTCTCGGCCTTGTTGCCCGTGTCACAGGCGATCTCGTAGGTCACCAGGACGATCGGGTAGGCGCCGTCGGCCTTGGTGGTGTAGTCCAGCTCCAGGGCCAGGTCCTTGCCGGTGCCCTTGATCGTGGCGGCGGCGATGGCCTTGGAGGCGTTGTCGGACGTGGCCTCCACGGGGGCGCTGGCACCCGTGTCGATCTGGACGGTGGAGATCTGCTGCGACGTGGCGTAGGAGAGCTCGAAGTAACCGATCGCGCCGTCGACCTGCTTCACCTGGGTGGCCACACCGGCGGAGCCGGAGGCAGCCTGGCCGCCGGGGGCGGGCCACTTCTTCTCGGCCTCGTACTTCCAGTCGGAGGAAGCGGTCGCGTTCAGGTACTTGCCGAGGTTCTGCGTGGTGCCGGAGTCCTCGGAGCGGTGGAAGGCCTGGATGGGCTTCTTCGGGAGCTTGACGTCGGGGTTCAGCTTGGCGATGGCCGTGTCGTCCCAGCTCTTGATCTTGCTGTCGAAGATCTTGGCGAGCGTGGGGGCGTCGAGGACGAGGCTGTCCACACCCTCCAGGTGGTAACCGATCGCGATCGGACCGCCGACCATGGGCAGGTTGATGCCCTGGCCGCCCTTGCAGATCTCCTTCGAGTCGGCGACCTCTTCGGGCTTGAGCGCCGAGTCGGAGCCGGCGAAGCCGACGGTGCCCTGGTTGAAGGCGACGATGCCCTCACCGGAGGAGGACGACTTGTAGTTGACCTCCACACCAGGACATGCGGCCATGTAGCCCTGGACCCAGAGGTCCATGGCGTTCTTCTGGGCGCTGGAACCGGACGCGAGAAGCTGGCCCTGGGCGCCCTCACAAGCGGCGTTCGCCGAGGCGGCGGGCTTCGACGACGCGTCGCTGGGGTTGGTGTTGTCGTCCGATCCACACGCCGTGAGAACCAGGGCGCCGGAGACGGCGAGGGCACCGAGCGCGGTGGCACGCAGCCCGTTCTTGCGCTGAAGCTTCACTTCGGGTGTTCCTTCCAAGAGCCGCCGGTCCCCGTGAGATGACGGCGGCGTGTGTCGGGGTGGTTGGTGAGGCACTGTGAACCGTCACCGTGTAAGCCCGAAATTAGGCAGATGAGGTGAAGCCGCCGACGGGGAAGGGTGAACGGAAAGTGAACCGTGGCATACGGACCGGTGCTGGCCTCTTTTTCGAAGGGATCAGCTCGTCTTCGGGGCGCTTTATGCCACTGCTGACGGCTGATCATGCTCGATTCGCTCGTCGGCCCAAATGTCCCGAGGACGGGATCAGGTCGCGTGCAGCGCGTCCAGCAGGACATCCACCAGGATGCGGTCGCGGGGCTGGGTGAGCCGGTCGCGGGCCGCCGCCGGAGCGAGCCAGACTATGCGGTCGACCTCGTCGCTCGGGGTGAAGGCGCCGTCCGTCGCCTCGGCCGCCCAGTAACTGACCCGCTTGGGACGGCCCTGGGCCAGATAGCTGACCGTACCGAGCCGGGCGCCGGGCGCGCAGTGGTGGCCGGTCTCCTCGTACACCTCGCGCAGCGCGCCCGTCAGGGTGTCCTCCGCGCGCTTGAGCTTGCCCTTCGGGTGCGACCAGTCGTCGTACTTCGGCCGGTGCACCAGACAGATCTCGGGACCTTCGGCTCCCTCGCGGGGGTGGCGCCACAGGACACAGCCGGCCGCGAGCACCGTGTCGTCCGGCCTGCCGTGCCCGGCCCCCGCCATGGGTTCGCCCCCGTCGCCTTCGCTGTCGCCGCGTTCGTAGGTGTACGCGTACGTGTACTCGCCATCGCCGTCGTCCGTGTACGCGCGCCCGTGTTCGCCCGCGTACGCGTGCCCGTACTCGTACTCGCTCTCGTGGCCTTGCTCGTACTCGCCCTCGTGGCCTTGGCCGTCGTCGTGACCGTGGCCGGTCATGGTGCGGTCGCCGCCATCGACATCTGTTGCCACACCTGCTGGAAGGCGAAACGCGCGGCCTCCACCTCAAGGCGCTGGTCCGCGTGCAGCACCCCCAGGGCGTACGCCGTCGCCGGGGCGATCCGCGGGGTACGGGCCGCGTTCGCCGCCGCTGCCGCCGCCTCGGCCGCGTCCCGGTGCCGGTCCAGCGCCTGGCACGCGCCGAGCAGCATCGGATCGGGGGTGCCGCCCGCGCACCAGACCTCCTGCGCGTACCGGTGCAGCCGCAGCAACTGCCGTACCTGGTGCCAGGGCGCGTCCTGCGCCTCGCCCTCCGACGCGGTGGCGAGACCGTGGACCAGGGCCTCCGCGTTGTACGGATGCGCCGCGCGCGCCAGCGGCAGCGCGGCCACGGCGTCCAGCAGCTGCCGCTCCGTGGTCTCACCCGGTTCGGCGAGCACCTCCACGGCGGGGGCCGCGGCCATCGGCCCCAGCGGCACCTCCGAGGCCAGTACGGCCACCGCGTCCGCCACCGCGTGGAAGCGCGACGAGCCGAGCGCCTGGAGCGCCGCCGAGTGGGCACGGGTCCGGGCGAGGGTGAGCTGACGGTCCAGCAGCGCTCCCGCGCGGGACGCCCCGACCGTGAGCGTGCCGGGCGGCGCCGCCGCGGACCGGTCGTCCGTACGTGCCGTGGGCGTGGCCGTCGCGCCCGAGAGCCGGGCCAGCGCTCCGAGCAGCCGGTGCAGCCTGCTCGTACAGGCGTGCTCCTGGGCCAGGGTGCCGGAGAGCCAGCCCAGTTCCGTACGGAGCTGGTCGGCCCAGACAGGGTCGAGCAGCGGCCGGAACGTGTGCAGTCCGCCGCCGATCCTGCGCGCCGCGCCGCGCAGCGTACGGGCCGCGGCCTCGGCCGCCGCCGTGTCCGAACCGCTCTCGCCGTACATCCGCAGCCCGCGCAGGAAGTCCCCCGCGCGCGCGTGCAGATGTCCGGCCAGGACCTCGCCCGCCGTCAGACGGTCGGTGTCGCCCGCGGTAAAGGGGTCGATGTCCACTTCATGGTGCTGCACGCCGGCGCCTCCGTGCGTCTATGAGCATTTCCTGTACGTTCCGCAGCGGCCGGCCGTCCTGGTCCGTGGCATGCCGGGTCCAGTTGCCGTCCGCGCCGAGGTGCCAGGAGGAGGTGTCGTCGGACATCCCGGTCTCCAGCAGCCGGGTGAGTGCCGCGCGGTGAGCCGGATCGGTGACCCGGACCAGTGCTTCGATACGCCGGTCGAGATTGCGGTGCATCATGTCCGCGCTGCCGAGCCAGACCTCCGGCTCCCCGCCGTTGCCGAAGGCGAAGACCCGGGAGTGCTCCAGGAAGCGGCCCAGGATCGACCGCACCCGGATGTTCTCCGAGAGTCCCGTGACCCCTGGGCGCAGGGCACAGATGCCACGGACCCAGACATCGACCGGCACCCCCGCCTGCGAGGCCCGGTAACAGGCGTCGATGATCGCTTCGTCGACCATCGAGTTGACCTTGAAACGGACATAGGCGGGCCGTCCCGCCCGGTGGTGCGCGACTTCCTTGTTGATCCGGGCGATCAGTCCGTCACGCAGCGACTTCGGGGCGACCAGCAGCCGGCGGTAGGTCTCCCGGCGCGAGTAGCCCGAGAGCCGGTTGAACAGGTCCGACAGATCGGCGCCGACCTGCGGGTCCGCGGTGAGCAGCCCGAAGTCCTCGTACAGCCGCGCCGTCTTCGGGTGGTAGTTGCCCGTACCGACATGGCTGTACCGGCGCAGGGTGTCGCCCTCCTGCCGTACCACCAGCGAGAGCTTGCAGTGCGTCTTCAGCCCCACCAGGCCGTACACCACATGGCAGCCGGACTCCTCCAGCTTGCGCGCCCATTTGATGTTGGCCTGCTCGTCGAAGCGCGCCTTGATCTCGACCAGGACGAGGACCTGCTTGCCCGACTCGGCCGCGTCTATCAGCGCGTCCACGATCGGCGAGTCACCGGACGTCCGGTACAGCGTCTGCTTGATGGCCAGGACGTCCGGGTCGGCCGCGGCCTGCTCCAGGAAGGCCTGGACGGAGGTCGAGAACGAGTCGTACGGGTGGTGCAGCAGTACGTCGCGCTCGCGCAGCGCGGCGAATATGTCCGGCGCGGAGGCGGACTCCACCTCGGCGAGATCGCGGTGGGTGCCCGCTATGAACTTGGGGTACTTCAGCTCGGGCCGGTCCAGCCGCGAGATCCCGAAGAGCGCCGTCAGATCCAGCGGTCCCGGCAGCGGATAGACCTCGGCGTCCGACACCTTCAGCTCGCGGACCAGCAGATCGAGGATGTACGGGTCGATCGACTCCTCGACCTCAAGACGGACCGGCGGGCCGAAGCGGCGCCGCATCAGTTCCTTCTCCAGCGCCTTGAGGAGGTTCTCGGCGTCGTCCTCCTCCACTTCCAGGTCCTCGTTGCGGGTCACCCGGAACATGTGGTGCGCCAGCACCTCCATCCCGGGGAACAGCTCCTCCAGGTGGGCGGCGATCACATCCTCCAGCGGTACGTACCGCTGCGGCGAGGCCTCCAGGAAGCGGGAGAGCAGCGGCGGCACCTTGACCCGGGCGAAGTGGCGGTGCCCGCTGACGGGGTTGCGCACGACGACGGCCAGATTGAGCGAGAGTCCGGAGATGTACGGGAAGGGGTGCGCCGGGTCGACGGCCAGCGGTGTGAGGACCGGGAAGATCTGCTGTCGGAAAAGTGTGAACAGACGCGCCTGTTCCTTGTCGGTCAGCTCGGGCCACCGGATGATGTGGATGCCCTCGTCGGCCAGGGCGGGGGCGATGTCCTGCTGATAGCAGGCGGCGTGCCTGGCCATGAGCTCGCGCGAGCGGGTCCAGATCAGATCGAGCACCTCGCGGGGCTGGAGGCCCGACGCGGAGCGGGTGGCGACGCCGGTCGCGATACGGCGCTTGAGGCCGGCCACCCTGACCATGAAGAACTCGTCCAGGTTGGACGCGAAGATGGCGAGGAAATTAGCCCGTTCGAGCAGCGGGGTCGCGGGGTCCTCGGCGAGCTCCAGGACGCGCTCGTTGAAGGCGAGCCAGCTCCGCTCGCGGTCGAGGAACCGCCCCTGGGGCAGCTCGTCTCCCTCCTGGTCGCCGTCCTCCTCGTACACGTCGAGGTCGGAGTCCAGATCGGGTTCGAGGCCGGAGGAGGCCGTGGCGACCGTGTGGGGGCGGTGGGCGGTTATGAAACCTACGGACGGCTGGGTCTGCTGGACCGGTACCTCGGCTGGCTGCTGGCTCATGTCCCCATTCTTCCGCGCAGAGGGGACGACCGGCGCGTCGGAGAGGGCAGGGGCGAGGCGGATCCTGCCGTTCGATGAGGGGGGCAGAGCGGGCTGCATTGGGAGAGAGTCGCAAGACCGTCTGAATGGCCGGTAACGGTGACATGACGTGAAGGAAAGCGGGGCGGGGCTCCCCGGGGGCGTCCTGAAGCGGATCGGGGGCGCCCCGGCGCGACGGAAACACGGGTGCACCGGGGCACGCGCCGTTACGGGCCGTGTGCGCGGGGTTACGTTACTGGGCGGTCGGGCGGGGTGGCCGGGGCGGTCGGGGCGGGCGGGCCGATCGACCGGACCGGGCGGGCCGATGAGGAGGCCGCGGGACGGGGCGTCCGGGCCCGTCGGCCGGGCTCCCGGGGGCGTCGGACGGTGCTCCGAGGCCGTTCGCCAGCGCTCGTTTCAAGCCTTGGGGCGGTCGGGGCGCCTGATCGGCCGGGGCGGCCGGACGGTGCTCTGGGGCGGCCGGCCAGTCCCCCGCGGCGGTCGGTCAGCGCTCCGGGCCGCCCGTCAGTCCCCCGGGGCCGCCCGTCAGGACTCCGTGCGGTACATCAGGTCCACCTCGTGCGTGCGGAAGCCGAGCCGCTCGTACACCGTCACCGCCGCCGCGTTGTCCGCGTCCACGTACAGCATCGCGGTCGGCAGCCCCTGCGCCGCGAGATGGCGCAGTCCGACGCCGGTGAGCGCCTTGCCGAGGCCGCCGCCCTGCGCGTCGGGCCTGATGCCGACGACGTACACCTCGCCGAGCTGCTCCTCGGCGTGCACCTTGGTCCAGTGGAAACCGATCAGCTCGCCCTCGCGCTCGGCCAGGAAGAAGCCCTTCGGGTCGAACCACGGCTCGGCCATGCGGTCGTCCAGATCGCGCTGGGTCAGCGAGCCCTGTTCCGGATGGTGCGCGAAGGCCGCCGCGTTGACCGCGAGCCAGGCGGCGTCGTCCCGCCCCGGTACGAACGTACGGATGGTGACCCCGGCGGGCAGCACCGGCTCGGGGATGGCCGGCGAGCCCAACGGGCGCCGCAGCTGGCGCAGTTCGCGGAAGAGGGTCAGCCCGAGCACCTGGGCGAGATGCCGGGCGGCCGACTTGCCGCCGTGTGCCCACACCCGCAGCCGCTTGCCGGACGCGCCCAGCAGCGCGGCACCCAGCGCCCGGCCATGGCCCTGACCGCGGCAGCCGGGCCGTACGACCAGCTCGGCGGCCGGGGCCTCGACGGGATCGGTGTCCTCCAGCTGCCCGTAACCGACAAGCCCCCCCTCGGCGTTGAGCAGGAAGTGCCGCACGCCCTCGCGATGTCCACCGCGCAACTGGAGTCTGCCCTGCTCGGAGACGGCCTGTACCCCGTCCGAGGCGACGGCCTCGGCGAGCAGGTCGAGGACGTCCTCGGCCTGCTCCGGGGTGAGCGCGTCAAGGGTCTGGATCTGCCGGCCGGGCTCGCGGGCTGCTGCGTCAGTCATGGATCGAGGGTACGGCGCCCCCGCCCCCGCACCGCAGATCCGCCCTGCGCCCGACAGCTTCCCCACCCGCAAAGGCAACCAGCTTGTAACCCGGGACCCCCTGTCGTGCTACGCGCGTTGACTCTAGGCTGCCGCTCGCAGTCTTCATGAGACTCCGGACTTTTCATGACTCTCAACATGCTCAATACCCTCAATACCCTCAAGAACCTTCAGGCATACGTTCGATCCACAAGGGGACCGATGTCAGCGAGACCGCAGAAGAAGCGCGCGACACGGCGGCTGCTCGCCGCCGCCGCGGGGCTGGCCACCGTCGGAGCGCTCGCCGCGGCGATGCCGGCCGTGGCGAGTGACGAGAGTGGCGGGAACAAGGGCCACCACAAGGACGACTTGGTCAAGGTGCAGCTCCTGTCCTTCAACGACCTGCACGGAAACCTGGAGCCGCCCGCGGGCTCGTCCGGCAACGTCAACGAGAAGCAGGCCGACGGTACGACCAAGGCGATTCCCGCCGGCGGTGTCGAGTACCTGGCGACCTCGCTGCGCAAGGCGCGCGAGGGCAACAAGTTCTCCATCACCGCGGCGGCCGGTGACATGGTCGGTGCCAGCCCGCTGCTGTCCGGCCTCTTCCACGACGAGCCGACCATCGAGGCGCTCAACAAGCTCGACCTCGATGTGACGGGCGTCGGCAACCACGAGTTCGACGAAGGCGCCGTTGAGCTGTCCCGCCTCCAGAAGGGCGGCTGTCACCCGGTCGACGGCTGCTACGAGAAGGGCAAGAAGTTCAAGGGCGCCGACTTCCCCTACCTCGCGGCCAATGTGACGTCGGAGAAGACCGGCAAGCCGATCCTCGCGCCGTACGAGATCTGGAAGAGCCACGGGCTCAAGATCGGCTTCATCGGGGTGACCCTGGAGGGCACGCCGAACATCGTGACCGCCGAGGGCGTCAAGGGACTCAAGTTCCACGACGAGATCGAGACGGTCAACAAGTACGCCAAGGAGCTGGAGGAGCAGGGCGTCAACTCGATCGTCGCGCTGATCCACGAGGGCGGCTCGCCGGCCTCCTCCGCGTACAACTACGACTGTGACAGCCCGGCGCCCGGCGGTGGCATCTCGGGTCCGATCGTCGACATCGCGAAGGGCATCTCGCCGCAGGTCGACGCGCTGGTCACCGGCCACACGCACAACGCGTACGCCTGCACCATCCCGGACCCGGCCGGCAACCCGCGCCTGGTCACCTCGGCCGCGTCGTTCGGCCGTCTGTACACGGACACCACGCTCACCTACGACCGTCGTACGAACGACATCGTGCGGACGAGCGTGAAGTCGGCGAACCACATCGTCAGCCGGGACCAGCCCAAGGCCCAGGACATGACGGACCTGATCGCGCGCTGGAACACGCTGGCCGCGCCGATCTCCAACACCCCCCAGGGCTTCATCTCCGCGGACATCAACGGCCGCGGTTCGTCGAGCCCGGAGTCCCCGCTCGGTGATGTGATCGCGGACGCCCAGCTGGAGGGCACGGCACCGGCCGACAAGGGCGGTGCGCAGCTCGCCTTCATGAACCCGGGCGGTATCCGGGCCGACCTCGTCTACGCGGCCTCGGGGGCCGAGGGCAACGGTGTGGTGACGTACGGCGAGGCCTTCACGGTCCAGCCGTTCACCAACATGATGAACGTGTTCGACCTGAAGGGAGCGCAGATCATCACGGCGCTCCAGCAGCAGGTCAGCGGTTCGAACGCCGGCTCTCCGAAGATCCTCCAGGTCTCGAAGGGCTTCACCTACACCCTGGACATGACGAAGACGGGCGCGGACCGTGTCGTCACCGACTCGGTGCGGCTGAACGGTGAGCCGATCGACCCGGCGAAGACGTACCGCGTCGCGATGAACGAGTTCCTCGGCGGCGGCGGCGACGGCTTCGCGGCGCTCGGCCAGGGCACGAACAAGCTGGTCGGCCCCTCGGACCTGGACCTGCTGAACGCGTACCTCGCGGCGAACTCGTCGGCCCAGTCCCCGCTGGCCCCGCCGGCGGCGAACCGGATCACGATCATCCGCTAGTCCCGACCGTCGGCCCTACGGGATGCTGACACCATGAGGGCGGTGGGCTCCGGCCCACCGCCCTTCCGCGTCCCGCCGCCCTTTGCCGTCGCGCCGGGGGCGGCGTGCCGTACCCGGCCCCGCCCCAAGGCCTCGGCTCCGCGTCCCGCCCAGTTCACCCCGCCCGATCTGTCGCCCCGCTCAAGGCGTGTCCCCAGTACGTACCTTGGCTGTCTCCGGCGCGGCCAGGGCGTGTCCCAGGGCCCTCCCGCGGTCGCCCCCACGGTCTTGCCGTCGGCCACGATGCCACCGGAGCCGGTGTGTTCGGTTTTGCCGATGCTGCCCGAGCCGTACTACTGAATGTGGTCGCCGCTCATGATCACCCGATGCTCCCGCTACCGCTGTGACGGGCCTTGCCGATGCTGCCCGCGCCGTACTGCCGGATGAGGTCGCCCTGCACCGCGTGTGCCACGTTGATGATCGTCTGCGCGACGTCGGGGTTGCCGATCGCCTTGGTGATCTCGTGGATCAGCCGGTGGATCTCCTCCTGCTGCGTGGACCAGATGGCCTCATGCTGGGTGCCGGAGGTGTTGAGGACCAGGCCGTACACCGGGGGCTTTTGCAGAGCGGAGACCAACTTCCGCATCAGAAGCGCATTGACGACCATGAAGACGATTGTTCCCACGGTGTCGGCCACAACGGCGACTATGACGCCCGGGATCCACGAGCCGATGGTCCGGAGGATAAATTTCTTCCACGCGGCGCCCTTGTCGACGGTCAGTCGTCTCTGGCCGACGTGGGAGATGTCGCGCAGCGGATATGCCTCGCTCTCTACCCACAGCACACCTTCATCGATTGTTACTTGGGCTGCCACGGGACTCCTGTCCACCACCGGACGTTGCGGCATGGAGCGTAGCGAAGCCGATGCGGACACGCGACGGAGATCATCCCCCCTGCTTCCCACGGATCCCTCGCCAACGCTGGACCATCGAACGCACCCATGGCCCGGCTCGCCGACCGCCGCTGCCATCTCCGCCGCTGCGAGCGCAAAGCAGAGCACTCCCTGGCCTTCGTCGGCATCGCCTGCACCCTCATCTGCTACCGCGGACTCACCGAATGAGATGGCCTTTCAGCGTCGGCCGGCGGACTGGTCGAGGTCGTCGGGGTCCCGTCGATAGGGTCTTGGTATGGCTGATGTCTGGCAGGTCTCCACCGCGACGGGAACCCGCGAGGAAGCCGTGGCGCTGGCGAAGTCGGTGGTGACCGCCAGGCTTGCGGCCGGTGCGCAGATCGTCGGCCCGGTGGTCTCCGTGTTCTGGCATCGGGGCGAGTTCGGAACGGGCGAGGAGTGGCAACTCCTGTTCAAGACCCGCGCGGACCGCTATCCCGAACTGGAAACGCACCTGCTGCGCCATCACCCCTGGGACAACCCGGAAGTCGCGGCGGTTCCGCTCGCCGCGGGTTCGGCCGCGTATCTGCGCTGGGTCGGGACGACGACCGAGCCGTAACCCGGGCGTCGGTACGTCAAACCCCCGCTCTGTCCAGTGCCTCGGCCACGGCCGGTACGGTGCGGTGGGCGCTGAGACCTCGAAGGACTGGCGCGATACGGCGCCTTGGGCGTACCGACGCCACCCCGGCCGAAAGTTCCAGCACGCGGCCGGCGGTCGTCGCGGCTTGTTCGATCTCCCCGGCCGCCAGGTACGAGTCGGCGAGCCAGGACAGGTAGAGGCTCTTGTCGCGTGCGTGCGTGTCGTCGTAACGGGCCAGCACGTCCTCCAGGACCGGGATCGCGCGGAGCGGGCGGCGCAGCTCGGTCCAGCACCGGGCGGTCATGATCTGGAGTCCGTTGCCGTCCCACGCCGCCCAGTCGGGTACCGGGACCCCGTTGGCCTCACCGAGCACCGCTTCCGAGGTGTTCAGCGCGCGCTCGGTCTCGCTGACGTTCCCAGCGGCGGCGTACGCCCAGGCGAGCCGCCCGTGGAGCAGCGCCCGCACCCCGGCCGGGGCACCGGGCCCCGCCGTACGGCACGACTGGACAGCGGTCTCCACCCCGGCGGTGCGGCTGGCGCTGACCTTCTGGTACGCGAGGAAGGCGAGCGCGTTCCCGGCGAGCGCGTCGTCGCCCGCCGCGACGGCGGCTTGATGGCCGGCCTCGTAGAGACCGCTCGCGTCGGCGTGCCTGCCCGCGTCGAACGCGGCCCATCCAGCCTGCTGGGCCTGCTCGGCCAGTACGGAGAGAAGGGAACGGCCGGTCTCCTCCGTGTAACTGCCGTCACGGATCAGCGCCTTGGTGGCCTGATACTCCCCGACATAGAAGCGGTACGTGTCGCCGCCGCCCAGGACGTCGTCAAGCCGACGCAGGCGCGCCGTACGCTTCCGCAGCCGGACGGGTATGTCCCGTCCGATCCGTGGTCCCGCTTCGAGCTGAACGAGTTCATGAAGCCCCACTGCCAGCCCCGCGCCGGCAGACGACCTGAAGAATTCTCTGCGACGCACTGTGCTGCCTCCGTTTCGGGGCGTTCTGGTGATGTGCGCCGACGGTGCGGACGAACGAGCACCGGGGTCGCTTGTCTCTCAAGCCCGGGGAGCGAGGCCGACCCCGGCAGGAAGGGTCCGTGCCGGGGTCGTTCGTTCTCGTTGCTGTGGGTGGCGTCAATCGATGCTTGAGAAGGCGCCTTTCCGCACTCCGGCCACGAATGACGACCACGTGTCGGCGCCGAGGAGCAGAACGGGACCGTGGAGGTCTTTGCTGTCCCGTACAGGGACGACTCCATGGCCCGAAAGCACGGCCTCCACGCACGCTGACTGCCCGTTGCTGTGGCTGGACTTAATCCATACCGCGTCCGTGAGGTCATAACTACCTACCACCTCGGGTATCAGACGCATTGACGCCTGCGCATCGAGCGGCACTTTTCAGATGTTGCTTCGCGCTTACGCCTTGGCGTGCCGGGCGAGTTCAACCAGACCCGCCCATGCTTCATCGGAGAGCATGAGGACGGGACCGCCGGTGTCCTTGGAGTCGCGAACGGCGATGACTCCGGATGCGAGGAGGGCGCGGTTGTACTCGACGCAGTTTCCGCCATCTTGGTTGCTGTAGCTCGACTTGGCCCACCCGTGTGGTGGGATGACCGGGATCACAATGCCTCCATAAGGTCACGGATCACACTCGCGGACGCGTCGGGTGAGAGAGCTGACGCGGTGATGACATCGTACAGACGCGTCAGAATCCTTACAGCGGCCTCGTCGTTGGTCATGCCCCGACTGGATCCCCAGACAACTGGGCGAGGGGCAATGAATACGACCCCGGCCGGAAGGGTCCGTGCCGGGGTCGTTCGTTCTTGTCGCTGTGGGTGGGATCAATCGGCGTTTGAGAAGGCGCCTTCCCGCACCCCGGTGACGAACGACGCCCACGTGTTGGTACCGAAGACGAGCGCTGGGCCGTGCGGGGTCTTGGAGTCGCGGACGGGGACGCCGACGGCATAGCCGTCCGATACTTCAACACACCCGCCCTCTCCGTTTTCGCTGTGGCTTGACTTGCGCCAAGAAGCCAGAGCCGACGCATTAGGAATCGCGTTCATTCTCACACCCCTTCAGCTTCCACTGCTGGATCGGATCAAAGGGAAAACTTGCCGCTCTTTACTGCGGTAACGAACGAAGACCAAGCGTCTACTCGGAATACCGCTGCCGGACCGTGCGGGGCCTTGGAGTCGCGAACAGGAACACCATCGGAATAGCCGTCCGATACCTCAATACACCCGCCTCCGCCGTTTTCGCTGTAGCTCGACTTGCGCCAAGAAGCCAGAACGGACGCGTCAGGAATCGTATTCATCGTCATACTCTTTCAGGTATCTACGGATCAGGTCGATGGATTCATCATCCGTAAGCGCCATTGAGCGGGCCAGATCAAAACGATCTGTCAGCTCAATCACCCTCTTCGTCGAAGATACCGCTTCTCCGGAGTCAAAGCTCTCGACCAGTGCGATTGTCCCGCCGTCTTTCAAGGTCATGAGAGTCAGACTCCCTCCCAGCATGGAGTGCGCGCCCTTAGCGAACGGAAGGATCTGAATTGTGGTGTGCGGTCGGGAGGCAATCTGTAGCAGATGGCGTAGTTGCCCGGTCATGCCCTTTGCGTCACCCATTGGACGCCTTAGTGCCGATTCGTCAATGATTGCCCAGTAATAGAATGCTTCGTGACGGTCGAAGATCCGTTGCCTGCGACGACGGACGGTGACTCGCTCGCTGCGATCCTCCTCGGATTCGCCGGGAAGTGCCTTTCGGAATAGCTCTCGCGCGTACTCTTCCGTTTGAAGAAGTCCGGGGATGAGGCTACTCGTGAAGACCTGGATGCGTTCCGCCTCAGGCTCCTTGCTCACGAACCTGCGGCTGTAGTCGGCGATCACAAATTCATGCGCCATCTCCAGTAGTTCGGCCAACACGCCATCGGTGTCGAAGAACCCGTCCAGCGTGTTCACCAGAGCCTCGGAGGGAAGCTGATCTCCCAGCTCTACGCGGCCGAGATAACTGTGCGAGTAGCCACCCACGTGTTCGGAGAGCTGACGGAGTGACAGTCGCTTGCGCTCCCGCAGTCGACGCAGTCGCCTTCCCAGTCTCACACGTGGCGTGAGCTGGCCTGATTCGTTGTTCAGCTCCACTCCGGTCGAACCTTCTTTCGCGTAACTCGCCGTCTCCACTGGGCATTTGGTGACAGCTAAGACATGTGCCCAGCGTGCCCGGTGAGAGATCGTAGTAACCGGCGGCAGAACACGCCACACCCAGAAACCAGAACCCCCGCGACCGCGGCGAACGGCCCGGGGGCGTGGCCCTCAACTAACCGGAGTTGACGACATGGTGAAGGATATCGTCCAGTTCTTCGAGACGTTCTTGCGGCGCTTATTTCCGGCCGGGGATTCCCGGGACCGGGGCGCTCCCGTGGTGCTGCGGTGGAGTTCGCATCCGAGTTGTGTCGGGTTGGCCAGGATGGAGCTGCGGAAGGTGCTGGCGGATTGGGGACTGTCGGAGTTGGAGGACTCGGCGTCGCTGGTGGTTTCCGAGTTGCTGGCCAATGCCGTGCGGTATGGGCGTGTCTCTTCGGGGCGGGAGATCGAGACCCGTTATCTGCCGAGGTTCGGTGCGGTGCGGATCGAGGTGAGCGACTCGTCGCCGTGTCGGCCCGTGCTGCGGGGTCTGGATCCCGATGCCCTGGACGGGCGGGGGTTGCTCCTTGTTGCCGCGTTGGCGGACGAGTGGGGGGTGGGTGAACGGGATGACGGCGTGCCCGGGAAGGTGGTCTGGGCGGAGCTGGTTCTGCCGATCGGGCTGCCGGGTGAGGGTGGTTGCTCGTGACCGGGCCGGTGGGCAGGCCTCCGGTGGGTGCGTTTGCGCGGCCGGATGTCGTCCCGTACATCGCGTGTTGGTCGTCGGAGCAGCGGCCTGCGGGTGTGGTGGTGGTCCGGGGCGGTGGCATCGCGTATGCGGATGAGGGGGCGTATGAGCGCGATGACATGGGTGTGCTGTGGAAGCGGATCGGGATCAGTCCGGGGAAGGGGCGGCCGGAGTTCGGGAAGGTGCATTTTCTGCGGCAGCGGCGGGCGATGCGGAAGTTGCTGTGCCAGGTGTGTGGTGGGCCGTCGGATCGTACGGGTGAGGGGACGTTGTGGCTGGTGGGGGAGGACGTGGATGGTCCGGAGTTGTGGGAGCCGGGTTATGTCACGACGCATCCGCCGGTGTGTGTGCCGTGTGCGGTGATGTCGGTGGGTGCGTGTCCGCATTTGCGTGAGGTGTATGTGGCGTTGCGGGTGCGGGCGTTCGTGCCGGCGGGGGTGCACGGTGCGTTGTACCGGCCGGGCGAGCCGTTCCCGGTGGTGTATGACGCGGACGGGGTGACGTTCGAGGACTGGCGGATCGGGTGGGTGCTGGCGTCTCAGCTGATCATGGAGTTCCAGGAGTTCACGGTGGTCGACCTGGAAGCAGAACACGCGGCGTACCTTGCCAACAGCCGTTAGGGCCTCTCCGGCGGGTCTTGCCCCGGTGGCGGGGTCCGGCACGCAGGCTGTCGCCGCCCGCATCGACCGAGACGCCGTAGCTCCTGCCGGAGTGGTCTACAAGCCCGTGCGGGACACGCCCTACCGCGTGGACGGCCAGCCGTGCAGCGTGTGGGTCCGGGAGGTGCGCGGGGCCGAGATCACCGATGCCGTGTCCGTGTGTCCTCACCTGTTCCACGCCAAGGTTGACAAGGCGTTCGACTTCGCGGTTACCGCCGCAGGCGACTGGTACTTCCTTGAGTGCAATCCGAACGGCCAATGGGCGTGGCAGCCGGCGGAGACCGTCGCGGCGATCACCCATGCCCTTACCGACCAGTTGGAGAAAGGCCCCGACACGTGAGCACATCGGCTCAGCTCCGCGACACCTTGACGGACAGACTCACCGAGGAGGGCACCCTCACGGAGCCCGAGTGGCGCAGCGCTGCCAAGGCGGTTCCCCGCGAGCTGTTCACGGGGTCCTACTTCAGGCCGGTGCCGGGAAGGGTTCCGACCGGCTACCGACCAGTCCGGGACGGCGAGCCCGGATGGCTGAAGGGTGTCTACTCCGACGAGACGCTGATCACCCAACTGGACGGGCGGATCAGGCCCGACGACGTGACCGAGGGGGCCGTGACCGGCTCCCCGACGTCCTCGTCCACCCTGCCCTCGCTGGTGCTGCGCATGTGGCAGCAGCTCGATGCCCGGACCGGGCACCGGGTGCTGGAGATCGGCACCGGAACCGGGTACTCGACCGCCCTTGGCGCACACCGTCTCGGAGACGCCAACCTGACCAGTATCGAGTACGACCCGGTGGTGGGCGGGGCTGCCACCGAGGCGCTCAAGGCCGCCGGGTTCGCGCCCAGGCTGATCATCGGTGACGGGCTGCGTGGCGACCCGGACGGGGGCCGGTACGACCGGCTGATCGCCACCTGTTCGGTCCGGTACATCCCGCTGCCGTGGCTGCACCAGGTGAGACCAGGCGGAAAGATCCTGGTCACCCTCTCCGGGTGGAGCTACGCCAACGCCCTCGCGCTGCTCGACGTGACCGGTTCCGGGGAGGCCACGGGCCGGTTCCTGCCCGGTCACACCAGCTTTATGATCGCCCGGACGCACGACCGCCCGCCCCGCCCGGCGCCGGCCCTGCTGCCCGGGGACGAGCGACCGAGCCGGATCGACCCCGCCAAGCTCGACGGCTGGACCGGCGGTTGGGTCGCGCAGCTCGCGGTGCCCTCGGCCGAACGCATGGGGGCGGGCGCGGAACAGATCCTCTGGGACGTGTCCACCGGTTCGCAGGCCCGGACGGCCCTCAACCCCAATGGCGGGTGGACCGTCGTACAGCGCGGTCCCGTCCGTCTGTGGGACCGGGTCGAGCGGGCTGTGCAGTACTGGCAGGCCGCTGGCGAACCTCACCAGGAGGGATTCGGCATCACGGTGTCGGCCGCCGGTCAGCGAGTGTGGATCGGCACCGAGGACGGGCCGGGCTGGGACCTGCCGATCTGACGCTCAGTGCGTCGGACAGTCCTCGGTGGTGGCGGGCGAGGGGCGCGTACCGGCCCTCAGTCGCGTACCGGCCTTCAGTCGTGTACGGGCCAGGGCGGGGTGCTCGCTCCCCTGTTGGTGAGAGTGAGCACCCCGCCCTTGTGCGGTCCGGGGCTCAGCGCGTGGTGCCGTTGTTGAAGAGGGACCGCGACCAGACGTAGCCGACCAGGGCGATACCGGCGCACCAGGCGAGCGAGATCCAGCCGGCGTTGCCGATCTCCGAGCCGGAGAGCAGGCCCCGCAGCGTCTCGGTCATCGGCGTGAACGGCTGGTACTCGGCGAACCAGCGCAGGCCCGGCGACATCGACTCCGCCGGTACGAACGCCGAGCCGAGGAACGGCAGGAACTGGATGAGCAACGGCTTGTTGCTCGCCGACTCGACGGTCTTGGAGATCAGGCCGAGCGCCGCGGACAGCCAGGTCACCGCGAAGGCGATGGCCGCGAGGAGGCCGGCCGCGGCCAGCCACTCCAGCGGGGTCGCCCCGGACCGGAAACCGACGGCGAGAGCGAAGCCGACGACCAGCACGGCGCTCACCATCGTCTGGACGACGCTGCCGACGACATGCCCCGTCATGAACGACGAGCGCGTGATGTTCATGGTGCGGAAGCGGTTGATGATGCCCTCGGTCATGTCCGTGCAGACCGCGATCGAGGTCGACATCGAGCCCGCGGCCACTCCCATGATGATGATGCCGGGCGTCAGATAGTTCAGATACGCGTCCCGGCCGCCGCCCATGCCGGCACCGATCGAGTCACCGAAGGCGTACACGAACAGCAGCAGCATCAGGATCGGCATCATGGCGCTGCCGAGCCCCACCGACGGATAGCGGATCGCGTGCTTCAGATTCCGCCGCAGCATCGTCGTCGAGTCGTGCACGGCGTGGGTGAGGGTGAGGGTGCTCATCGCAGGGTCTCCTTCATGTGGAGCGCGGTGCCGGTGCTGCCGTCGCCGGTCAGGGCGAGGAACACGTCGTCGAGGTCGGGGGTGTGTACGGAGAAGTCGGCGGCGCGGATCCCGGCGGCGTCGAGCCGGTCGAGCAGGGCGCGCAACGCGTCGAGGCCGCCGTCGCCCGCGACGCGCAGGGCGAGTTCCTCGTCGTCGCGGGCCGCGCCGGGGAAGACGGTGGCCGCGCGCTCGTACTCGCCGGGGTCGGTGAACCGCAGGCGTACATGGCTGCCGGGGATCTGCGCCTTGAGCTCGTCGGCGGTGCCCTCCGCGACGATCCGGCCGCCGTCGAGCACCGCGATCCGGTCCGCCAACTGGTCGGCCTCCTCAAGGTATTGCGTGGTGAGGAAGACGGTGACGCCGCCGGCGACCAGCGAACGCACGGTCTCCCACATGGTGCGGCGGCTGCGCGGGTCCAGCCCGGTCGTCGGCTCGTCGAGGAAGATCACCCGCGGCTCGCCGACCAGTGTCATGGCGAGGTCGAGCCGGCGCCGCATCCCGCCGGAGAAGAACGCGGCGCGCTTGTGCGCGACGTCCGCGATGTCGAACCGCTCCAGCAACTCCTTGGCCCGCTTGCGGCCTTCGCGCTTGCCGAGCCGCAGCAGGTCGGCCATGAGGAGCAGGTTCTCCTCGGCGGTGAGCAGGTCGTCGAGCGCGGCGAACTGCCCGGTGACGCCGATCGCGGCACGCACCTGGTCCGGCGCCGTGGCGACGTCGTGGCCCGCGACCTGGGCCTGCCCGCCGTCGGCGGAGATGAGCGTGGACAGGATCTGCACGGTGGTGGTCTTGCCGGCGCCGTTCGGCCCGAGCAGCGCGAACACGGTGCCGGACGGGATCCGCAGATCGATGCCGTCGAGGACGGTCTTGTCGCCGTACGACTTGCGCAGATCGGCGGTGGAGACGGCGGCGGTGACAGCGGTGGGGACGGCGGCGGTGACGGCGGCGGTGACGGCGGTGGTGACGGCGGTGGGCGGCTGCCGGCCGTCGCTCTGATTGGACGTGGGCATGACAGAAGAAGGCATGAGGCCCTCCCATTCGAAGGCGTGGTGAGCGGTGAAGTGGCCTTGGGTGTGCGGGGGTTGGGTGTGCGGGAGTTGGGCGTGCGGGGATCGGGCTACGGAGATCAGGCCTACGGAGATCGCGTGGGGCGGACCCGGGCGCGGCCCGCGCGCGTCAGACCCGGGCGCGGCGGATGTCGATGTTGCCGTAGCGGGTACGGGCCCTGACCTCGACCGTCTCCTCGGACTTGTCCGGGCTCTCGGACGCGGTGAGCGCGTTGTGCACCTGCCCGGCGCCCGAGTCGATGTCGAGCCAGGCGGCCGTGCCCTCCCGGATACCGACCTCGATGGCACCGTACGAGGTCTCCAACTGGACGGTGCCGCGGGCGACCTCGTCGACGCGCAGGGTGCCGTGGGCGGTGGTGGCGGCGACCGAGCCCTCGGCGTGCTCGATGATGATGTCGCCGTTGGCGCCGCTCACGCGCAGATCGCCCAGGGCGTCGCCGACGGTCGTGGTGCCGTGCGAGTTCTTCAGGACGGCCGGGCCGTCGAGGGTGCCGACGCGCAGGCTGCCGGAGCTGGTGGTGATCTCGGCGACCCCCTCGACACGGTCCACGGTGATGCTGCCGTGGGACGCGGTCAGGTGCAGCGGCCCGGTGCTGTCGAGCCGGACGTCACCCGACGAGGTCTTCACACGGACCTCGCCGAGCCGGCCCTCGCCGTACACCTGGGCCCAGGCGCCGGTCATCTCCACCCGCGAGCCGGTGGGCAGTTCGACCGTCACGTCGACGGTGCCCGTGCGTCCGATGAGATAGCGCTGCTTGGGCGTTTTGATAGTCAACAGGCCGCTCGCGTACCGCACCTCGGTCTGCTCGGCCGCCCGTACGTCCGGGTCCTTCTTGGGGTCGCGGGGGTGCACCTCGACGAGGGTGTCGAGCCGGTCGGCGGCGATGAACCGGATGGATCCGGCTTCCACGTGGGCGGTGGCCGAGATCGTCGCGGGGGTGTCGAAAGAAGGCATGGCTGTCCCGTCCTCTTGGGTCTTCGTGGCGTCCCTGCTGGTGGGACGTGATGTGAGTGAGGTGAGGTGCAGTGAGGTGAAGTGAAGTGAAGTGAAGTGGTGGTGCGGTGTGCGCGGGTGCGTGCAGTGCGTGCGGTGCGTGCGGTGCGGTGTGAGTGAAGTGGGCTGCGAAGGATCGGGCTGGGCTGGGCTGGGCTAGCGCACCCAGCCCGTGAAGCTCTGTCCGGCGGTGCGGGTGGTACGGGTCTTCTCCGCCGTACGCGGCCGGGTGCCGCCGTCGACCGCGGCCGACACGGCTCGTACCAGCCACGCGTTGACCGACAGGCCCTCGCGGCTCGCGGCTTCCTCGGCGCGCGCCTTGAGGTGGGCGGGCAGTCGCAGGTTGACCCGGGCGGTGCCGCCGTCGTCGCCGTCGGCGGGTGCCGCCAGGGCCGGTGCCAGGGCTGGTGCCGGTGCCGGTGCCTCGTACGCCTCGGCGGGCCCGCTCTTGTCCCCGTACGCCCCGTACGCCTCGTCCCCCGCCGGCCGCGTCACCACGAAGTCGGGGTCGAGCCCGCGCAGTCGTACGTCGACCGAGCCCGGGGCGAGTTCGCGGGTGATCTCGTCCATCGCGGCGGAGAGCACATTGAGCATCGCCAGGCGGGTCGCCGACTCCAGGGGAGCGGTGAGCCGCTCGGCCAGCTCGCGGGCTTCTTCGCCGCCGGCTTCGGCGGCCACCGCGAGTTCGCGGCGGAGGTTGTCGACATACGGCGTGAGGTCCATAACGCCATAATGGCATCACTGTGGCGCCATGTGCAAGCCCGTGTGGGGAGAGATTGTGGGTCGGGATGGATTAGACGGCCGTGACCTGCGGAAATCTTGTGGGATCGAGGTGTGTCACTGTGGCGCTATGCGGAGTCATGGCCGCTCTGGCGCATCGAGTGACACCACGTGGTGCCATGGGCCGCGGCTCCCTGGCTTTCGCGGTCCCGCCCTGGAGCGTGGCCGGGATCGAAGGTGGCGGGATCCGGCTCGCCGTCCTCCACGGTGCGTTCCGATCATTCCGCCACCGTTCATTCCACCCTGTTCCGCGCGTGACGTGTACCGGACATAATCCGAGGGCTGACCCCCCACAGCAGACGGAGGCACCCTCGTATGAGCACCCATACCGGTACGCGCCGCGGCTTTCTGACCGGCGCGCTCGCTGTTTCCGCCACCGCCCTCATCGGCGCGGCCCCCGCCGTCGCCGCGTCGCGGCGCGCGCTCGCGCCCCAGGACTGGATGGGCGGTTTCGCGGACGCCACGCCCTTGCAGCGGCTCACGATCCCCGGTACGCACAACTCCGGCGCGCAGGTCGGCGGGTTGTGGGTGGCCTGCCAGAACACCACCGTCGCCGCGCAGTTGAACAGCGGCATCCGCTTCCTGGACGTACGCTGCCGCGCCTTCGACAACGCGTTCAGCATCCACCACGCCGCGTACTACCAGAACCTGAACTTCGACGATGTGCTCGGCGCCTGCCGGGACTTCCTGCGCGACCACCCCTCCGAGACCGTACTGATGCGGCTCAAGCAGGAGTACTCCGGGGAGAGCGACGCCGAGTTCCGGCGGATCTTCGACACCTATCTCGACGGCAAGGGCTGGCGCTCCCTCTTCCGGCTGGACGGCGGCGGGCTGCCCACGCTCGGCGCGGCGCGCGGCCGGGTCGTGCTGCTCGCGGACAACGGCGGACTGCCCGGTGTGCGGTACGGGGACGGCTCGCTGTTCGACATCCAGGACGACTACCAGGCCGAACCCTTCGCCAAGTACCCCAAGATCGAGGCCCACTTCCGCAAGGCCGCCCAGCAGCCCGGCAAGATGTTCATCAATTACGTGAGCACGGCGGCCCTGTTGCCGCCCCGCTGGAACTCCGACCGGCTCAACCCGCAGGTACATACGTTCCTCGACGGCGCCGAGGCGAGCGGCTGGCGCGGGCTCGGGATCGTACCGCTGGACTTCCCCGCCACCCGCTCCGGCCTGGTGGAATCCCTGATCCGGCACAACGGCTGACCGCCGGGCACCGCCCCGTACGGTCCGGCCCGCGCCCGCCCCCGCCCCCGCCGCCCTCGGGTGGCAGGGGCGGGCGGGCCGCGGGAGCGCGGTTACGACGGTCTATCGTGGACGCCATGTCCGCCCCTGAGCTGATCCGTATCGTCTCCCGCGACTCGCCCATGGCCCTCGCCCAGGTGGAGCGTGTCCGCGCCGAGCTGGCCGTGCTCCACCCGGGCATCGCGACCGAGGTCATCCCGGTCAAGACCACCGGCGACAAGTGGATGGGCGACCTGAGCAAGGTCGAGGGCAAGGGTGCCTTCACCAAAGAGGTCGACGCGGCCCTGCTCTCCGGCGAGGCGGACCTCGCGGTGCACTGCGTCAAGGACGTCCCGGCGGACCGTCCGCTGCCCGCGGGCACCACCTTCGCCGCCTTCCTCAAGCGCGACGACATCCGCGACGCCCTCATCCACCCCGGCGGTCTCACCCTCGGTGAACTCCCGGCCGGCACCAGGATCGGCACCTCCTCGGTGCGCCGCGTCGCCCAGCTCGCCGCCTCGCACCCGCATCTGGAGTGCGTCCCGTTCCGCGGCAACGCCAACCGCCGTCTGGAGAAGCTCGCCGCGGGCGAGGCGGACGCCATCCTGCTGGCCGTCTCGGGCCTCGAACGCATCGGCCGCACCGACGTGATCACCGAGATCCTCTCGCCGGAGACGATGTGCCCGCCGATCGGCGCGGGGGTCCTCGCTCTCCAGTGCCGCGAGGACGACACCGTCCTCATCGACATCATCAGCGGCCTCGGGGATCCCGACACCTACCGCGAGACCACGGCGGAACGGATGTTCCTCCATGTCCTCCAGGGCCACTGCAACTCACCCATCGCCGGATACGCCCAGGCTCAGCGCAACGGTGATCTCTCCCTGCGCGCGTGTGTTTTCACGCCCGACGGCAAGACCGTGCTCAACGCGCACGAGTGGGCGGGCCCGCTCGACCCGGCGACCCTGGGGACGTCCGTGGCGGTCTCGCTGCTGCGGCAGGGAGCGCGTGAGCTGATCGACAACATCGCGCACTGAATCGACGGCGTCGCGCACTGCTTCTCGGTGACCGATGATTTCGGGCCACGGCTCGGGTCTTCCTTCTGACCGCACATCCGACCGCACACTTGAGGCTGCGGGCGAGACGGCGGGCCGAGACGGCTGACCGAGAAGGTGGACCGAGAAGGTGGACCGATGAGCGAACTGCGCGACGTTCTGGACAAGCACATCAGCGATGGACCGGTGCCGGGAGCGGTGGCCCTGGTGGCCCGTGGCGACCGGGTCGAGGTCCAGGAGGCCGGCTCCGTGGACATCGAGGGCACCGCCCCGATGGCCAGGGACACGATCTTCCGTATCGCCTCGATCACCAAGCCCGTCATCGCCGCCGCGGTCATGATGCTGATCGAGGACGGGGCCGGCGGCCCTCGCCGGATCGCGCTGGACGATCCGGTCGCGCCCTGGCTGCCGGAGCTGGCGGAACCGTATGTCGTCCGTACGCCGGGCAGCCCCGTCGACGACGTCGTACGGGCCGGCAGACCGATCACCGTCGCCGATCTGCTCTCCGCCCGTGCCGGGTACGGCTTCCCCGCCGACTTCTCGCTCCCGGCGCTCGCTCCCCTGTTCAGCGATCTGAAGCAGGGGGCGCCGCAGCCGCAGCAGGTCGCGCCGCCGGACGCGTGGATGGCGGAGCTGTCCCGTATCCCGCTGCTGCACCAGCCGGGCGAGGGCTGGCTGTACAACACCACCTCCGACATCCAGGGCGTGCTGATCGCCAGGGTCTCGGGCCGCCCGCTGTCCGAGTTCCTGGCGGAGCGGATCTTCGAACCCCTCGGTATGAGCGACACGGGATTCCACGTACCGCCCGCCAAGCTCGACCGGTTCACCAGCTTCTACCGTCCCGCCGACGATCCGGCGGGCGCCCCCTCCGACACCCCCTCCGACGATCCGGCGGGCGGGACCGCCGACGCCCCCGCCGACGACTCCACCGACGACCTCACCGACGCCTCTGCGGGCCGCCCCGTACTGGTCGACGCGCCCGACGGACAGTGGAGCAGCCCGCCTGCCTTCCCGTCGGGCGCCGGCGGTCTGGTCTCCACCGTCGACGACTGGCTGGCCTTCGGCCGGATGCTGCTGGCCGGGGGCAGTGCGGACGGCCGCCGGTATCTGACACCCGAGTCGGTACGGCTGATGACCACCGACCATCTCACCCCGGCCCAGCGCGACGCGGGCAAGCTGTTCCTGGAGGGCCAGGGCTGGGGCTTCGGCGGCTCGGTCGACATCGAGCCGATCGACCCCTGGAACGTACGGGGGCGCTACGGCTGGGTCGGAGGTACGGGAACGACGGCCCACATCGTCCCGTCCACCGGCACGGTCACCGTCCTGCTCAGCCAGCTCGCGATGTCCGGCCCGACCCCGCCCGACCTGATGCGGGACTTCTGGCGGTACGCGGCGGGGGCGTAGGGGCGTGAGGCGGGTCAGGCCGGTGGGCCTGAAGCCCCGAGGCCGGGTCCCGCGCGTGGGACCCGGCCTCAGGAACCGGTGGCGTTACTTCGTGAAGTACAGGTACTTCCACGCCCCGTGCGTCGTCGCGTTCACGGTGTCGCCCGAGGACCCGTTGATGTACGAGGAGCGCATACGGGCGCGGATACCGGCCTCGCCGGGCGCCCCGAGCTGGACCGCGGACTTCCCGTTGGTGGCCAGGGCGAAGTACTCGGAGCCCGAGTCGTACCACGTGCCCTGGTAGTAGACCTGGAGCTGGAAGCGCTGCGCACGGCCCTTGTAGTACGTCATGGACGTCGTCAGGACCGGGTCGGTGTTCTTGTGGAACCAGTAGTACGACGTGGAGCCGATCTTGCCCGTCTTGTAGTGCTTGGAGACGGACGTGGAGACCTTCACCTTGGCGTACGCGGTCGACTTCACGGTCTTCGGACCCGAGCGGGTGTCGCCCGTGTAGACGGCGGTGACCGAGGTGTCCCGGGTCATGTCCACGGTGACGGACAGATCGCCCTTGGAGTTGACCTTGCCCTTCTTCAGCAGCTTCTTG
Organism: Streptomyces sp. NPDC055025; assembly: GCF_053608565.1. Classification (NCBI taxonomy): domain Bacteria; kingdom Bacillati; phylum Actinomycetota; class Actinomycetes; order Kitasatosporales; family Streptomycetaceae; genus Streptomyces; species Streptomyces sp. NPDC055025. The sequence continues at coordinate 50,149 of NZ_JBSGVS010000020.1, forward strand.
GGCTTGTCGCCGCCGGCCGGGTCGGCCCAGAGCTCGACGACGCGGTTCGAGTACGTCTTGCCGAGGTGGGCGGTGAAGGAGACATCGGCGCCGTACGAGTAGACGGAGCCGTTGCGGTTGAGGGAGAGGGCGGTCGACGTGCGCGAGACGGCGACCGTGTCCTTGCCCGACGCGGGTGCGTGCGTGGTGTCGCCCGCGTACTGCGCGGTGTAGATGACATTGCCGCCCGCCGGCGGGGCGTCGGTGAAGGAGAACGCGCCGGAGGAGCTGACCGTCTTCGTACCGAGCGACTTGCCCTTGGGAGAGGCGATGTCGGTACGGACGACGGTGACCTTCGAGCCTGCGGGGAAGGACTTGCCGGAGGTCAGCTTGCCGGTGACGGTGATCTTCTTGGCGCGCGTCGCCTTCGCGGGCGCGGACACGCCGACCGTGACCGGGTAGCGGGCGGCGTTCTCCAGGACGCGCAGATAGAGCTTCTCCTGCCCGGAGGAGATGACGAACAGCCTGCTGCTGTCCGGGGCCCAGGCCAGTCCCTGGTTGGCGATGGTGTCGCCGCCGGACGCGGACTGGGCGTAGGTGTACGTGCGGTACGGCTTCGTCGTACCGGGCTTGAAGACGAAGACGTCCTTGTCGTACCAGGCGAACGTGGACAGGGCGACCGTGCCGTCCGGGGCGATCGCGGCGGAGGTGGGGCCGCCGGCCTCGGTGGGGTAGCCGCCGGTACGGGTGAGGTCGTCGGCGTTGATCGCGGTGGCCGCGTAGGGGGACTCGCCCGACGCGGCGACGATTTTCTTGCCGTCCGCGCTGAGCGCGAAGTCGTTCATGTAGTTCGCGGCCTCGGGCGGCATCCCCTCCTTGCGCAGGACGGGGGCGCCCGTGGAGACGTCGTACACGGCCAGGCCCGACCAGGTGCCGTGGTGACCGAACACCAGGGTGTTCCCGGCGGACTCCAGCTCGGGGGCGTCGTACCACGACCGGTCGGGGAGCTGGTCGAGGACCACCTCGGGGGTGGCCGCCGCGGGGTCGAACGAACCCACGTGGTGCGAGGGCTGCTGCCCGTACGCGAACCACACCCGGCCGCCGGCCACGGCCAGGGTCTGCGGGTCGGTGTTCTCACCGATCGCGAACCGGGTCGCCTCGGTCGAGGTGGAGGTCGCGATGGCGACGACGCTGTCGTCGCCGGGGACGGCCGCGTAGACGGTGGCGGAGTCGGGAGTGATCGCCAGATCCCGTACGCCGGGAAGATTCGGGACGGTCGTGACGAGCTTGCCCGCGTAGTCGGTGACGACGACCTTGCCGCCGGCCGGGTCGCTGATATAGACCCGCTTGTGGACACCGTCCACGGCGAGATCGCCGTACGAGGTGATCGGAAGGGCCGCGGCGGAGTCGGCGGCAGCCGAACCCGCGGTGCCGACGGCGAGCGCCGACGAGCTGATGAGGACCGCGAGCGCGGTCGACAGGGTGCGCGTACGCACGTTGATTTTTACCCCCACAAAGAGACCCGGTGGATGGGCCGGGTGCTGAGTCGGGCCGCGCGGCTTCCGACACCGTTGATGAGGACGGCAGACGGGGCGCGGCCACTACTGCTCGCAGCGTATGCCAGGCCTGTGACACTCGCACAAATGAATTGTCGGGGGTGGGGAGTTGGTGGGGGGTGGGGTGGCGGGGGTGGCTGGGGTGGGGTGGTTGTCTTCCGGTACGGACCGAGGGGTAGTCGGGGTGGGCCGGGTGGTTTCGTGCCACGCGGGGGCCGCCCCTCTGGGTTTGAGTTTCGCGATTGCGGGTCGGGCGTCAAGGGCGCTCCTTCGTCGCGTCGGCTGCGCCGATTCCGCTGCGCTCCACCCTTGACTCCCGTCCCTCCATCGCAAGTGCGGATCAGTGGGAGGGGCGGCCCGGGGGAAGGGGTCCCCGGGGGGCTGAGTTGGGGGTGCTGGTTTCCTCCCCGGCCTGCGGCCCGGTGGGCCCTGCGGGGCTGCGCGACAGTGGAGTGGGGCGGTGACGACACCGGCTCAGCGACTGACCGTCCGCTGCTTGCTGAGGTTCAGTCCCGTGTCTGGGGTGGGTGGTTGGTGGGGTGGGTGTGTCTGTAGCGGAAGCGGATGGGCCAGTTGAAGGCCTGTTTGTGCTCTGGGACCCGTCTAACGCAACTGAGGACACATGTCCGCCTCATGGCAGCCCCCAACGCCCTCCCAAATAGGTGCATATAGGGCACCGCTGTGGCTAGCCATGCCTACTTCCCCGGGAATGGCGTGGCGATGGGTCCGGCTGCGTCCTTCGGACGTCTCTTGCGTCCTAGTGACGCGAGAAGCGTCCTCACAGGTCCCTGACCGGCAAAAAGGACACACGCACCGGCCCGTCCGGGCCGTCGAGGGCGTCAGCTCGTCCGCCTGGCGCTTGGGGTGCCACGTGACCACGAATCCCAGATACGGGACTGAACCCCAACAAGCAGCGGACGGTCTGTCGCTGAGCCGGTGCCGTCACCGCCCCATTCCACTGCCGCGCAGCCCCGCAGGGCCCACCGGGCCGCAGGCCGGGAAAGAAACCAGCACCGCCAACCCAGCCCCCCGGGGACCCCTTCCCCCGGGCCGCCCCTCCCGCCTGTCCGCACTTGCGATGGAGGGACGGGAGTCAAGGGTGGAGCGCAGCGGAATCGGCGCAGCCGACGCGACGAAGGAGCGCCCTTGACGCCCGGCCCGCAATCGCGAAACTCAAACCCAGAGGGGCGGCCCCCACGCGGCACGGGACCTACCGGCCCACCCCGATTACCCCTCGGTCCTGACCCGCAGTCAGAACAGTTACAGCAGTCACAGCAGTCACAGCAGCCAGAACAGCCAGACCAGCCACAGCCGCCCCCGGCGCCCCCGGCGACGAGCGAGGAGCCGTCGCGCGTGACGGGCGGTGAACCGGGCGTACCCCCTGCGGGCGTTGGGTGTGCCGCCGCAGGGGGTCGTCCGTACGCCACTGGTGCGGTCAGGAGCTGAAGGGGACGGCGTCTGCCGCGGAGGTGTGCCAGTTGGTGACGATCGGGTCCGCCACGAGGATCTTGCCGACCGGGAGGGAGACCGGGTTCGGGTCCTCGTTGCCGATGGCGACGATGATGCTGTTCAGCTCCTTGCCCCAGTTGTCGTTGGTGGTCTTCGGGTTCACCCCGGCGTAGGCGGTGACTCCGCGCTTCAGCGTGATCTGCGGCCCGACGGCCTGCTCCGCCGGGCCCGCCTCGGTGCCGTCGGATCCGAAGGCCACCGTGGGGAGCGCGGCGGGCAGGACGCAGGTGATGCCCGGCTTGGCCTTCGCGATGATCAGGATGTAGCCGCCGGCCTGGGTCTCGGCCCTGGTGCTCCAGGAGATGTCGTTGGCGCCGCAGACCTGCCCGTAACCGCTCTTGTCGCCGCTGCCGCTGCCGCTGCTGCTGCCGTTGCTGTCGCCGCTGCCCGCGTTGCCGCTGCCCTTGGCGCCGGAGGCGGCGTTGCTGCCGCCCGCCGTGCTTTCGCCCGCCGCGCTTCCGTTCTTGCCGCTCTCCGCGGCGGAGCCCTTGGAATCGGAGCCCTTGGACGTTTCCGCGGCGGCGTTCTCGGCGGACGTACCCGACGTGGTGCCCGTATTCGCCGCGGCACCCGTGACGGACGTGGCACCCGTACCGGACGTAGTGCCGGCGCCCGAGTCCTTCGTGTTCTGGCAGGCGGTCAGCGACAGGGCGGCGACGAGGGCGGTGGCGGCCAGAGCGGTGGTGCGGATGCGGTGCTTGAGCATGATTCTTCTTCCCGTTTCGGTCGGATCCGGCCCGCTCCCGCACCGGACGGTGTTCCGGTGGCGGCGGGGCTCGGTGGAGATGGAAGCGCGACGACGGCGAGGGAGCGTTCCCTGAGCGAGGGGTGCTTCCCAGGCCGGTGCTGCTGTCTGGTCACAGCTTTCGGGCTGGCCGGTCCGGGCCGCAACCAGCCAGGGGAAGAACGGGACGCTGGAACGGTGAAACGCCCTCTGACCTGCGGGAACAACATGCCCCTGGAACGGCGTCCCGGGACGGCGACCGTCACATCACGGCTGGGAAGGGCCCCGCCGCGTCACCGCCGCGACCGCCGTGTCACTGCCGGGACCGCCTCCGCAACATCGCCGCAAGCACGGCAGGCCCCTCCACCGGATACCGGGCGCGGGCCGTGGCGCTATCCCGTTGAAAGGTGTCACTCACGCCACTGGGGGACGGGGCGGCGGCCGGTTAGCTTCGGAAACGGCCCAGGACGGACGTCCCGCACCCCGAGAAAAGGTTCCGCAGCCATGACCTACGTCGTGCCGATTCTGATCGGCGTCGTCTACGCCCTCTTGATGTCACTGATCCGCGAACCGCACCGGCGCCGCTTCAACGCGATCATGGTGGCGGGGGCGGGAGCCGCCTATCTGAGCGGCGGAGGCTTCGGCGGCTGGGAACTCGTCTTCACCGCGGTCATCACCTACGTCGCGTACCGCGGGCTGGAATCCTGGACCTTCATCGGCATCGGCTGGCTGATGCACACCGCCTGGGACCTGGTCCACCACTTCAAGGGCAACCCGATCATCCCCTTCGCCCACGACTCGTCCCTCGGCTGTGCCATCTGCGACCCGGTCATCGCGCTGTGGTGCCTACGCGGAGGCCCGTCCCCGCGCGAACTCCTCCGCCACAAGCACCCCACGCCCCTCCAGGACCAATCCGCCCCCAAGGCAACGGCTTCGTGAATTCCCGCCCTGCTGGTGCCACTTGACGTGGACCGCCGTACGGGCGACGCTCGTGGAACCAATCGGAACCCATGAGAAGGCGGCGATGGTAATGGCGCTACGGTTCATTGCGAAGGACCCCAACACCAACGGGACGCAGTGCCCGACGGCCTGGGTGGATGACGAAGCGGAAGAGATCGTTATTCAAGGCTGGAAGGCCGGGCAGGTGCTGTTAAACCAGTGCTGCGAAACCGGGCCGATCCCAGAGACGGAAGCAGTAGTGCGTGTACCGATCCGTATGGTGCCTGCGCTGAGGGAGGCATGCGATGTCGCCGACCGACTTGGCGTTCGTTGACCTCTTGGCCAACACTCGCCATTCGGCCGTGCACCTTGAGCTACGCGACTCGTACGGAATCGGGGAGGAGGCAGCCGAGTTCGACAAGTGGCGCGACGGCTGGCGTCCCGATCCAGACCCGACCACGTGGTGGAACGATTTCCACACGTGGGTACGCGACGCGACAACCAGGGGGGTCGTGTTCCGCCGTGCCCGTGTCGTCTCTGAGCCCGTGAGCGCTTATATCAGGTACGAGCACGGGTGCACGTACCAGAACGTTGCCGCTGGTGAATTGGTCCGGTGGCTTTCACGTCGCGAGGCTTCGGATCTCGCCTTGCCGGGAAACGATTTCTGGTTGTTCGATGGGCAACTGATCATGTGGAACCACTTCACCGGCGAAGGCGGCTCAGCGGGGCCGGAGCTGGACGAACGGCCGGACGTGGCGAAGTTCTGCGCATCAGCGTTCGATACTGTGTGGGAACGAGCCACGCCCCACGAGGAATACCGGATCTGACGGACCGAACCGAGACATGCCCGCGTCCCCATCATCAAGCGTTCAGGAAGCCCGGAAGGCCATCGCTGGCCGGCTTCGGGAGATCAGGAAGGATGCGGGCTTGTCCGGCCACGTTGTGGCCGTGAGCGCTGGTTGGTACAAGTCCAAGGTCTCGCGCATTGAGAACGGGGTCACTCCTCCGTCTCCGGAGGACATTCGCGCGTGGTGCCGTGTCTGTGGGGCTGATGATCAGGCCGCCGATCTGATCGCTGCTGCCCGCTCCGCCGACACCATGTACGTCGAATGGCGACGCGTTCAGCGGTCCGGACTGAAGCAACTTCAGGAGTCATACCTCCCCCTGTACGAGCGCACCAAGGTTTTCCGAACCTACTGCGCCAATGTGGTGCCGGGAGTCCTTCAAACCCACGCCTACGCGTCTGCGCTGCTGCGTTCCATCAGCGAGTTCCACGAGACGCCCGACGATGTGAACGATGCGGTGGAGGCCCGGCTTGACCGCTCTGCGCGAGTGGTGCGCGGGGGAAACCACCGCTTCGCCTTGGTGCTCGAAGAATCGGTGCTGCGTCACCGTGTCGGAAACGCGGAGACGATGGCCGGACAGCTTGGCTATCTCCTGTCGGCCATGGCATTCCCGTCCGTTTCGCTGGGTGTGATCCCCTTCTCTGCTGAGCGCCGCATGTGGATGATCGAGACGTTCAGTGTGTACGACGAAGAGAAGGCTGAAGCGGAGCTGCTCACCGCGCGCGTGAACGTCACTGTGCCGAGTGAGGTGCAGCAGTACCTCAAAGCGTTCGGGAACTTCTCCAGACTGGCCGTCTACGGGGCCGACGCCCGCGCTCTGATCACTTCCGCGGTCGACGCGTTGGAGTGATGTGCGTAGAACTTTGTGGAACCGCCTAGGAGTTGGAGCCATCGCGGTCCTAGCGTTGTCCCTGCACGGATGACGTGAAGGCGTGCGGGGAGACTCCCGCACGCCCACCGCCTCCGTGACGGACAGTTGGACAGTCCCTCGTCCGACCGGACGTCTTGATTACGGGCAGACGTGTCCGGTCCGGGCTGATGGGGTCAGGCTCTTGCCTCGGTCAGCCCCTTCGCCGGGTGCCGCTCCGGGCCGTGAGGGCAAGCCGCTTCGGACCCCGGGGCACCGAAGGGCCCAGACGTCCGCCCCGACCGGTGAGAACCCTGGACAGGTCGAGTGGTCGGGGCGGGTGACCAACCCGCAGGGCTCAAGCCCTGCGGTTCACCGGTCACGCCACTGACCGTACGGCGCGCGTGACCCTTCACGGAAGAGGAGGTCGGTGGATGAGCGCTCAGACCGTCGACACATATGAGACGCGCAGACCGGACGCCGAGGGATGGCGCGGCATCCCGTTCCGTCACCTGGAGGACGTGCCAGTCGGCGACACGGCGGGCGTGAGCATCCTGGTGACGGCGGAGGACGACGGTGGCAAGCACGACGCGGGGCCCTTGCCGCCCGAGGCGCCGCGCGACCCGGCTCCGGGCGGTGGGGATGGCGAGTAGTCGCAGCAAGCAGTGGCAGCAGGCGGTCGCAGCAAGCAGCCGCAGTCGGTAGATCTCGCCTGTAGGTGATCCCGTGCCCCGCCTGTGCGTCTCCCCCGGCGTAGGGGCGGGGCTTCGGGCGGCGCAGGGTTCGTTACCGCGTCCACCGGGGCCGGGGCAGGGGGCTCACGGGGTTTCCGGTGGGGGTGTCGGGGCGCCCGGGATGCGGATGGCCGCCACCGTGCCGCCGCCCGCCGCGTGGCGGAGGGCCACCTCGCCGCCCGTCTGGTGGATCGTACGGGCGACGATCGACAGGCCGAGGCCGGAGCCGGGGAGGGCGCGGGCCGAGGGGGAGCGCCAGAAGCGTTCGAAGACGTAGGGGAGTTCCTCGGCGGGGATGCCGGGGCCGTGGTCGCGTACGGTCAGTTCACCGCGTTCGCTCAGGGCGACCTCCACCGCGCCGCCCGGCGGGCTGAACTTCACCGCGTTGTCGAGGACGTTCACCAGCGCCCGTTCGAGCGCGGCCGGTTCGGCCCGTACGTACCACGAGCGCAGATCCGCGGTGATGGTCAGCTCGGGGCCGCGCAGCCGGGCCCGTTCCAGCGCGCTCTCCACGATGTCGTGGAGAGCGACGACCTGGAGGGGGCCGGGGTCGGTCGCGTCCGGGCGGGAGAGTTCCTGGAGATCCCCGATGAGGGAGGCCAGTTCGGTCATCTGCGCCTTGACCGAGGCCATCAGCGCCCTGCGGTCGTCGGGCGGGATCGCGCGGCCGGTGTCCTCGCTGCGGGCGAGCAGTTCGACGTTCGTACGGAGCGAGGTCAGCGGGGTCCGCAGTTCGTGCCCGGCGTCGGCGATGAGCTGCGACTGCCGGTCGCGGGAGGACGCGAGCGCGGCGGTCATCGAGTTGAAGGAACGGGAGAGCCGGGCGATCTCGTCCTCGCCCTCGACCGGGATACGGACGGTCAGGTCCTCCGTACGGGCCACATGCTCGACCGCGCGGGTCAGCCCGTCGACCGGCCGCAGCCCCGCCCTGGCGACCCAGAGGCCGGCCGCGCCCGCGCCGACGACACCGACGCCGGCCACGGCGGTGAGGAGCAGGGCGAGCCGGTTCAGGGCCGAGTTGATCTCGGTGAGGGGCCGGGCCACGGAGACGGCGATCGGGGCGCCGGGGCGCAGGGACTCACGCTGGGTGAAGACGCGGACCTCGGTGCCGCTGTCCGTGGTGCTGTCGTGCAGCGAGGTGTGCTCGGTGCCGTTGGCGACCGCGAGATCCTCGGCCCGCACCTTCACCGGCTCCGAGTCGGGGGCGACGCACCGGGTGCCGTCGGGCAGGATCACCTGGATATAGGCGAAACCGGATCCGTTCGTGGACTCGGGAGGGATGCCGCTGGTGCAGTTGTTCAGTGCGTTCTGCACCGTGCTGGGCGGGGCGGAGGTGTTCTCCAGGGAGGTGTCCAGCTCGCTCGGCAACTGGGTACGGGTGAGCAGCCAGCAGGTCACGGCCACCGCGGCGACGGCGACGGCGACGGCCGTGGTGACCAGCAGCGCGAGCCGGGAGCGCAGTGGCAGTGACTGGAACCGGTGGATCAGACCCCTCACGCCGCGCCGCCGCTTCCGCCGCCGGGAGAGCCGCCTTGCGAGCCGCCTCGCGTGCCGCCCTGCGAGCCGCCGGGGGTGAGTCCGGAGGCACGCGCGGCTCCTCCCGTACCGCCCGCACTGCCCGTACCGCCCGCACTGCCCGTACCGCCCGCACTGCCCGTACCGCCCGCACTGCCCGTACCGCCCGCACTGCCCGTACCGCCCGCACTGCCCGAACCGCCCGTACCGCCCGCACTCCCCGCGCCGCCTCCCGCGCTGTCCGCACGCAGCGCGTATCCGACACCACGCACCGTGTGCACCAGCCTCGGTTCTCCGCCGCTCTCCGTCTTACGGCGCAGATACATCACATACACGTCCAGCGAGTTGGAACTCGGCTCGAAGTCGAAGCCCCAGACGGCCTTGAGGATCTGCTCGCGGGTGAGCACCTGCCGGGGGTGCGCCAGGAACATCTCCATCAGCGTGAATTCCGTACGGGTCAGTTCCACCCGCCGGTCGCCCCGCATGACTTCGCGTGTGGTCAGGTCCATCCGTAGATCGGCGAAGGCGAGCACGTCGTTGCCCGGCAGCTCGCCGGTCGTCGTCGCGTACGAGCTGCGCCGCAGGAGGGCGCGGATACGGGCGAACAGCTCGTCCAGCTCGAAGGGCTTGACCAGATAGTCGTCGGCGCCCGCGTCCAGCCCCGTGACCCGGTCGCCGACCGTGTCGCGGGCGGTCAGCATCAGGATCGGCACCTTCGAACCGGCGGCCCGGAGCCGGCGGGCGGCGGTCAGGCCGTCCATACGGGGCATCTGGATGTCGAGGACGATCAGGTCCGGGGTGTACGCGGTGGCCTTGGCGAGGGCGTCGACACCGTCGACGGCGACCTCGGTCCCGTACCCGTCGAACGCGAGGCTCCGCTGGAGGGCCTCGCGTACGGCGGGTTCGTCGTCGACGATCAGGATTCTCTGGGGATCGCCTTCGGCGGGACTCATATCGCTTCCACCTCGTCCTCGTCGCTGGATCGTCGGGTCTTGTCGGGTCTCGTCGGGTCGGATCTCGTCAGGTCTGCCGGTCGCGCGGGTCCGTCGGTCGTGCGGGTCTGCCGGTCGCGCGGGTCCGTATCGGTCGTGCGGGTCTGTCGGTCGTGCGGGGCGCCGCTCCGTGGCGCGGACCGGTGTTATCAGCGTCGCACGGCCGCGGTGCGCTTACGTGCCGCACACCTCTTACGGCCGAGGCTGAGGCGGCGGCCGCGGTCGCCTCGCGGCCACCGCGGCCGTGAACCGGTCAGCTCGTACCTCCGCCCCGCAGCTCAGCTCGTACCCCCGCCCCGCAGCGCCGCGAGATCCGACTTGACCGTATTGACCGGGATGGCGAAGCCCAGGCCCACGCTCCCGGCGCCGGAGCCGCCGCCGACCGAGGAGGAACTCGGCGCGTACATGGCCGAGTTGATGCCGATGATCTCGCCGTTCATATCGATCAGGGCGCCACCGGAGTTGCCGGGGTTGAGTGACGCGTCGGTCTGGAGCGCCTTGTACGTGGTCTTCGAGGACCCGGTGTCCCCGTTGAACTGCTGCCCGCCGAACTCGAACGGCCAGTTTCCGCCGCCCGGCTGCTGCCCCTGGCCCTGTCCCTGGTCCTGCTCCTTGGCGACGGTGACGTCCCGGTTCAGCGCCGAGATGATGCCGCTGGTGACCGTGCCGGTCAGGCCCTCGGGGGAGCCGATCGCCACGACCTCGTCACCCACGCCCACCTGGTCGGAGTTGCCGAGCGTGGCGGTCTTGAGGCCGCTCGCGCCGTTCAGCTTGACGAGCGCGAGGTCCTTGTCCGCGTCCGTGCCCACGACCTGGGCGTTGTAGGTCTTGCCGTCGCTGAGCCGCGCCTGCACCGTCGAGGCACCGGCGATGACATGGTTGTTGGTGATGATCTCGCCGTCGGACGTGATGATCACGCCGGAGCCGGTGGACTGTCCGGAGTTCGAGCTCGCGGTGATCTCGACGATCGTCGGGGACACGGCCTGGGCGACACCGGCGACCGTGCCCTTGCTGACCTGCGAGACCGTGGTCCCGCTCACGATCGTGTCCCCGCCGCTCGTACCGTCGCCGGAGCGCTGTCCGACCAGGGTGGCCGTGCCGCCGCCGATGATCGCGGCGGCGATCGCCACGGCCGCGAGGAGTGCGACCGGGGCCTTGGCCCTGCCGCCCCTGTGCGCCGTGGCGGTATGGGCCGTCGCGATGTCGTCGCCGTCACTGTCGCCGTGACCGCCGCTGTGGCCGTGGTGGACCGGCGGTGCGGGGGGACCGTACGCGGGGGGCGGCGGGTACGCCGGGCCCGGGAAGCCTTCGGAGGACCCTACGGTGGGCTGCTGCGTGCTGTCTGCGTCGCCGCTGCTGCGGTAGTAGTCGGTCATGGGATCGACTGTCGGCGCGCGAGATGAGAAGCGGCTGAGGACGTTCTGAGAAGCCCAACAAAACCCTGTATGCCCCATGTAAAGAGATCGGCGGCTGGACCGGCGCCCCTGCTCGGGAGGTCGGCGGTCGGACCGGCGTCCCTACGCGGGAGGCCGGCGGTCGGACCGGCGTCCCTACGCGCAGCCGCAGGAGCGCCGCACGATCAGCGCCGACGGGAACTGCTTCACCCGTTCCCGCCGCGACCCGGCCACCCTCAGCCCGTCGTCCAGCACCAGATCCACCGCGGCCCGCGCCATCGCCGGCCGGTCCGAGGAGATCGTCGTCAGCGGCGGATCGGTGAGCGCGGCTTCCTTCACATCGTCGAAACCCGCCACGGCCAGTTCGCCCGGGACATCGAGCCGCAGCTCGCGCGCGGCCCGCAGGACACCGATCGCCTGGTCGTCCGTGGCGCAGAAGATCGCCGGGGGTCTGTCGGGGCCGGACAGCAGATCCAGCGCGACCACATAGGCGTCGTAACGGTTGTAGGGAGCCTTGAAGAGGCGTCCCTCCACCGACCGGCCGGACTCCAGCATCGCCCGCCGCCAGCCCTCGACATGGTCCGTCACCGGGTCACCGACGACCGGCGTGGACTCGACGCCGCCGAGACAGGCCACGTACTCGTAACCGTGCTCCAGGAGATGGCGGGTGGCGAGCTGGGCGCCGCCGATGTCGTCCGTGACGACCGCCACGTCGTCGATGCCCTCGGGACGCTCGTGCAGCAGCACCACCCGGGCGTCCCAGGCCTCGATCTCGGCGGCGGCGCGCTCGCTCGGGCCCTGGCTGACCAGGATCAGCCCGGACACCCGCATACCGAGGAAGGCCCGCAGATAGTGGACCTCGCGCTCGTCCCGGTAGTCGGAGTTGCCGACCAGCACCATTTTCCCGCGCTCGGCCGCGGCCTGCTCCACCGCGTGCGCCATCTCCGCGAAGAAGGGCTGCCGGGCGTCCGGCACGACCATCCCTATCAGGTCGGTCCGCCGCGAGGCCATGGCCTGGGCGACCCGGTCGGGGCGGTAGCCCAGCTCCTTGATCGCGGCGACCACCCGCTCGCGCGTGGCCGGGGCGACCGGCCGGGGTCCGTTGTTGATGACGTAGCTGACGACCGCCGTCGACGTACCCGCCAGTCGTGCCACATCGTCCCGCGTCACCTTGGCCACGCGCGGCAGTCTACGCGGGGTGACCTACCGCTTGGCAGGCCGTACGGCAGGTTCCCGCACCGAAGCCCGCTCGGTGGCCGAAACCGTACGCCCGCGCTCCTCCGCCGTCTCGTGCCGCGGCTCGGCACGGGGGTCGTGGCGGGGATCGTGACGGGAGGTGTCACGGGGCTCGTCACGGGAGGATTCGGGAGCTGTCGCCTTCGCCTTGGCCTCCTCGGCGGCCCGCTCGACCTTCTCCGGGGTGACGAAGCGGTAGCCCACGTTCCGTACGGTCCCGATCAGGGACTCGTGCTCGGGACCGAGCTTGGCGCGCAATCGCCTTACATGTACGTCGACCGTGCGCGTACCGCCGAAGTAGTCGTAACCCCAGACCTCCTGGAGGAGCTGGGCCCGGGTGAAGACCCGGCCGGGGTGCTGTGCGAGGTACTTGAGCAGCTCGAACTCCTTGAAGGTCAGGTCGAGGACCCGCCCCTTGAGCTTCGCGCTGTAGGTGGCCTCGTCGACCGACAGATCGCCGTTGCGGATCTCCATCGGGGAGTCGTCCGACGAGATCTGCTGGCGGCCCATCGCGAGCCTCAGCCGTGCCTCGACCTCGGCGGGGCCCGCCGTGTCGAGCAGTACGTCGTCGATCCCCCAGTCCGCCGTGACGGCGGCGAGTCCGCCCTCGGTCACGACGAGGATCAGCGGGCAGCCGGGTCCCGTGGACCGCAGAAGCTGGCAGAGCGACCTGACCTGCGGCAGGTCACGCCGGCCGTCGATCAGGATGACATCGGCACCAGGGGTGTCGACGAGGGCGGGCCCCTCGGCGGGAGCGACCCGCACATTGTGGAGCAGGAGCCCGAGTGCCGGCAGCACCTCCGTCGAGGGCTGGAGTGCGTTGGTCAGGAGCAGCAGGGAGCTCATCGCCGCTCACCTGCCCTGGTCGGTCCGATGGCGGGGGCGGCGGCCGGTGCGGTCGCCTGTCCGATGGCCGGTGCGGTCGTCGGCCCGGCGGCCGGCCCGGCCGGTTCGGTCGGACAGTGGTCGTGCGTGGTTTGCTTGCCCATTACGTCGGTTCCTCCTCGGTCCCTGCGAGGACGTATGCGGCACTGCTCGGTAGTGCCGTAGCGCGGTGCTCGCACCGCACTGCTCAGTACTACCGCTTGGTACTGCCCGGTACCGCTGTGTCATCTGTCTGTAACAACGGACCGGAAACACAAAAGGACCCGGGGGCTACGTTGCCCGGATCCTCTTCGCAGCAGAATAACCCACATGTGTACCGCGTCATCTGGTCAATCCCGCAGATCATCTGATTCATCTACGGTGCCCACTGCCCGGCGCGCGGTTCTCAGGACCGTGGACCGGGTCCCCATCGAGGCGGTGTACGAGCCGTGTACGGCGGGTTTCCCCCGGGATTCCGGGGGTGGCGGCGGGACCGCGATCGTGCTGGCCCACGGTTTCACCGGGTCGGCGGAACGGCCGGCCGTACGACGGGCGGCGCGGGTCTTCGCCCAGCGTGCGGCGGTCGTGACCTTCTCGTTCCGTGGACACGGGGGCTCCGGCGGACGGTCCACGGTCGGCGACCGGGAGGTGCTCGATCTGGCGGCGGCGGTGGCATGGGCACGTTCGCTCGGCCATGAACGTGTGGTGACGGTGGGTTTCTCGATGGGTGGCTCGGTGGTGCTGCGCCATGCCGCGTCGCACAGGGGGCGCACGGATGCGCGCACCGACGCCGTCGCCTCCGTAAGCGCTCCCGCGCGCTGGTACTACCGGGGGACGGCACCGATGCGACGGCTGCACTGGGTGGTCACACGGCCCGCCGGACGGCTCGTCGGACGGTACGGATTGCATACGCGTATCCACCACCGGAAGTGGGATCCGGTACCGCTCTCGCCCGTCGAGTCGGTCCCGCTGATCGCCCCGACCCCGCTGCTGGTCGTACACGGTGACCGTGACCCGTACTTCCCGCTGGACCATCCGCGCATGCTGGCCGCCGCGGCGGCCACGACGGCGGGGGCGGGACCCGCGGAACTCTGGCTCGAACCCGGAATGGGCCACGCCGAGAACGCGGCGGACGAGGCCCTGCTCGCACGGATCGCGGAGTGGCTGACGGCCGGGGAGCGGGGGCGCGCGGACATCCGGCGGTAGCGCGGAAGGCGGCCCGCGTAGGGAGGCCCGGACCCGGAACGGCCGGGGGCGTCGGCCATCATGGAGGCCGACGAAAGGAGTGCCGCTATGGCAGCGGGCACGATCCGCTACTGGGCCGCGGCCAAGGCAGCGGCCGGAGTCGCCGAGGAATCGTATACGGCCGACAACCTGGCCGACGCGCTCGACGCCGTGCGGTCGAAGCACCCCGGTGAGCTGACGCGGGTACTCCAGAGGTGTTCGTTCCTTGTCGACGGTGACCCCGTGGGAACGCGTGGCCATGAGACCGTACGGCTTGCCGAGGGCGGCACGGTCGAGGTGCTCCCGCCGTTCGCAGGAGGGTGAACCGCACAACATGAGCAACGATCAGCAGTATCCGTACGGCCAGCACGGGGGCAACGGCGCGTACGGGGAGCAGGGCCAGTACGGCGACCAGTACGACCAGTACGGCAACCCGCGGCAGCCCCAGCAGTCGCAGCAGCCCCAGCACCCTCAGCAGCAGCCCGCGTATCAGGAGCCGGTCCAGGATTCGGGCGCCGCGCAGACCTGGGAGGGCCAGACCTGGGACACCCAGTACCAGCCGCGTCTCCAGTGGCAGCAGGACCAGTACGGACAGCAGGGCCAGCAGCCTCAGCCGTATCCGCAGGGACAGGGGCAGGGACAAGGGCAGGCGCAGGGACAGGGGCAGGGGCAGGCGCAGGCGCACCAGCCGTATCAGCAGGCGCCTCAGGCCGCTGCCGCCGCCGAGACGGCCTATCTGCCGGTGCAAGGCGTGCAGGGGACGCAGGGCATGCAGGGGACGCAGGGCACCTATCCGCTGCCGCCCGAGATGCCCGTGCCGGGTCGGACTCCCGGTGCGGGGCCCGCTGCGGGACTCGCTGCGGGGCCCGGCGCGGCGTCAGGTGCGGCACCCGGTCCGGGTCCGGCACCGTACGCGTCCCAGGGCGTGTTCCAGGGACAGGGACAGGGTCCGGCGCTGACCGGCGCCACGTCCGCTTCCGCCCCCGCACACGCTTCCGCCCCCGCTGCCACGCCTGCCGCCGCCGACGGCTACAGCGCCCCCACCACCATGGGCAACGCCCGGATCACCGACGCCCAGCGCGCCCGCGCCGAGGGCCGGTCGCCGATCATCCCGCCGGGTATGCAGCCGGCCGGCCTGACCGCCGTACTCGGCCTGCTGCTGGCCGGGGGCGCGGCGGTCGGACCGTACGCGCTGCTCGTCCCGCTGGTGCTGCTCCAGGCGGTCACCGCGGCGGGCTGGTTCCGGCTGAACGGCATGTGGCCGGCCAGACAGGGCATCGCGCTCGCCTTCCTCGGCGGGCTCACCGCCGATGTCGCGCTGCTCGCCGTCGACGACGAGTACGCGGTGGCCGCGGTCATCGGCACCCTCGGGGTGTGGGTGCTACTCACGGTCGTGCTGCAACTGCGCAGCCGCGCGGGCGCCGACGAGCGGATGGAGGGCCTGATGGCCACCGTCGTCTCGGCCGCGCTCACCATCATCGCCACCGGACATCTCGCGGCCCTGCCGGACGCGGTGGTCGTGGGCGGGGTGGCGGTCGCCGTGGCCACCGTGGCGCGTGCGCTGCCGCTGCCGGGGATCGTCTCCGTGGTGGTGGCCCTGCTGGTCGCGACGGGCGCCGGGGCGGTGGTCGGCGGTATGACGGATCTGGGCGGCGCGGGCGCGCTGCTGGGACTCGGGGCCGGGGTCTGCGCGCTGGTCGGGCTGCGGGCCGCGAGCTATGACTATCCGTCCCGTTTCGTGCATATGACGGCGGGAGTGGCCCTGCCGCTCACGGCCGCCGCTCCGGCCGTCTATCTGCTGGGCCGCGTGCTGGGCTGACCGTTCGGAGAAGGTCCGAGAAGCGCCGGAGGAGCGGAGGGGGAGCGCCGGAGGAGCGTCCGAGAAGCGCCGGAGGAGCGGAGGAGGAGCGGAGGACGGTCCGGTCCGAGCGTTCGGAGGTCGGTTCCGGGAACCGTTACGCTCGCACGATCGTCAGGGAAGCCAGAGCGATCGAAAGTGATCAAAGGTGATCACGGGGATCGATGGGCAGCGTCCGATCGGCGTCTGCCCGACACCTACGGGGCCGGACGCCCTACAGGGCCGGACACCAAGCAAGGCCAGACACCTAACAGGGTGGGGGACACCGAGCAATGCGCGCACTGCGAATACTGCTGATACTCGTCGTGGTCTTCGGCGGTCTGTTCGTCGCCGCGGACCGTGCCGCGGTGTACTTCGCCGAGGGTCAGATCGCCGACAAGATCAGGTCGAGCCAGGGTCTCAGCTCCCAGCCCCAGGTCTCCATCAAGGGCTTCCCCTTCCTCACCCAGGTCCTGGGCTCCTCGGTGGACGAGGTCGACATCGGCCTCGGCGGTGTCAGCGCCACGGCCGACGGGCATCAGGTCCAGGTGACCGAGGTCAGCGCCGTGCTGAAGGACGTCAAGATCGACAGCAGCTTCTCCTCCGCGACCGCCGCCCAGGCCAGCGGCTCGGCGCGTATCTCGTACGCGGATCTCGCGAAGTCGGCGCCGAAGGGCGCGACGGTCGGTTACGCGGGCGCCGAGCGGGCCGCCAAGGGGCAGGTCAAGCTCTCGGGGCGGCTGGCGGACGTGCTGGACGGCGCGGGCATCGACATGCCGTCCTCCGTGCGGGCGCTGCTGGACGGCCAAGATGTCACGGCGTACAGCACGGTCTCGCTGGAGGGCGGCGACACGGTCCGGCTGCGCGCCGAGACCCTGCCCGAGCTGCCGGTGCCGGGTCTGAACGATCAGGTGCGGGACGTGATCGACTACGACCTCAAGATCGACGGACTGCCGTCCACCATCAAGCTGGACCGGATCACCGCCTCGGAGAGCGGCCTCCAGTTCGCCGGCACGGGCACGGACGTCTCGCTCGCGGGCTAGGCCCGTCCGGTCGGACAGCCGTACATCGGGATGGGCTGGCCGTCGGATGCCCGGATGCCCGGATGGCGAGACGGTGGTGTCCGCTCCTCAGAAGGCCGACGGGCGGAAGCGCCGGGCGGGACGGCGGTCATCGTATGACCGGAACACTTGTCTCACTCCGTGGATGATCGTGTCTCGCCATGTGATACGCCGGTGACATGTCTACCGGAACGTCCCTACGATCGGACGTATGAGGCAGCAGGCGGACTTCACGAAGCGGCGGGCAGTTGACCTGTGCCGCGTCGCCGCCATGCTCTGTCGCGCTGTCTGAGCGGGACTTCCGCGTCCCGTCTTGCGGCCCTTCGAGTATCTCAGGGCCAGTCCCGCGCCGTACGCCGGCTTCCGTCCCATGCGTGCCATGCCCGGAAGCCACCGCATCACACGCATGACCCCGCCGCACACTGCCCCGGAGGAGAACAGCATGAGCCGCAGCGACGTCCTGGTAGACGCCGACTGGGTCGAGGCCCACATCGACGACCCGAAGGTGGTCATCGTCGAGGTCGACGAGGACACCTCGGCCTACGACAAGAACCACATCAAGAACGCCGTCCGGATCGACTGGAAGAAGGACCTCCAGGACCCGGTCCGCCGTGACTTCGTCGACCAGGAGGGCTTCGAGAAGCTCCTGTCGGCCAAGGGCATCGCCAACGACGACACGGTCGTGCTCTACGGCGGCAACAACAACTGGTTCGCGTCCTACGCGTACTGGTACTTCAAGCTGTACGGCCACGACTCCGTCAAGCTCCTCGACGGTGGCCGCAAGAAGTGGGAGCTGGACTCCCGCGACCTGGTCGAGGCCGTTCCGGAGCGCGCGGAGACCACCTACGAGGCGAAGCCGCAGAACACCGCGATCCGCGCCTTCCGTGACGACGCGCTGGCCGCGATCGGCACCCAGAACCTGGTCGACGTACGGTCGCCCGACGAGTTCAGCGGCAAGCTGCTCGCCCCGGCGCACCTTCCGCAGGAGCAGTCGCAGCGTCCGGGCCACATCCCGACCGCCCGCAACATCCCGTGGTCCAAGAACGCCAACGACGACGGCACCTTCAAGTCGGACGACGAGCTCAAGGAGCTGTACGCCGAGGAGCAGGTCGACCTGGCGAAGGACACGGTCGCCTACTGCCGTATCGGTGAGCGTTCCGCGCTGACCTGGTTCGTGCTGCACGAGCTGCTCGGTGTCGAGAACGTCAAGAACTACGACGGCTCGTGGACCGAGTACGGCTCGCTCGTCGGTGTGCCGATCGAGCTCGGCGCCAACAAGTAATCACGTTCCGACCTGGAGGACTGAACAGTATGTGTGGAGCACAGGCCGGCGGCCCCGACGCTTCGACGATCAAGCCCGGCGAGACCACCATCCAGGGTTCCGTGACCCGTGACGGCGAGCCCGTCACCGGTTATGTACGCCTGCTGGACTCGACCGGCGAATTCACCGCGGAGGTCCCGACCTCGGCGACCGGCCAGTTCCGCTTCTACGCCGCCGAGGGCACGTGGACCGTGCGCGCGCTCGTTCCCGGCGCCACGGCGGACCGTACGGTCGTCGCGCAGACCGGAGGCCTCTCGGAGGTCGCGATCGCCGTCTGAGCCCGCACAGTCCCGAGGCTCTTCCGCCCCGCCGGAGTCGTCCGGCGGGGCGGAGTGCTGCCCGGAGCCCCGAGTCCCGGAGCCCCGAGCCCTGGAGCCCCCGGAGCCCTGGAGCCGCGAGACACGACCTGGGGCCGGACGGGCGATGTCGGGCCATGACGGGAGATCGATCGTGCCGACTCCTCCGGGAGAAACCTTGCGCCCGGTGACGGGCGGTGTACGCATGGGGCATGGACGATCCCTTTGCTTTCGATCCCCTGAGAGTGCCGAGAGTGCCGAGGGTGCCCAAGGTGCTCGTCAAAGCCCGGAAGGCACCTGGCGCGCCTTCCCCCGTACCGCCTTCCCCCGTACCGGAGACACCCGGCGGTGCCGGGGAGAGCACGGACAACAGGACGATTCCGCGAGCCGGCTGAGCAGGGCGAGCCAACTGAGCAGGACGGGCCGGCTGATCAGGGGTTGGGCGGCAGGAAGGCCAGGCCCCGGGCGCGGTGGAGTACGGCGGCGGCGTGCGGCTGGTGGCGGAAACCGCGCAGGGACCCGCGCAGACGCCTGAGCGCCTGGTCCGCGGCGGCCGAGCGCAGGCTCGGGTAGTGGTCGAGGAAGACGTGCCAGTGGGTGCAGGACTCCTCCAGATGCCCCAGTGTCAGGAGCGTGTCGGCGAGCCGTGCGCGGCTGAGGGCGCTGGATCTGTGCCGGTCCTCCCGGCGGCCCTCGGCCGCGACGGTCAGGGCCTGCGCCGCCCGCGCCGTATCCCCCAGGGCGAGCAGGGTCCTGCCGCGCTGGTAGTCGAGTCCGGCCCGGGGGTAGCTGGTGAAGGGTCCCGGCGGGCCGGTCGCGCGGTCATGGTGGGTCTCGGCCGCCGCGAGATCGCTCATGGCTCTGTGCCGCTGCTGCGCGTGGGCGTGGGTGAGCGCGCGCTGGCTCAGGAGGAAAGCCCGGGTCGCCCGGTCGGTACGGGGTCCGGCGGTGTCCACGGCGGCCTCGGCGAGACCCCCCGCGTGCGCGTGGAATCCGAGGAACATCGCCTGGAGGCTCATGGCGCGCAGGGTGATCGCGAAGAGGCGCCGGTCACCGGCCTCGTGGGCGAGGCCGAGTGCGGTGCCGAAGTAGTGCTGGGCCAGGCTGGGATAGCCGGCGTCCATGCTCATACGGGCCAGCAGATGGGTGAGTTGGGCCGCGCCGGTGAACAGGTCCCGGCGCAGGGCGGGCCGGGCGGGAGCGGCCAGCAGACGGCTCGTGTCCTCGGCGAGGTAGGCGGTCAGCGCGGAGCGCGCGTGAGCACCGCCGTGACGCTCCATGAGATCCGCGAAGAGATGGACCATCCAGAGCAGCCGCTGGACATCCCCCGAGGCGGCCCGGGGTCCGGCGGCGCGTGATCCCGCGGCGCCGTACCGCACCGCGGCGGACGGTACGGGGCTCCAGGCCGGCGCGGTGGCGGCGGCCAGGTCGTAGGCGTTGCCGGCCAGAAGGGCGCGGCGGGTCGGGTCGGCGTCGGCGCGGGCCAGTGCCGTCAGCCGGTCCATGACACCGCCCGTCTCCGGCCCGTCGCCCAGGAGGGAATCGCCGGTGTCCCGCAGGGGCTGTGCGAGACCGGTCTCCTCCTCGGTGACCAGGCGGCCGCTGCGGCGGCTGAGGGCCGAGGCGACCAGGACGGGTATGGGCGGCCGGGGGCGGGAGCCGGTCAGCCAGTGGGCGACCGAGGTGCGGTCGTAACGCAGTTGCAGACCCTGTGCCGCGCCCAGTTCGTTGACGGCCCGTGCCAGTTCGCTCGGGCTCCAGTGGGCTTCGTTGAGCAGCGCGGCGAGACGGGGGTTGGGCTGATGGCGGGCCAAGGCCTCGTTTCTCCTCAGGACGGGCCCGGCGAGCCCTGTCCGCTTCCGTCAAGGGGGCGCGACGGCACACGCGTTCAACGCGCGCACGCATCGATCACGGCGGGCCACGCTCAGGGGGAGGTCGGTGGGCAAGCCTAGGAGATGTTCCCTCTCGCACGGCAGTTCATCCCGCTTTCGGTCACCGGGACAGCCGCTGTCCGGTATCTCCGCCCCACGCCGCCTCACGCCGCCTCACGTCCAGAGGCCTCACGCCGCCTCACGTCCAGAGGATCGAGGAGTCCCTGATGACACAGTTCGACGAACTCGCCGAGATCTACGAGGAGTTCTCCCGGCTTCCGTTCCGGCGGGAACTGGAGTTCCCGAGTGTGCTGGGAGTGCTCGGCGACCTCTCCGGGCTCCGGGTCCTGGATCTGGGCTGCGGGAGCGGTGTCTACAGCCGGACGCTGGCACGGTGCGGCGCGGGGCGGGTGGTCGGGCTCGACGATTCGGGCGGAATGATCGACCACGCCCGCGTACGGGAGTCCGCGGAGCCTCTGGGCGTGAGCTATGTCAGCGGCCCTCTGCCGGCCGCGCTGGAGGGCGCCTTCGACGTGGTGCTCGGCGTGTACGTACTGCCGTACGCCACCACCTACGCGGAGCTCACCGGGCTGTGCCGGACCGCCGCCGACGCGCTGCGGCCGGGCGGACGGTTCGTCACCCTGCCCGTCCATCCCGGGGTCCACCACGACCCCGGCCACTACGAACGCTACGGCTTCCGCCTCACCACCGGCCGGTCCCCGGAAGACGGCTCCCCCGTGGATCTCGAACTGCGCTTCGCCGCGTACGAGACCCATGTCACCGCGCGCTACTGGAGCGCCACGACGCTGGAGCGGGCGCTGCGGGAGACCGGCTTCGGTCCCGTCCGGTGGCGGTCCCACCGGCTGTCACCCACGGCCGCCGCCGGACCGCCCGACTTCTGGCAGCCCTATCTCAGCACCCCCCACGCCGCGATCCTCGACACCCGGAAGGAAGACAGCCCCTCATGACACCACTGCCCGAACTCGCCGAACGCAGCCATTTCCTCATCGAGAACGCCCGCTTCATGACCCTGGCCACCCACGGCCCCGAGGGGGCCTGGGCCTCCACGGTCAACTACGTACCGCTGCGGCAGCCGCTGCGGCTGCTGTGGTACTCGATGCGCCGGGCCAGGCACTCACGCGACATCGAGGCCGACCCGCGGATCTCCGGCTCGGTCTATCTGACCGGGCTGCCCGGACTGGGCCTGGACGGCGCTCAGTTCACCGCCACCGCGAGGCCGGTGGGACCTGACGAACTCCAGGAACTCAGCGACTGGTACTACGAACGGAACTTCCCGGACGAGTCGGTCCGCCGCCAATGGCGCCTGCCGCTGGGGGAGTTCCGGGACGAGGGACCCCGGCGCTTCTATCTTCTGGAGGTCCACCGGTGGTGGCTGCTGGACATCGACCAGTGGCTCGCGGACAAGAAGGACCAGCGCGTCGCCGTTCCGCTGGACGCTCTCGCCGGCCGGCCGATGGCCGGCAGCGACGGACCGGCGGGTGTCCGGTGAAGGCGCTCGTCAAGTCGGGGCCCGGTGAAGGGCTGGACTTCGTCGATGTCCCGGCCCCCGTACCGGGCCGCCACGACGTGCTCATCCGGGTGCTGCGCACCGGCATCTGCGGCACGGACCTGCACATCTTCGAAGGAAGCCCCTGGGCGGCGCGGACGGTGACGACGCCCCGTGTCATCGGCCATGAGTTCGTCGGCGAGATCGTGGAGACCGGGGCGAGCGTCGGAGGTCTGCCGCCCGGCCAGCTCGTCAGCGCGGAAGGGCACCTGACCTGCGACACCTGTGTCAACTGCCAGGCGGACAGGAAACACCTGTGTCGCGCGGCGCAGGGCCTCGGGGTGCAGCGCGACGGCGCGTTCGCCGAGTATGTGGTGCTGCCCGCGCGGAGCGTCTGGGTGCACCGCCCCGGTGTCTCCCTCGATGTCGCCGCCATCTTCGACGCCTTCGGCAACGCCGTCCACATCGCCGACGCCTTTCCCGTCCGCGACCGGACCGTCCTGGTCACCGGAGCGGGACCGATCGGTGTCCTGGCCGCCGCCGTCGCCCTGCACCGGGGGGCGCGCCTGGTCGCGGTCAGCGACATCAGCCCCTTCCGGCTGGACCTCGCCCGACGCGCCGGGGCCCATCTCGTCATCGACGCGGGTCACGGGCCGATCGACACCGCCGCCGCGCTCGGTGCGGAGAACGGCTTCGACATCGGCTTCGAGATGTCGGGCAACCCGGCCGCTCTGCGTGGTCTGATCGGCGCCATGGCGCACGGCGGCCGGATCGGCGTCCTCGGTCTGCCCGACGAGGACATACCCACCGACTGGTCGGACATCGCCCTGCGCATGCTGACCATCCAAGGGATCAGCGGACGCAAGGTCTTCGACACCTGGCACACCATGGCCGACCTGCTGGACCAGGGTGTGGACCCGTCGTTCACCATCACCGACCACTTCGCCGCGGAGGAGTACGAGAAGGCCTTCGCCACCGCGGCCGGAGGGGACGCGGGCAAGGTGATCCTCGACTGGGTCCCGAGGGACTGAGGGGGCGTCATGGACTGCACCGTGCGTGTCCACACCACCATCGACGAGATCGACGGACGGTGGGACGACCTGATGACGGCCGCCCGCGCCCCCGTCTTCTACCGCCGCCCCTTCCTGCGGGCCTTCGAGAAGCACCCGCTGCATCCGGTCCTGCGTACCGCGTATCTCACGGTCGAGGACCGGTCGGGGCGCGCCCACGCGGCCCTGCCCCTCTATCTGCAACGCGATGTCGACCCGATGCGGGTCATCGCCGATCACCATCCCCACGCGGTGGGCCGGACCGTGCTGCTCAGCCATGTGTGGCACTGCTACGACACCGTGCTGCCGGTACGGCCCGGCCCCGGCGGCGCGTCCGCCGCCCGTCGCGCCGTCACCGCGCTGCGGGACATCGCGTGCCAGTGGGACGCGCGGCTGTGCGGCATGGCCAACGTGGACGCGGCCGGCCCGCTGGACGCGCTGCTGACGGACGCCGGATTCGCCGGGGTCGACATCGACGTGGGATGGGGACTGACCCTGGACCGGTACACGGGATTCGACGACTACCTCACCAACGCGCTCAGCAGGAAGGCGCGGTACAACCTCAGACACGACCTGCGCGAGGCGGAGCGAGCGGGAGTCACCGTCCGCACGGGCGACGCGCGGAGCGCGGATCTCGACGAGTTCGTACGGCTGGCCCGCGCCACCGCCGCCAAATTCGACAACTCCGACTACTACCGGCCCGGCCTCTTCCAGGACTTCGTGCTGGCTCTCGGCGACGGTGTCCAGGCCATCGAACTCCGGGTCGAGGACCGGATGATCGCCTCCGCGCTCACCCTCACCGACGACACCCGGCTGCACTACTGGGCAGTGGGATACACACAGAAGGACACCCCCGGCTACAGCCCGTTCTATGTGGCGTACGCCCAGGTGATGCGGGAGGCGTGGGCGTCGGGCCGCGACTGGGTCGAGCTGGGCCGGCGCAACCCGTCCTTCAAGCGGCGGTACGGTCTCCAGCCCCGCGTACTGCGTGCCTACCTCGCGGACGTCGCCGCGGACGCGTAAGGACTCCGCGTCGGCGGACAGGCACGACAAGGCACGGCGACCGCCCGCCGACGGGGCCACCGCCCGCCGGCGGTTTCGGTCGTACGCTGGAGACATGTACACGCGACGCCGTCGTCGGTACTTCCTGTTGATGGGCGGATGCCTGATCCTCTTCGTCTCCGCCTGGACGTTCGTACGATTCTGGTCGGTTCCGGCCGCTGTCGCCCTGTGCATCGTCGCCATGGTCATTCCCCCGATCGCGGCCATGGTGGGCAACGCACGCGGCAAGGACGACCGCTGGTGGGACGACCCGTCCGGGGACCCTCAGTCCGATGAGTGGTGGGACGAGCTGGACGGCAAGAAGCCCCAGAAGAGAGACAGCAGGAAGTAGCCCGGCGAACAGGGCAGTGAACGGGGGCGTGACGGGACGCGGCAAGGAAGCGGCGCCCGCCCGGGGGCGGAGATGTGCCCAGGCGGCCTCCCGGGCGGGCGCCGCCGTGCGGGCGGGGTCGCCTTCCGGGCGGGCGCCGCGGCGTCATAGGACTTCAGCGGGCGTCAGCGGACTCGGCGGATGTCAGTAGACGAGCGCCTGGACGCCGTCCGGCATGATCTCGCTGACGAAGACCTGCGCGCCGGCGATCCGTACCCCCTCGATGACGTCCTTCTCCGTGATGTCACGGCGGGCCGCGCACTGGGTGCAGAGGGTGATCAGACCCCCGGCCCGGATCGACTCCATGAGATCCGGCAGCGGCGCGGAGTGCGGCAGTTCGAACTCCGCCGCCCTGCCCGGCAGCGCGAACCACGCGGACTCGCCCGTCAGCCACAGCGAGACCTCCACACCGCTGGCCACGGCCACCGCCGCCACCGTGAAGGCCTGGGAACAGCGCTCGGGGGCATCGGCCCCCGCGGTCACTTTGATCACGAGCTTCTTCGCGGATTGCATATGCCGAACTGTAATCCGCCCAGGTACAACCACCCTGTGCGCTCGGCGGTCAGGTCTGTGCGCGGGTAACGGAACCCGCGCTTCAAGCCTTGTCTTGTGAAGTCTCGTGGGGGGACTTTCTTTGGAATCTCAGCCGACTGACTCGGCTACTCCTGCGGCTCCTGCGGCTCCTGCGGCCTCCGTGGCTGCCGCGGCCGTGGAGCCGGAGCCGGAGCCGGTGGGTGCTCCGGAATCTCTGCCGGGGGCCGTGCCGGGGTTCGTGCCCGTGCCGGGGCCCGGCCGGCCGCCGCGCAGGCGTGGCCGTACGACCCTGCTGATCGCCGCCGCCGCGGTGCTCGGCATCGTCGCCGGAACCGCCACCGGGTACGCCGTCCAGGCCGACCGCGCGCCGACCCCGCTGCCGGCGCTCGCCCAGCCCGGCCTCGCGTACCCCGCCACGTCCCTTCCCGAGGGGAAGGAGGCGGAGCCGCTGTCCGCCGAGGAGGACAGCCGGGTCAGGACCGACGGCGATCTGCGCAAGCTGCTGCTCCCCCGGCCCTCCGGCGCGAGGGAGAGTGCCTTGACCTGGGCCAGTGACGGGTGGCTCTCGCTCGACGCGTACGTCCGTGACTTCGACGACCCGGACTACATGTTCGAGGATCTGGCGGGGAAAGGTTTCCGCCGGGCCGCGTGCGCCTCCTGGGAACAGGGCGAGTACCGCGAGACGAACATCTTCCTTGTGCAGTTCCGGGCCGACTGGTCCCTCGGCGCCCCCGAGCACGCGGAGGGGCAGTTCGCCTACATGCCGGAGGAGGAGGACGGCGCGGGCAACCCAGGCGATCCCATCAA
This sequence comes from Streptomyces sp. NPDC055025, assembly GCF_053608565.1. Classification (NCBI taxonomy): domain Bacteria; kingdom Bacillati; phylum Actinomycetota; class Actinomycetes; order Kitasatosporales; family Streptomycetaceae; genus Streptomyces; species Streptomyces sp. NPDC055025. The sequence goes on from NZ_JBSGVS010000020.1 coordinate 76,222, forward strand.
GGGCAGCTCGAACGGCCGTTACTACCTCTACAAGGTCGAGCGGGAGGCCGGGTACCTGCCGCAGTACCACGCCCGCGCCCTCGCCCACCGGGGCGATGTGATGCTCGACATCAACATCTTCGACACCGAGCCGATCAGCAAGAAGGACATCCGGACGCTGGCCGAGCGGCAGTTGGAGCGCCTGTGAACGACGACCTGGCCACCAAGGCCACTGAGACCACCGGGGCCACCGAGGCCACCGAGAGCGCTTCCCCGGCACCGGCTTCCCCGGCAGTGACACCGGCACCGGCCGCACCAGCGGTGACACCGGCAGTGACACCGGCACCGGTACCGGTACCGGCAGGGGCGCCGCCCGGCCGCGCGCGTCGGCTCCTCGGGACCGTGCTGCCCGCCGTCCTTGTCCTCGGCGCGATCGGCGGCGGTATCGCGTTCGTCAAGACCACCGTCGACGGGGCCGACAGGACCGTCCCCACCACGCTGTGGCGGAAGCCGGACACCGAGCCGCGCCCGAATCCGGACCCGGCCGAGCATTTCGCCGAAGGACGCACGGACACCGACCTCAGCAGGAAGCTGCTCCCCGTCCCCGGGGACTACCGTCTCGGTCCGGATGTGGGGGAGCACGGCAACGATGTCTCCCTGACCGCCAAAGAGGCGACGGAGATGTTCCGGTCCATCGGCGAGGGGCTCCCCGCCCAGCTGCGCAGGGCGCTGAACAAGGAGATCGACAGGCTGGGCGTCAAGGGCATGGCCGCGCGCTCCTACAGCGCGTACTCCGGAGACCTGGTCGTCCAGGTGTATCTGATGCGGATGACGGACCGCGGGGCCGTCCACCGCTGGTACAAGAACCAGGCGGACCGGCCCGGGGCCCGTAAGGGACCGGCGGTCGAGGGCCACAAGGAGGCCAGATGCTTCCTGGCCCCGAAGGAGAAGGAGTCGGGGCTCGCGGCGATGGAGTGCGTGGCGTACGACGGTGAGCTGGCCGTCGATGTCGTCGCGCGGGGCACGGAGCCGCTCGACCCGTCCGCCGTCGCCGAACTGACGAGGGATCAGCTCGGCCACATCGCATCCCCGGGGAAGTACATATGACCGAGCAGATCACGTCAGCGCCGAAGCCGGCCCCCACGGACGCGACAGAGGCCGCGCCCCAGGGTGTGGCCTCGGCCGAGGACGGTCCGGCGCCCGCGACCGAGGGCGCCGTCGAGCCCGCAGCCGTGGCCGTGGACACCGCCGTGGCCGGGCCCGCAGCCGTGGCCGTGGACATCGCTCCCGGCGGCGTGCCTCCGATGCCCCTCCAGCCGCCCGTGGTCCCGCGGGCCGCACGGCCGTCGCGGCGGGTGCTGCGGGCCGTGGCGCGCTGGGCCGCCGCCGTGGTCGTCTTCGGCGGGCTCGGTACCGGTGCCGCGTTCGGCATCGGCGGTATGGAGCGAACCGACGTACCCGGGCTGGCCACGCGTGACGACGGCCGGTGGGAGTATCCGCGCCTCGCCCTGCCCGCCCTCCCCGCCGGCGCTCCGCGCCCCTTCACCGAGGCGAACGAGGCGGAGATCCACTACGCCGATGTGCGTGAGCTGCTGCTGCCCGCCCCGGCCGGGGCCACCGCTGACAAGAAGCTCACCGGCGGCTGGGTGGACGTCGAGCGCTATCTCTCCGAGTACGCCCCGGAGGAACGCGCGGCCCTGAGGGTCTCCCTGCGCGACTACGCCGTACGGCATATCGCGGCCCGTGGCTGGACCATGCCGGACGGCACCGCCTCGCGCGTCTATCTGCTCCGCTTCCAGTCGGTCGCGTTCGCGCTGACGTACGAGGCCGAGGAGATCGGCGACGGGCTGACGGCCGGCATCCCGCTGTCCGCCGCCCCGTCGACCGAGCTGGACGAGGGCTGGGCCCGGGGCGACGTCGTACCCAACACCCTGTCCAAGGTGTACACGGAGCCCAAGCCCTACGGCCCCACCCAGGTACGCCAGGCGTATGTCCTCGCGGGTGACACCCTCGCGCTGATCGTCCAGGAGAAGAAGGGCGGCGCCGCCGCCGTACCGTTCCACCAGACCGTGATGCTCCAGAATCAGCTCCTCGGCTGAGCGGGCAGCACCTCACCGAGAGGGCCGGGCCACCACCCATTAGGCTGGGGCCCGGCCCCACCGGCCCCAGCCCCGCCCCTACGCACATCCGAGGAGCCCCCCGTGCTTGAGGCCTTCTTCACTTCCCTGCTGGTCCTCGTCTGTGTCGGCACGCTCGCCTTCGCCGGTCTGACCGTGAAGAAGCTGTACCAGGGCCAGCGCTAGGCACTCGCCGTACCACCGCCGGCGCCGCCATCGCCGCCGGCACCGTCCTCAACCTCACGGCCTCCCCTCTACAGATCGACTGAGCTGCTCATGATCGAGATCCCGTCCGACCTGCACCCGGACCTTGTTCCCCTCGTCTTCCTCCTCGGGAACTGGGAGGGTGTCGGCGTCTTCGACTTCCCCGGCGACGAGAAGGCCAACTTCGGCCAGGAAGTCACCTTCAGCCATGACGGCAGGGACTTCATCGAGTACGTCTCGCACACCTGGGCGCTCGACGCCGAGGGCAAGAAGATCAGGCCGATCGAGTCCGAGTCCGGCTTCTGGCGGATCGACAAGGAGCGCAAGGTCGAGGTCGTGATGGTCCGCGACCAGGGCGTCGTGGAGGTCTGGTACGGCGAGCTGGCCGACCAGAAGCCGCAGATCGACGTGGTCACCGACGCGGTGGCCCGTACGGCGGCCTCCGGGCCCTACAGCGGCGGCAGGCGGCTCTACGGCTATGTCAAGGGCGACCTCATGTGGGTGGGCGAGAAGTCCACCCCCGAGATCCCGCTGCGCCCGTACATGTCGGCGCATCTGAGGAAGGTCGTGACCCCGGGCCAGGTCGAGGAGTGGGCCAAGGACCTCGGCGACCTCCCGGACGACGGCATCGCCTTCTTCAAGTAGCCGGCCACGATCGCGTGCGCCCCTGCCTACACTGGGGGCGTGGTGAGCATCGACTGGAAGAGCGACCTGCGGCAGCGTGGTTACCGGCTGACGCCTCAGCGCCAGCTTGTTCTCGAAGCCGTCGACACCCTCGAACACGCGACGCCGGACGACATCCTCTCCGAGGTGCGCAAGACCGCCTCCGGGGTGAACATCTCGACCGTCTACCGGACTCTTGAGCTGCTGGAGGAGCTGGGTCTGGTCTCGCACACCCATCTCGGGCACGGCTCTCCGACGTACCACCTGGCCGACCGCCACCACCACATCCATATGGTCTGCCGGGACTGTACGGAAGTGATCGAGGCGGATGTCGAGGTCGCGGCGGAATTCACCGCCAAGCTGAGCGAGACGTACGACTTCACGACCGATATGAAGCACTTCGCGATCTTCGGCCGCTGCCGGTCATGCTCCGCGCACGCGGCGAAGGACGATTCCTAGGTACGTCGGGCGGTTCACCGGGCACGCCGGGCGGTTCACCGGCACGCGCGGGCGATTCAGAGGCACCCCGCGGGCATCGTCGTGGGGCGACGCGGGGCCTTTTTCGGCGCTTCGCGGGCCCACTGCGGCCAAGTCCGCCCGAGTCGTACGCTGATAGACATGAAGAGCCCTCTGCTGTCCCTGCCCGGAGCCGTCCCCGCCGAAGGACAGGACGAAGGTGTCGCCGCGCACTACGGCGATCTGTTCCGTGAACAGCGCGCCCTCGCCGACGGCACCGGACTGGTCGATCTCTCCCATCGCGGAGTCGTGACCGTGACCGGGGACGACCGGCTGAGCTGGCTGCATCTGCTGCTCACCCAGCATGTGAGCGAACTGCCCGCGGGCCGGGCCACGGAAGCGCTGATCCTGTCGGCGCACGGCCATATCGAGCACGCGCTGTATCTGGTGGACGACGGCGAGACGGTCTGGGCGCATGTCGAGCCCGGTACGCAGGAGGCGCTGATCGCCTACCTGGAGTCGATGAAGTTCTTCTACCGGGTCGAGGTCGCCGACCGTACGGACGACATCGCGGTCGTCCACCTCCCGGCGGGCTCCATCGCGGAGCCGCCCGAGGGCGTGGTCGTACGGGAGACCCCCTACGGCAGGGATCTCTTCCTGCCCCGGGCGGACCTGGAGACCTATGCCGCGTCGCACGGACCGCTGGCCGGGACCCTCGCCCACGAGGCGCTGCGGATCGAGGGCCACCGGCCGCGTCTCGGCTTCGAGACCGACCACCGGACCATCCCGCACGAGCTGGGCTGGATCGGCAGCGCGGTCCATCTCCAGAAGGGGTGCTACCGGGGCCAGGAGACCGTGGCGCGCGTCCAGAACCTGGGGAAGCCGCCGCGTCGGCTGGTCTTCCTGCATCTGGACGGCAGCGAGGTCCATCTGCCGGGGCACGGTACGCCGGTCCGGCTCGCGGCCGACGGTGCCGAGGGGCGCCAGCTCGGTTTCATCACCACCTCGGCGCGCCATCACGAGCTGGGCCCGATCGCGCTGGCTCTGGTCAAGCGCAATGTGCCGGTGGACGCGGAGCTGATGGCGGGGGACACGGCGGCGGCCCAGGAAGCGGTCGTGGAGGCCTGAAGCGCCAATACCACATTCCTATGGCAGATGTCATATGCGGCGCCATCAGATATGCGGAAATCGCGGGTGCCGATGTCACATGCCGCGGGTGCCGATGTCACATGTCCAGCACCACCGTGAACGGGCCGTGGTTCGTCAGCGAGACCCTCATGTCCGCTCCGAAGCGGCCCGTCTCCACGCGCGCGCCGAGCGCCCGCAGACCCGCCACCACCGCGTCGACCAGCGGCTCGGCCACCGGGCCAGGCGCCGCGGCGTTCCAGGTCGGGCGGCGCCCCTTGCGGGCGTCCCCATAGAGGGTGAACTGCGAGATGACCAGCAGCGGAGCGTCCGCTTCCGAGCAGGATCTCTCGCCCTCCAGCAGCCGTATCGACCAGAGCTTCCTGGCGAGCCGCTCCGCCTGCTCCTTGGTGTCCTCATGGGTCACTCCCACCAGCACACACAGTCCCTCGCCCGGGAACCCGCCGACGGTCTCGGTCCCGGACGCCGTCACGACGTCGACGCTCGCGCCGTCGACTCTCTGCACCACCGCACGCATACGGGCCAACCTATCGGGGGCCGAACGGGTGCGGAGTGCACGCATGCGTCCGGGCAGGAGTGGCACGATGCCCGAAGGCGGTGCGCCGGTTCGCGTGCCGGTCCAGGGATGGGGGGTTCCCAGCGGAGCGAGGGACCGGGTTCGCCCCAGCGGAGTGAGGGGAAGTACGCGCGATGACCACACCCGGTGGCGGACAGCCGCCCGGTTCCGTACCGACGACGTGCACGGCCAGTGGCACGACCAGCGGGACGGGCAGCGGCCCCGTCGCCGTCCCCGCCGCCGGGACCGGCGCCGCCACGGGCGCCGCCACCGGTGGTGGTACGGACCCGTGTGCCGTCCTCGGCTCCGGCCTGGGCACCGGTCCGGGTCTTCTGGCCACCGGTCCGGGTACGGGGTCGGGTACGGGGGCGGGGCGGGCGACGGACACGGACAGCGGGGTCGGGCCAGGGTCCGGGTCCGGGGTAGGGGCCGCGGTAGGGGTCGCGGCCGGGGTCACCGCCGCCGGTACGGGCTCTGGTACGGGCTCCGGCACAGGCACCGGCACCGGCGGACTCCGTCCGCCCGTACAGCGCACCGGCGGCGAGGGCTCGCTGCCCGCGCCGCGGCCGTACGACTTCACCGTGCTCCGGCTGCCCGAGCTGCGCGCGCTGCGCCGGGACTCGCAGCGCGACGAGGCCGATCTCAGCTATCTGCGCCGGCTCCTCCAGGGGCGTATCGACATCCTGCGGGCCGAGCTGGCCCGCCGTACCGCGCCCGAGACGCCGCTCCTCGACCGGCTGTCCGAGATCCTCACCGACGCCCCTTCGCGGCACCGCACCTCCGCCCGCCATGTCACGCTCTCCGTTCCGCGCAGCGAGGAGTACCGCGCGCTGGCCGCGGAGACGCTGGCGGAGGTGGAGCTGTCGGACCTGGAGGCCCGTACGGACGAGGAACTGCACTCCGCGATGAGCCGGCTGATCCGCAACGAGCAGCAGCTCTCGCGCCGCCGTCAGCAGTTGCAGCAGACGGCGAACGAATGCAGCGCGGAGATCGCGCGGAGGTACCGTGAGGGGGAAGCTCAAGTGGATGACCTGCTCATCTGAAGAAGATCATCCCTGCTGACAAAGACCCTCGCTGAAAAAGACCCTCTCCGCTGAAGAGGACCCGCCCACCCCGACGAGCACCCGCCACCCGAGACCGCCGACGGCCGCCCGATCCGCCGTCGGCGTTTCCGAGCGGTTCGCCCCCTGCCCCGGAAGGCCGACGATGACACCCAGCACCCCCGCCGTACCGCCGGTCATACCCTCGGCGGCCACCCCCACGGCCGTCCCGGCCGTCCTCGCCGAGGTCGTACGGTCCGGCTTCACCGAGGGTCGGCACCGCGGGTCGCTCGTGCTGCTCGGGGCGGACGGGCGGGTGGAGCTGGCGCTCGGCGACCCCGGCCTGCCGGTCTTCCCGCGCTCCAGCAACAAGCCGATGCAGGCCGCCGCCGTGCTGCGGGCCGGTCTCGATCTGTCGGGGGAACGGCTGGCGCTGGCGGCGGCGAGCCACTCGGGGGAGGCGTTCCATCTCGACCTCGTCCGCGTGATGCTCGCCGAGCACGGACTGACGGTGGACGATCTGCGGACACCGCCGGATCTGCCGCTGGATCAGGTCACGGCGGAGGAGCATCTCGCGGCCGGCGGGGCGCGTGAGCGGATCCTGATGAACTGCTCGGGCAAGCACGCGGCGATGCTGGCGGTCTCCGCCCAGAACGGCTGGTCCAAGGACGGTTATCTGGACCCGGACCATCCGCTCCAGCGACTGGTCCGCACGGTGATCGAGGAGACGGCGGAGGAGACGGTTCCGGCGGTCGGCACGGACGGCTGCGGTGCCCCGCTGATGGCGGTCAGCCTGACCGGACTGGCCCGTGCCTTCCGCCACTTCGTGCTCGCTGCGCCGGGCACGGCCGAGCGGCGGGTGGCGGACGCGATGCGCGCCCACCCGGAGTATGTGGCGGGCACCCGCCGTTCGGACACCTGGCTGATGAGGGAAGTACCGGGCACGCTCTCCAAGATGGGCGCGGAAGCGGTCCAGGCGGTGGCGCTGGCGGACGGCCGCGCGCTGGCGTTCAAGATCGACGACGGTGGGTCCCGGGCGGTGGGTCCGGTGCTGGCGCGCGCGCTCGAACTGCTGGGCGTGGAGGCCGAGGTGGTCGGACGCATCGGCCGGGCGCCGCTGCTGGGCGGCGGCGCGGAGGTCGGTGCGGTCCGCGCGGCGTTCTGACCGTGGACGCGTTCTGACCGTGGACGCGGTGTGAGCTGGACGCGGCGTGAGCTGGACGCGGCGTGAGCGGGGTGTTCCGACCGTGAGGGCGTCGGCGGAGGGCGTCGGCGGATGCGCGGGAAGGCCCCCGCCAGGAGCGATGGTGAAAATCTGGATGCGCGGGGCGGCCCGTACGGCTTAGCGTGCGGATCATGAGCCTTGAGGTCCGTACCGTCACCGAATCCGAGTTCCCCGACTGGAGCCGAGCCCTCGACACCGGGTTCCTGAACCCACCGCTCGGCGTGGACGAGGTGATCGCGGAGCGGCTCGCCCGCGCCGATCTGGACCGTACGCGCGGCGCCTTCGACCAGGGGCGCTGCGTGGCGACCTTCCGGTCCTTCGCCCAGGAGCTGACGGTGGTCGGCGGCGCCGTGCTGCCCGCCGACGCCGTCACCAATGTGAGTGTCTCGCCCACGCACCGCAGGCGCGGGCTGCTCGGCCGGATGATGGCCGCCGATCTGACGGCCGCGAAGGAGCGCGGCGACGCCGTCGCCACGCTGATCTCCGCCGAGTACCCGATCTACGGGCGGTACGGCTTCGGCCCCGCCGCCGGTGTCGCCGAGTGGGCGATCGATGTGCCGCGTACGGGTCTCGACCCGCGCTGGTCGGGCCCGGTCGACGGCGGCAGGATCGATCTGGCGGACGCCGCCGACGTCCGGAAACTCGGTCCCGAGCTGTATGAACGCCTCCGGCTGCGCCAGCCGGGCGCGACCGACCGCGACGAGCGCTGGTGGCAGATCAATACGGGCGAGGCGCCCACCGGCCGTCCCTGGGTCGAGCCCTTCCACGCCGTCTACCGCTCCGCGTCCGGCGAGGTCGAGGGTCTGGCCACCTACACCGCCGACGACCAGTGGGGCGACGGCAAGCAGCCGAAGAACACCGCGTCCGTACGGAAGCTGATCGCCGTGAGCCCGCGCGCGGAGCGTGCCCTGTGGCAGTTCCTCTGTTCGATCGACTGGATCACGACGGTCAGGACGGGGTTCCGCGCCCCGGACGATCTGCTGCCCCACTTCCTGCCCGACCCGCGCGCGGCCCGGATCGTGACCCAGGCGGACTTCCTGTGGGTACGGATCCTTGACGCCGTACGGGCGCTGGAGGCCCGTACGTACGCCGTTCCCGGGACGGTCGTCCTGGACATCCACGACCGGGCGGAGCTGGCGGGCGGCCGGTTCCGGCTGGAGGCCTCGCCGGACGGCGCCAGCTGTGTGACGACCACGGAGTCGCCGGATCTCGTGCTGGACGTGCGGGAGCTGGGCGCGCTGTATCTGGGTGACGAGTCCGTGCTGCGGCTCGTGGCGCTGGGCGCGGTGAGCGAGGAGCGGCCGGGCGCGGCGGCGGTGGCGGAGAGGCTCTTCCGTACGCCGAGGCGCCCGTGGTGCCCGGACGTCTTCTGAGGTGGGGTCCGTGACGCGTTCCGTGCTGGTTTCCGGGGCGTTCTTCCGGGGTGTTCCGCCGGGCTCGGCCGGCCGGTTCAGGCCGTACGCGCCCTGAGCGGACCGTACGGCGTACGGCCCGAGTTCAGGCCGTACGCGCCTTGAACAGTACGCGCGAGAGCCCGAGCGCCACCGTCAGTATCCCGGCGCACCAGGCCAGCGCGGTCCAGGGCGCCGAGCCCACCGGAAGGCCCAGCAGCAGACCGCGCAGCGACTCGATCACCGGGGTCACCGGCTGGTGGTCGGCGAAGCCGTGGAGCCAGGCGGGCATGGTGTCGATGGGGACGAAGGCGCTGCTCGGGTACGGCAGGAACATCATGAAGAACGTGAACCCGCCCGCCGCCTCCGGGGACTTGGCGAGCAGTCCGGCCGCGGCCGAGAGCCATGAGACCGCCACGATGAAGCCGACCAGGATGCCCGCTGCCGCGAGCGCGGCGGGCAGGGTGGCCGAGGGGCGGAAGCCGATCAGAAAGGCGACGCCGAGGACGAGCGCCGTCGAGACGAGGTTACGGGCGGTGCTCGCGACCACATGCCCCGCCAGGATCGGGGTACCGCCGATGTCGAGCGAGCGGAAACGGTCGATGATGCCGCCCTTCATGTCCTCGCTGACGGCTACGGCGGTAGTGGCGGAGCCGAATCCGGCGCACAGGAGCAGGACGCCCGGGACGACGTAGGTCACATACTCCGTGCCGGTGTCGATGGCCCCGCCGAAGAAGTAGACGAAGATCAGCATCAGCATGACCGGCAGCATCATCGAGGTGATGACGGCGTCGAGGTTGCGCCTGCTGAGACGGATACCGCGGCCGGCCATGGTGAGGGAGTGCGCGAGTGGGCCGGTGATGGAGTACCTGGGCGCGTCAGACACGCGAGGGCTCCTTGTCGTTCCGGTCGGCTTCCTCGCGGGGCCTGCCCGTCAGCGTGAGGAAGACATCGTCCAGCGTGGCGCTGTGGACCGTGAAGCGCGCCACTTCCGTACCGTCCGGGTCGATCTCGTCGAGCAGCGCCCGTACATGGGCGGCGCCGCCGTCGGTCGGCAGACCGAGGGTCAGGCTCTCGGGGGAGTGGTGCACCGCGCGGGAGGCGAGGCGCAGATAGGCCTCGGGACCGGTCAGCACGAGATCGAGCCGGTGGCCCGCGACCCGGCTCTTCAGCTCGTCGGCCGTGCCCTCGGCGACCAGCCGCCCGTGGTCGAGGACCGCGACACGGTCCGCCAACTGGTCGGCCTCCTCCAGGTACTGGGTGGTCAGGAAGACCGTGGCGCCCTGCGCGGCGAGATCCCGTACCACCTGCCACAGCTCCTGGCGGCTGCGTGGGTCGAGACCGGTCGTGGGCTCGTCGAGGAAGACGACCTCGGGTTCGCCGACCAGTCCGGCGGCGAGATCGAGCCGGCGGCGCATACCGCCGGAGTAGGTGGCGGCCAGGCGGTCGCCCGCGGCGGTGAGGTCGAACCGGCCGAGGAGTTCGGCGGCGCGGCGGCGGGCGGCGGACCGTGACAGACCACCGAGCCGGGCCATCATGCGGAGGTTCTCCGCGCCGGTCTGCGTCTCGTCGACGGCGGCGGACTGCCCGGTCAGACTGATGGCGCGGCGCACCTGGCGACGGTCGGCGACGACGTCGTACCCGGCGACCCGCGCGGTGCCGCGGTCCGCCTCGGTGAGCGTGGCGAGGACGCGTACGACGGTGGTCTTGCCCGCGCCGTTGGGGCCGAGGAGGGCGAAGACGGTGCCCCGCTCGACATGGAGATCGATCCCGCGCAGGACGGGCACCCGCGCTTTCCCGTTCCCGTAGGACTTTTCGAGGCCGGTCGCCTCGATGGCCGCTGGTGGATGCATGGCCCCCCGCTTCTATTGCGTATGACGTACACGTTATTGTGTAAGAGTTACGCATTACTAGGATGGGCGTCAAGCAGGGGGTTGACGAGAGGCGGCGGCGATGACGTACAAGAGCGGCGGTACGGGACTGCCCGCCAGCATCGAGGCCGCCTGGGGGCTGCGCGAACGCCCGTCCAAGGGGCCCAAGCCCGGTCTGAGCCTGCCCCGGATCGTCGACGCGGCGGTCGGTGTCGCGGTGGCCGAGGGGCTCGGCGCGGTCTCGATGGGGCGGGTCGCCAAGGAACTGGGCGTCTCGACGATGTCCCTCTACCGCTATGTCGCGGCCAAGGACGAGCTGTACATCCTGATGCAGGAGGCGGCCATCGGCCCACCGCCGCCCGCTCCGGCGACCGGCACGGGGTGGCGTGAGGCGCTGGCCCGGTGGGCGTGGGACCAGCGGGAGATGTTCCGCGGGAACCTGTGGGCGCTGCGCATCCCCATCTCGGGCCCGCCCGCCACACCGAACATGGTGGCGTGGTGGGAGCGGGGAATGGTGGCGCTGGACGGCACCGGGCTGGACGACGGCACCAAGCTCTCGGTGATTCTGCTGGTCAGTGGTTTCGTACGGAACGAGGCGACGCTGATGGCGGATCTGGACGCGGCCGTCGAGGCGAGCGGTGTATCGGCCCAGGAGGTGATGGCCGGCTATTCGCGCACGCTGCGGAGACTGGCCGACCCGGGCCGCTATCCGGCGGTGGCCCGGCTGCTGGAGAGCGGGACTCTGGACGGAACGGACGACCCGGACGCGGACTTCAGCTTCGGTCTGGAGTGCTTGCTGGACGGTGTGGAGGCGATGGCGGGGCGGCGGGGCGGGGCGGGACGGGACGGCCGGGGGACGCCGTCCTGAGCCATACGCACCACGGGGACTGGTCACTACTCCTGGGGTCCGACGACCTTCCGGTACGAAGTGATCTTCCGGTCGATCGCGTTCAGGTGCTTGCGGGTCCGCTCCATGCGCGCGATCACCTCGCGGCGGTGCTGTTCGAGGAGCCGCAGCCGTTCGGCGTCGGTTCCCGGCCGACGGGCCAGCGCCGCGTACCGCCGGATGTCCACGATCGGCATGCCCGTCTGGCGCAGCATGACGAGCCCGGCCAGCCAGGCCAGGTCGTCGGCACCGTAACGGCGGCGCCCGGACGCCGAGCGCGGCGCCGGGTGGAGCGTCAGGCTCTCGCGTTCGTAGTAGCGCAGGGTGTCGACACTCAGTCCGCACATGGCGGCGGCCTCACCGATGAGCAGGCCTTCGGGCGGCACGGTGACGCCGATATCGGGCAATAGCACCTCGTCCACCCGACCACTATGCGACCTGGAGTGCGCTCCAGGTCAAGCTCCGCCGTATCCGGCGATCGGGCGGGCCTCGCGGCTTCCACTCGCGGCTTCCATTTGACCTGGAGCGCGCTCCAGGAGGCACGGTGGCCGGGTGGTCGCCGCGCGCGGGAGATGCGCGGCCGAAGCGCACACGAGGCGCACGAGAGAAGTGAGAGACGGACAGTGAAGACGATTGAACTGGGCAGGGACGGTCTGGGCAGGGACGGTCTGCGCGTCCCGCCGCAAGGTTTCGGCGCCATGGGCATGAGCGCGTTCTACGGCGCGAGGGACGAGAAGGAGGCGGTGGCCACCCTCAACCGGGCGGTGGATCTGGGTGTGACGCACATCGACACCGCCGAGGCGTACGGGCCGTTCGAGAACGAGAAGCTGATCGCGCGGGCCCTGGGCGCCCGTCGCGCCGAGATCACCCTCGCGACCAAGTTCGCGAGGGACTTCGACGCCGAGGGCGCTCCGCAGGACGGACGCCCCGAGCATGTGCGCCGGGCGGTGGAGCGGTCGCTCCGCCATCTGGAGACGGACACCATCGACCTCTACTACCTCCACCGTGTCGACCCGGCCGTCCCGATCGAGGAGACCGTCGGCGCCATGTCCGAGCTGGTCGAGGCGGGCAAGGTGCGCCACCTCGGACTCTCCGAGGCCGCCGCCGCCACGATTCGCCGCGCGCACACCGTCCACCCGATCACCGCGGTGCAGTCGGAGCTGTCCCTCTTCAGCCGCGACCTGCTGGAGAACGGGATCAAGGCGGCGCTGGACGAGCTGGGCATCGGTCTGGTCGCCTTCTCCCCGCTCGGCCGCGGCTTTCTCGCCGGAGCCATCCGCGGCGTCGACGACCTCGACCCCGACGACGCGCGCCGGGGACTGCCCCGCTTCTCGGCCGAGAGCATCGCCGCCAATCTGGCGCTGGTGGACCGGGTCGGCGCGATCGCCGAGGCGCGTGGGGCGACTCCGGGACAGATCGCCCTGGCATGGGTCGCCGCACAGGGCGCGGTCGCGATCCCCGGGACCAAGCGGCGGGCCTATCTGGAGGAGAACGTCAGGGCGGCCGACATCACCCTGACCCCCGCGGAGCTGACCGCCCTGGACAGCGCGGTACCGACCGGCGCCGTCACCGGCGCGAGGGACACCGCCGAAGGACTCGCCCTCACGAACCGCTGACACCGTCCCCACGCGACGTCCTGCCCTCGCTCCCTGGGCTTGGCGCTCCCTAGGCTTGGCACATGGAGGAACACGGCGGAGAAAGCGGCGGTGGCATCGGGGAAGGCGGCGGGGAACACGGCGCGGGGCGTGGCGGACTGCCGGCGCCGATCGCCGCGTGGTGTGTCCGTGCGCTGGGGGCCCGCCCCGTAGAGCGGTTGTTCTCCGTCGCGCAGACGTCCGAGGTGGTGGCGGTACGGCTCGACGACGGCCGTCGTGCCGTCATCAAGGCGCGGCCCGACGAGGCAGGCCGCGCGCGGGCGTGCGTCGCGGTGCAGCGGGCGCTGGCCGATCGCGGGTACCCCTGTCCCCGGCCGCTCACCGATGTGGCCGTCGTGGACGGCCGGGCGGTGCACGCCGAGCAGTGGCGTCCGGGTGGTGACATGGCGCGGGGGGACGGTCCGGAGACCGCCCGGAAGTTCGCCGTACTGCTCGGCACTCTGGTGATCGGGGCACGGGAGGTGCCGGTCCGGCCGCCGCTGCCGAACCCGGTCTGGGTCCGCTGGGACCACGACGGTCCCGGCACCTGGCCCGCCTACGACTGGCACGACGCCCGAGCCGGACTGATACCCCTTCCGCCGGATCCGGATCTTGAGAGCCTTGAGGAAATCGCCGTACGCGTGCGCGCCCGGCTGGCCTGCGCCGCCTCGCTGCCCCGCACGGTAGGCCACGCCGACTGGGAGACGCAGAACGTTCGGTGGCGGGGCGAGGACGCGTACGCGGTGCATGACTGGGACAGCCTGGCGTGGCTGCCGGAGGCGGCGGTCGCGGGGGCCGCGTCCGGGGCGTTCGCCAGTGCCGAGCACCCCACGCTCGTACCCGTGGAGAGTTCGGCGGCGTTCCTCGACGCCTATCAGGAGACGCGAGGACGGTCGTTCACGGACGAGGAGCGGCGGCTCGCCTGGGCGGCGAGCCTGTGGCCCGCCGCCCACAACGCCCGAACCGAAGTCCTGTACGGGCGGGAGCCGATCGCCCTGCGGGCCCTGCGTGACCAGGCCGACGAACGCCTGGCCGGCCGCTGAGCAGGCTCTGGCCAGGCTCCGAGCAGGCGCTGAGCGCGCCGCGCTTGGGCGGGCTCGAACTGGCGCCGCCCTTGGGGATCGACCGCGCGAGTGACTGGTCGTGCCGGTCCCAGGAACGCCGGGGCACTGCCACCCGGAGCGGAAAAGGCGCAGAGTCGGTCGTAGCGGATTCCGGCCCCGGGACGGATGTCCCCACGGATCAGGCGGATCCGGGGCGGACGTGACCACTGGTCCGTAACGAGCGGACCGGGCCCCTGCTCCGTAACGAGAGCGGACCGGACCCCCTGATCCGCGACGAAAGGAACACCATGACCAGCGCAACCCCCGCCGGCACCCTCACGCTCGCCGACGACCTCACCATCAGCCGTATGGGCTACGGCGCCATGCAGCTCGCCGGCCCCGGAGTCTTCGGTCCCCCCAAGGACCGCGACGAGGCCGTCGCGGTGCTCCGCGAGGCGGTCGACCTCGGTATCACGCACATCGACACCAGCGACTTCTACGGTCCTGTCGTCGTGAACGAGATCATCAAGGAGGCCCTGCACCCCTACCCCGCGGACCTCCGCATCGTCACGAAGGTCGGTGCCCGCCGTGGCGACGACGGCTCCTGGAACCCGGCGCTGGAGCCCGACGATCTCAAGGCCCAGGTACGCGAGAATCTGCTGCATCTCGGCCTGGACGTCCTCGACGTCGTCAATCTCCGGGTCGGGACGGCCGAGGGCACCTCGGAGGATTCCGTCGCGGAGCAGTTCGGCGCCCTGGCGGAGCTTCAGCGGGAGGGCCTCGTCCGCCACCTCGGGCTGAGCGCCGTCTCCTCGGCGCTGCTGACGGAGGCTCAGGCCATCGCACCCGTCGTCACCGTACAGAACCTCTACAACCTCGCCGCCCGCCAGGACGACGCCCTCGTGGACCGGTGCGCGGCCGAGAACATCGCGTTCGCCTCGTTCTTCCCGCTCGGCAGCTTCAGCCCGCTCCAGTCGGAGACGCTCACCGCGGTGGCCACCCGCCTCGGTGCCTCGCCGCAGCAGGTGGCGCTCGCGTGGCTGCTTCAGCGGTCGCCGACGACGGTCCTCATCCCGGGCACCTCTTCCGTGGCCCATCTCCGCGAGAACGTCGCCGCGGCCGGCCTCGAACTGCCGGCTGACGCGGTCGCGCAGCTCGACGCCATCGCCGGATAGGCGCCTTTGTGGGCGCCTTTGTGCGGAGCGGGGCACGGGTGCGGATCTGCTGAAGGTGCTGGTCAAGCCCTGACCTCGGTGGTTGTCAAGGGCTTACTTCGGTCGTCAAGGGCTCACTTCACGAGAGGCTGGGTGAAGCGCAGCAGGTTGCCGGAGGGGTCGCGGAACGCGCAGTCGCGGACGCCGTAGGGCTGGTCCATCGGCTCTTGCAGCACCTCTCCTCCCGCGGCGCTGACGCGCT
This sequence comes from Streptomyces sp. NPDC055025, assembly GCF_053608565.1. NCBI lineage: Bacteria > Bacillati > Actinomycetota > Actinomycetes > Kitasatosporales > Streptomycetaceae > Streptomyces > Streptomyces sp. NPDC055025. The sequence continues at coordinate 91,849 of NZ_JBSGVS010000020.1, forward strand.
CGAAGGTGGCGTCGCAGTCGTCCGTCGCGAAGATGACGCCACGCAGCAGGCCCTTGGCCATCAGTTCCGCCATGGCCTGTTTGTCCGCCGGTGAGGCGTTCGGGTCGGCAAGGGGCGGTTCCAGGACGATGTTCACGTCCGGCTGCGAGGGCGCCCCGACGGTCACCCAGCGCATCCCCTCGAACCCGACGTCGTCGCGTACCTCAAGGCCGAGCACATCGCGGTAGAAGGCGATCGCCCGGTCGTGGTCGTCCACGGCGATGAAGCACTGGGAAAGGCGGATGTCCATGCCGTTCAGGCTAGTGCTGTGGCCGGCGGCGGGCCCGCTCAACCGTTCCTGAGCGGACGTGTGTGGATCTTGGCCATGCACGCCGGGATCGCGGCGCCATGGTCATGGCTCCGGGCCCGGTACGTGCTCGGGCTCGCGCCGACCAGCTGGGTGAAGCGCGAGCTGAACGACCCCAGCGACGTACAGCCGACCGCGAAGCAGACCTCGGTCACCGTGAGGTCACCGCGCCGCAGCAGCGCCTTGGCCCGCTCGATACGGCGGGTCATCAGATAGCTGTACGGCGTCTCTCCGAAAGCGGCGCGGAAGCTGCGGGAGAAATGGCCCGCCGACATCAGGGCGTCACGCGCCAGCATCGGGACGTCGAGCGGCTCGGCGTAGTCGCGGTCCATCCGGTCGCGGGCCCGCCGCAGCCGGACGAGGTCGTCGAGGTCCTGCCGTCTCACCTGGCGAGTGTCGCACAGCACCCGGGGCCGGTGACGTTCGCGAGGTCCTCGGGCCTGACCGCGATCAGGTCCGAGGACCTCGTCCAGATCCGGGACGACGTCCTCGGTCACGTCCTCGGTCACGTCCTCGGTCAGGCTCCGACGTAGGCCGCGAGGTGCTCGCCCGTGAGGGTGGATCGGGCGGCGACGAGGTCGGCGGGTGTGCCCTCGAAGACGATCCGGCCGCCGTCGTGGCCGGCGCCGGGACCGAGGTCGATGATCCAGTCGGCGTGCGCCATGACCGCCTGGTGGTGTTCGACGACGATGACCGACTTGCCGGAGTCGACGAGCCGGTCGAGCAGGCCGAGCAGTTGCTCGACATCGGCGAGATGGAGGCCGGTGGTCGGCTCGTCGAGGACGTAGACACCGCCCTTCTCGCCCATGTGGGTGGCCAGCTTGAGCCGCTGCCGCTCACCGCCGGACAGCGTGGTGAGCGGCTGGCCGAGGCTGAGATAGCCGAGCCCGACGTCGGCGAGCCGGGTGAGTATCCGGTGCGCGGCCGGCGTACCCGCCTCGCCCGCGCCGAAGAACTCCTCGGCCTCGGTCACCGACATCGCGAGCACCTCGCTGATGTCGCGGCCGCCGAGGTGGTATTCCAGTACCGATGCCTCGAACCGCTTCCCCTCGCACTCCTCGCAGGTGACGGCGACACCGGCCATCATCGCCAGGTCGGTGTAGATGACGCCGGCGCCGTTGCAGTTGGGGCAGGCGCCCTCGGAGTTGGAGCTGAAAAGCGCCGGCTTCACGCCGTTGGCCTTCGCGAACGCCTTGCGGATCGGGTCGAGCAGTCCGGTGTACGTCGCCGGGTTGCTCCGCCGTGAGCCGCGGATCGCGCCCTGGTCGATCGACACCACACCCGCGTCGGCGGCCCCCGGCTGCTGAGGCAGCGACCCGTGCACGAGCGAGCTCTTGCCGGAGCCGGCGACACCGGTGACGACGGCGAGCACCCCGAGCGGGATGTCGACGTCGACGTCGCGCAGGTTGTGCGCTGTCGCCCCGCGGATCTCCAGCGCGCCGGTGGGCGTCCGTACCGTTTCCTTGAGGGAGGCCCGGTCGTCGAAATGGCGGCCGGTGATGGTGCCGCCGGCCCGCAGTCCCTCTACGGTGCCCTCGAAGCAGACGGTGCCGCCCGCCGCACCGGCGCCGGGGCCGAGGTCGACGACATGGTCGGCGATCGCGATCGTCTCCGGCTTGTGCTCCACGACGAGCACGGTGTTGCCCTTGTCCCGCAGCCGAAGCAGCAGGCCGTTCATGCGCTGGATGTCATGGGGGTGCAGGCCCGTGGTGGGCTCGTCGAAGACATACGTGGTGTCGGTGAGCGAGGAGCCGAGGTGGCGGATCATCTTGACGCGCTGCGCCTCGCCGCCCGACAGCGTGCCCGACGCCCGGTCGAGCGAGAGATAGCCCAGCCCGATCTCCACGAACGAGTCGAGAGTCTGGCGCAGGGTCGCGAGCAGCGGCGCCACCGACGGCTCGTCGAGACCGCGGACCCATTCGGCCAGATCGCTGATCTGCATCGCGCACGCGTCGGCGATATTGATCCCGCCGCCTGCGCCTGCGCTGCCGCCACCTACGCTGCTGTCGCCGCCCACGCTGCTGCCCCCGCCGACGAGGACGCCGCTGCCGCTGCCGCCGATCCGCGACGAACGGGCCGCCTCGCTGAGCCGGGTGCCGCCGCACTCGGGGCAGGCGGTGAAGGTGACCGCCCGGTCCACGAACGCCCGGATGTGCGGCTGCATCGCCTCCCGGTCCTTGGACAGGAACGACTTCTGGACCTTCGGGATCAGCCCCTCGTAGGTGAGGTTGATGCCGTTGACCTTCACCTTGGTCGCCTCGCGGTGGAGGAGGTCGTGCCGCTCGGTCTCGGTGTACTCGCGGATCGGCTTGTCCGGGTCGAGGAAGCCCGACTCGGTGAAGATCCGCAACGTCCAGTGGCCGTCCACCTTGTAGCCGGGGACGGTGATCGCGCCTTCGGCGAGCGACTTGGACTCGTCGTAGAGCTGGGTGAGGTCGATGTCGGAGACCATGCCCCGGCCTTCGCAGCGCGGACACATGCCGCCGGTGCGGGTGAAGGTCTGTTTCACGGTCTTGCCCGCGCCGCGTTCGACCGTGATCGCACCGCTCGCCCGGACCGAGGCGACGTTGAAGGAGAACGCGTTGGGCGAGCCGATGTGCGGCTGCCCGAGCCGGCTGAAGAGGATGCGCAGCATCGCGTTGGCGTCGGTGGCGGTGCCGACCGTGGAGCGCGGGTCGGCACCCATCCGCTGCTGGTCGACGATGATCGCGGTCGTCAGCCCGTCGAGTACGTCGACCTCGGGCCGCGCCAGCGTCGGCATGAAGCCCTGCACGAAGGCGCTGTAGGTCTCGTTGATCAGCCGCTGCGACTCGGCGGCGATCGTGCCGAACACCAGTGAACTCTTGCCCGAGCCGGAGATCCCCGTGAACACCGTCAGCCGGCGTTTCGGTATCTCGATACTGACGTCCTTGAGATTGTTCACACGCGCGCCGTGCACGCGGATCAGATCGTGGCTGTCGGCAATGTGCGGCTCGGGCGACCGCGTGTCCGTCCTCGTGGCCGTGCTCATCGTGTCTCCATCTGTTGGGCGGGGCCGCCTCAGCGGTCCGCCTCAGCGGTCTCCGTCGGCGTCGCCCGGCTCGGTCCGACCGGCTCGCTCCGACCGGCTCCGAGCAGTACGTCGTGGCCTGCGCGCGCGGGTCCAAGCCGGTGCGCGCGACGAGGCGGTCACCCCGCCCCAGCGGCAGCGCGCCGGTCTCAAGGACCTCGACTTCGCCCTCGATCGTCGAAGGATAGCGGCACCGGATACGGCGCACCGCGGTGTCGCGACGGCGCCGAGCGCGGGGGCGGGGGACCGAGGCGGGGGCGGGGGCGGCGGGCGCGGGGGCCAGGGCGGGGCCGGCACTCACCGGTCCTGGAGCAGCCCGAGAACGTTGCCGTCGGGGTCGGTGAAGGTGGCCACCAGCCGGCCGCCGCCGACGTCGTGCGCGGGCTCCTTCACCTCGGCACCCGCGGCGGTCACCTCGGCCAGCTTCGCCTCGATGTCCGCCACGTGCCAGTAGGTCACCGGCGAGGTCATGCCCTGCGGTCCACCGCCCGGCACCAGCCCGATGTGCTGGCCCTCGGCCTCGAAGCCCACGTAGTAGGACTCGTCGGCCTGCGGCGCCACGCCGAGCAGGGCGGCGTACACCTTCTTGGCCGCCGCCAGGTCGGAGACGGGATGCAGCACGGTCTTGATGCCCTGGGTGGAAGAGCCGCTCATGATCACTCCTGAAGTCGTGGGTCCGGTCGGGATGTGCCCGGTCGGGGTGTTCCGGTCGGGATGTGTCTGTATCAGCGACGAACGGGAAGCCCCGGAGAACGACGGTCCGATCGCCCTGGACGGAAGCTCGTGCGCATGACGACGTCCATGGCAGTGACGCTAACCGCGGCTCACGGGTCCGCGCTTCTCGAATCCTGACCGGTCCTGCCAGCGGTTTCCGGCGGCGCGCGACGGGATCGGCGCGTTCGGCGGCGGGTCCCGCGCCGTGAGTGCGTCAGCTCTCAACCGGCTTCCGGTGCGGCGCGACCGTACTTTTCCGCGAGGGCGAGGCGGCCAGGGCGAGGCGGCAGGGCTTCCTCAGGACCGGGCGAGGACGCAGAACTCGTGGCCCTCCGGGTCGGTCAGGCACGTCCACGGGACATCGCCCTGGCCGACGTCGAGATCGGTGGCGCCGAGGGCCCGCAGCCGGGCCACCTCCGCCGCTTTGTCGTCACCGGGGTCCGGCACCAGGTCGAGATGGACGCGGTCCGGCACGGCCTTCACGCCGGGAGTGCGGAGGAACTCAAGATACGGGCCGACCCCCTTGGCGGAGCGCCACACCGCGTGATCGTCGGTCACCTCGTGCAGGGTCCAGTCGATCGCCTCGTCCCAGAACCGGGCCATGGCCCGCGGATCCACGCAGTCGACCACCACCGCGGCGATCGGCCCGGTGTCCCGGTAGATCTCCCGGGGCTCCAGCACACAGAACTCGTTGCCCTCGGGATCGGCGAGGACCGTCCACGGCACTTCGCCCTGACCGACGTGGGCGGGCGTCGCACCGAGATCCTTCAGACGCGCGACCAACTCCGTCTGATGGGCCGCGGAGGTGGTGGCGAGATCGAGGTGCACACGGTTCTTCGTCGTCGTCCTGGGTTCCGGGACGGCAATGACGTCGACGCAGACGGTGACCGGGTCCAGCCAGTCGAAGCCGACGGGTAGAGCGGCGGTCGCACCGGGTTCCCGGCTGGTCACACGCCAGCCGAGCGCCTCCGCCCAGAACCGGCCGACCGCCGAGTCGTCAAGAGCCTTCATATTCACCAGGACGGGTCGCAGTGTCATGCCGGCGATCCTAGACACCGGCTCCTACGCACCCGGCTCCTACGGCACCCGCTCCGCGACGACATCCGCAGACCGTCGCCACACAGCAGTGACACCAAGCGCTGGAATGTGACAGCCGGCGCTGGAAGTCACAGGAGGTGAGCCTGAGCACGACAGTCGCCGTGAACCGCCTGTCCCGACCTGGCCCTCCCACTTTCCGACGGTCAGTGGGTCCCGTTCGCGGCAAGAGCGCCCGAGCCGGCCGAAGCCGACCCGGGCGCCCAGTCAACACACGTGTACAGACGCCTACTTGACGGCCCGGTAGGCCCGGTGGATCGTCTGCTTCAGGGTGTTGCCGGCCGTGTCCGTGAGCGTCACGCGCAGAGAGACCGGGCCCGCTTTCGCCGGGTGGCGCAGGTCGAGGCGCTTGCCGTCGACCGCCTTCGCCGGGTGCCAGGTCCGGCCGTCGTCGTACGAGACGGAGAAGGCCAACGTGCGGGCGGTGCGCGCGGTGGCCGCGCCCTCGACCGTGAACGGGACAGAGAAACGCGTGCCCGCCTTGGCCGTGCTCTGCGTGGACAGCCGGGGCGTGAAGCGGACCACCGACAGCGGCAGCCGCTGCCCGGCACCGGTGACATGCGCGGAGGTGAAGGTCCACTCGGCGGTGACCCGGGTGGAGACCGACGAGAGGGAGGCGGGGCGGGAGACGTCCGTCGTCAGGCGGTACGTGCGCCTGGCGGCGGGGAGTTCGTACGAGACGCCGGCCAGGTCCGTGTTCGCGGCGAAGATCTTCGTGCCGCCCGCGTAGAGGGTGCTCCTGGCCTTGCTGTAACGGGAGTCGCCCACGTGCCCGGCGCCGTCGGAGAAGAGCGGAAGGTACGCCGTGAGGGTGTCACCGACGCGGACCGCGCCCGGACGGTCCTCGTTGCCGGTCAGCGGGCCCGTGAGACGCGGGCCGAAGACGCCGGTGTTGAAGCGCTCGGTGTACTGCTTGCCCGCCCTGTACGCCCGGGGGTTCACGGTCCACTGGCCGGCGTCGTGCACGGTTTCGCCGTCCGCGTCCGTGCCACCCGTCTGCCACACGGAGTACTGCCACCGCACGCCCGGCAGAACGTAGTCGGTGAGGGTGGCGGGCAGGGAGAACTCGGTCGGGTTGAAGTCGGCCCAGAATCCGCCCCCCGGCGTGAGGGGCGCGGCGACGAGCGACCCCTTCTTGTCCTTGGCGGGCTCACCGACGGGGATGGTGACCTTGGCGAACTGCGAGCGCTTCAGGTGCGCGGTGAAGCCGGCCAGATCGCCGGTACGGTTCATCGCCGGCCGGTAGCTCGTACTCCCGTGCGTCCAGGTGCCGTTGTACTGCGCGAACGCCTCGCGGGCGGGCAGCCGGGCGCCGAACTGCCCGACGCGCAGCTTGCCGAAGCTGCCCATCTCGTATGTGGTGACGCTCTGGTTCCGGTCGATGTCGAACCCGTAGTTGAAGGTGGCGTCGGTGTGCTTGGCCCTGGCGTCCGGCACGGTGATCCGGACCGGTTCGGCCTTGCGGGCGTCCATGACGAGGGTGGTGTCACGGGTCAGCGAGAACTTGGGGTTGAGGAGGAGGGCCAGGTCCCCGGCGTCCGGGGTCGCGCCCGTTTCGATACGGCCTTCGAGGCTGTAACGGCCCCTGGGCAGCCGCACGGTGAACTCGCCGTCCGTGTCGTCCGAGTAGTCGTTCCAGATCTCGTTGTCCAGCCCCTGCACCCCGGTCTGGGACCGCCCGGCGGGCTTCCCCCCGAGGTCGAGATGCCTGACGGTCAGGTCGTACGACTCGGCTTCGCGCTGTACGCCGACACCGGTCCGTACGGTGATGCCGGCGCCGTCCGTCGCGGTGACCGAGCCGCCGAAGCCGCCGTCGGCCGTGCCCGCGCCGCTGTCGGCGGTGACCTGGGCTGTCGCGGTGCCGCCCGCCGGGACGGTGAGCCGCTTCGGCGAGACCTCGAACATGCCCTCGGCGGCGGGCTTTCCGTCCTCGCCGTACGCCTCGGTGGCCAGGTCGAGGGTGCGGGGGCGGTCGCCGTCGTTGCGGTAGGTGACGGTCCTGGTGACCGGCTTGTCGTCGGTGTGCGGCCACTGCTGGGTGGGGAAGCCGAGGCTGGCGGGGGTGGTGGTGAGCTGCTGGCCGAGGGCGCGGACGATGTCCGTACGGCCCGTGCCCTGCGCGAACGCCGAGACACCGGCGGTCGGCTCGGCCGACGCGGTGAGCGCGGCCTTGAGTCGCTCACCGGTCCAGTCGGGATGACGCTGGGCGAGGATCGCGGCGGCGCCCGCGACATGCGGGGTCGCCATCGACGTACCGCTCATCGACACGTAGCCGTCGGCGGCCGGGTCGCCCTCCGTGCCCTCGGTGGCCTTCGCGGCGACGATGTCGACGCCGGGGGCGGTGAGGTCGGGCTTGAGGGAACCGTCCGCTGCCGGGCCGCGGCTGGAGAACTCGGCCATCGCGTCGGCACGGTCCACCGCGCCCACGGTGAGCGCGGCGGCGGCGCTGCCCGGCGATCCGACGGTTCCGGCCTTCGGGCCCTCGTTGCCGGCGGCGATCACGAAGAGGGCGCCCGAGGAGGCGGACAGCTCGTTCACCGCCTGCTCGACGGGGTCGTCACCGGGGCTGTCGGGGCCGCCCAGGCTGAGGTTGACCACCTCGGCACCCTGCGCGACGGCCCACTGCGCGCCGGCGATGACCCCGGACTCCTCGCCGGAGCCGCCGTCGTCGAGCACCTTGGCGCTGATCAGCCGGGCGCCCGGCGCGACCCCTTTGTACGTGCCCCCGGAGTGCGCGCCGGACCCCGCGACCGTGGACGCCACATGCGTGCCGTGACCCACCCGGTCGACCGTGTCCGCCGCCGCGGAGAAGTTCTTCGCCGCGTCGATACGGCCCTTCAGATCCGGGTGCGTGCCGTCAACTCCGGTGTCCAGCACGGCGACCTTGACGCCCGTGCCGTCGTACCCCGCCGCCCAGGCCTCGGGGGCGCCGATCCGCGCGGTGCTCCGGTCGAGGGCCGCCTCGACCTTCCCGTCGAGCCAGATCTTCTCGACCCGGTCGGCGGCGGCCGACCTCTCCCGCGCCGTCCCCCCGCTGCCGGTGAGCGTCTCCCACAGGCCGGAGCCCTCGGACTTACGGGCCTTCAGCGCGTCCCCGTTGACGCTGGGCAGGCCCCGGCCGACCCGGGCTCCGGTGGCGGACAGCGCGCTCGGCGCGAGGGTGCGGCCCTTGGCGTACGTCACGATCAGCGGGAGGTCGGGGCGGGCCGCGTCGTCGTAACCCCACTTGACCAGCTGCGTCACGTCGAACAGCCGCCGGTCGGCGGTGCCGTTCGAGAGGAGCCGCTCGGCGTCACGCGGGACGACGTAGGTGCGGTCGGCGCTCCGCGCTATTCGGAAGGTGGTGCCTTCCCGGCCCTTGCCGGGCCGCACACCGGTGACCTGTCCGGTGGCGTCCAGTGTGACCCGGTCACCGGTGACGAGGGTGACTGTCCTGGCCTTGCCGAGGGCGCGGGCCGTACCCGCCGTACCGCTGTCGAACTGCGCGGCCCCGGATTCCGGGGCAACGAGCAGGGCCGAGGTGAGGGCGGCGGCGACGAGCACGGCGAGAGCGGAAGCCTCACTCGCTCGCCTCTTGCGGTGATTCAAGGCATGCCTTTCCTCTGGACCTCCGGGCATGGCAGAGCAGCCCGGCGGACGGGACGAAGAAACAGAGGGGAAAGAGGCGCCCCTTCGCGAAGGGGCGCGGGGCGTACGGACTCAGACGAGCCGCTTACGACCCCAGAAGAAGAGGAACGCCACGACACCGGCGGTCAGGGCGAACAGGATCGACGCCCCGAACCACTGCATGGCGTTCATCTGCGACAGCGGGAGGTACTGCGTCGACCAGCCCACGACATCGGCCTTGTCCAGGCACACCTGCCGTGCCGCGTCGGTCTGCGCCCCCGAACAGGTGCCCCAGCCCAGCAGATCCCCGGTGCCGGTGACGAACGACTGGTCGACTTCGTAGGCGCCGTGGGGCAGCGGCGGGGGCCCGCTCTCGCCCATCACACCCTTGTTCGTCGTGACCGTGACGACGTTGCCGAGCGACAGCAGGAAGTAGCTCCAGACGAGCTGGACGGCGACGGCGAAACCGAAGGTGACCACCATGGCCGTCAGCGTGCGCCGCAGCACCACACCCAGCGCCACCCCGCCGAAGACGGAGAGGAGGGTGAGGGCGACAAGCACCGGGCCCGTCGTGTTGAACGCCTCGCCCGAGGTCCACTCCATGGCCAGGGCCTCGGACTTGACGGGGTTCCACCACCAGCCGAACACCGCCGACAGCACGCCGGTGCTCACCACTACCACCAGTCCGGCCAGCGCGAGCTTCGTGGTGAGCCAGCGGGTCCGGCTCCCGGACTGGGCGGCGACCAGCTTGGCGGTGCCGTTCTCCAGGTCGCCCGCGATGAGCGGGGCGCCGAGGAAGACACCGAGCAGGATGGGTATCGCCTGGAGGCCTATGGAGACGAAGGAGAACGCGTCACCGTACTGCGGGAACGTGCCGCCCGCCTCGTCGAGGCTCCTGCCGGGATAGCCGTAGCCGTTGAGGAAGTCGACCAGCTGGCCGCGCTGGTAGACGATCCAGGCCACGGTGAGCGCGGTGGCGGCGAGGATCGTCCAGAACGCGGCCCGGTGCTGGCGCCAGACCAGCCAGGTCATACCGCTGAGTCGGGGGCGCCGGTTGGCCTCCGTGGTGGTCGCGTTCATGGTCCCGTCGGCGGTCCCGTTCATGGTCCCGTTGTTGGCGTCGCTCGTGGAGCCGGTCGTGGCGTCGCTCGTGGAGCCGGTCGACGTGCTGGTCGAGCTGCGAGTGAAGGCGCTCATGCCGCCACCGCCCCGGTGCCGAACCCCCGGCCGTGGACCTGGGCGGTGGGGGTGATCAGCGGTGGTGCGTCGGGTGAGCGGAGATAGGCGAGCAGGAGTTCCTCCATGTTCGGGGCGTTCACGTTCCAGGGGCCGGTGACCGGGCCCTCGGGGCGGATGAGCGCGGTGAACTGCCGTCCGCTGGTCCGGGACTCGACGAGGGTGTGGTGCCCGAGGGCGAGGGCGGGAGGCATGCCGTCCCCCTCCGTGGCGCCCGTGACCAGGGTGTGCACGGACATCAGCTCGTCCACGTCACCGGCGAGGCGCACTCCGCCGCCGGAGACGACGACGAGGTAGTCGCACACGTCCTCCAGTTCGGCGAGGACGTGGGTGGACATCAGCACGGTGGTTCCGCGCTCGGCGGCCTCGGCGAGGAGGGTGCCCATGATCTCGTGGCGCACGACCGGGTCGAGGTCCGACATCGGCTCGTCGAGCATCAGCAGGTCGGGGCGCTTTCCGAAGGCGAGGGCGAGGGCGACGCGGGTGCGCTGGCCTCCGGAGAGGCTGCTGATCTTCGCGTCGAAGGGCACGTTGCCCGCGCGGATGATGTCCTCGGCGGCGCGCTGGTCCCAGCCGGGGTTCAGCTCCCGGCCCAGACGCAGGGTCTCCGCCACGGTGAAGCGGCGGAACAGGGGCTTCTCCTGGGCGAGGAACGCTGTGCGCCGACCGGACTCCACCGAGCCCGGAGCCTCACCGAACAGGCTGATCGAGCCGTTCGTCGGCTCCAGGACATGGGCCGCGATGCTCAGCAGCGTGGTCTTGCCCGCCCCGTTGGGTCCCACCAGGCCGCAGATCCGTCCCGCCGGGAGCCGGAAGGAGCAGTCCCGCAACGCCCAGCCCCGCCGGTAGCGCATCCCCAGCCCGTACGCCTCGATCGCCGCTTCCCCCGCGTACATACCTTCACTCACCTGTGCTCCTGGTTGTCGTGGCCCCCGTGGACCCCGTTGTCGCGGACCCCGTTGCCGTGGACCCCGTTGCCGCCACGTTCCCGGCGGCGTACTGCTTCTCCATCGCCGACGCGACCAGCGCGGCCACGTCCTCCTGCTCCAGACCCGCCCCGGCCGCCTTCGACATCCACGCCACCAGCTCCGCGTACAGCGGCGAGTCGGCGCCCGTCTCGGGGCGGCCCAGCGTGCGGCGTACGAAGGTGCCCTGGCCCGGTCGCGGTTCGACCAGGCCCTCGCGCTCCAGCTCGCGGTACGCCTTGAGCGTGGTGTTCGGGTTGACCGTGCTGGTCTCGGCGACCTCCTTGGCGGTGGGCAGCCGGTCACCCGGCACGAGTACGCCCAGCCGGAGGGCCTGCTTGGTCTGCTGCACGATCTGCTGGAAGGCGGGGACCCCGCTCCGCCTGTCGATGCGGTACTCCACGATCACCACCACCATTCCACTACTTGATTAGTGGAATGATGATGGAGGGGTGCGAGGGCGGTTGTCAATGCCGACCGGGGATGAGGAGAAGCGGGTGGAAGGTACGCCGACCGTCTCTTTTTGGGACATGGCCGGGCTCGGCGCATACGGAAGCGGGCAGAACGACAACCCATGGGAGGACTCCACCGCCCGGCGGGGGCAGCTCTTCGGCCAGCTCCCGCGCGGCGGCCTGTTCATAGGACTCGCCGACATCCACGGCGCCGCCGACCACGACCTCGTAGCGCCCGGGAAAGCGCGACAGCTGCTCCGACCGCCGGTGAACCAGGATCCGCCCACGCTCATCACGGCACACCGTCACGGCGACCCGGTGCAGCCAACCCTCGCGGATGGCCTGCCGGCGGCTGACCACCACCCCCAGCACGCGATCCGAAAGAGGCCGAGACAGATCCGCTGTCAGCCGCCCCAGCCAGAGCAGATGAAACACCGTTGGCAACACTGCGATCGGATCACCGAGCAAGGCAGCTCGAGCGACCAGTCGACGACCAGTACAACCCTGGAAAATGCCGCTGCCCCCGGTACGACGGAAAGCCTCGCACCGGCCGCTGGTCGAGGCCCTGTCTCGAAGGCCACGGACACGGCCTCGACCAGCGGCCGCCGGTACTCGCCCCGGTCATCCCGCCAGCTCACCTCGAAGCCGTCTACCTGCGACGGCGCCGTCCTCTCCAGCTCACGCAGCCCCATGTATGCCAACTGCGCGGATCTTTTGGGACTGAGCAGAACGAACGGCACTGAATCCCCCGGTCGAGCGACCGTGCCCTGGGAGCGTCAGCCCAGCACTGGGTTGCCCAGGAGATTCGCGTCCCCGCACGGCCAGGGGCCCTCGGCCAAGGGCCCCAGTGGGCTGTGGAAGGCGAGAACTTCGCTGTCCAATGACACGACGACGCGGCCGTCGCCCAAAAGCAGGGTGCGGCCCATGATGTTCCGGCTGTCATCCATCGCGAACAACTCGTGCGAATCCAGGTCCGCGTCGACGGCGAGGAGTTTGCCGTCACGCCAGAACACGGTGGTGCCCTCGCGGTCTATCGCGGGATAGGACGTGTAGTAGCCCGTCAGCGGAGGCCCGTCCACGAGCGTGTTGTCCGGCGCCAGCCGCCGGAACAGCGACGTGGAGGGCAGTTGATTCTCCAGCTCGGGGCCGCAGATGGTGCCCCGACTGTCAATGAGCATCGCGCCATGACTGGCCCACCGGGCTGTCGTACTGCCATCGCGACCGTAGTGGCCCGTGGTGAATTCCCCGTATCCCTGGGACCCGATCAAGAACTCGCCCGGACCAGCTATCGCCTTCCGGCCCGAGGGGGCAGGCGCGGTAGCCGAGACGATCGCGCCACTGGCCAGGTCAAGAAAGAAGGTCCTCCCGAGCCCTCCCCGAGCGTCGGTGAAACTGGCCGCGACCCTGTCGGCCGAGACCAGCAGCGGCTCCCAATGATCGACATCTACCTCTTCCGGCACCCAAGGCCGAAGAGGACGCGCCTCCCTTCCGGTATCCACACCCATTCCCACTACACCCGGATGAGATACGGCACCGAGCACGATCGGCGTCGACCACACGCCGTTTCCCTCCCACGTATATCGCGCAACGCGAGGCCGGGTGACGGCGGGTTGTTCGTCCTGCGACATCCGCAGAATGCGGGACGCGCCGGCCCAGGCGACGCAGAACCCGTCTTCGAGCAGGACGAACGCGCTGAGCTCCTCGCCGGCCTCGCGCTCCGGGACGACAGTTCGGCGTGTGGATCCGTCGGGGAGGACGCCCTCCAAAGTCCGGCCGCCCTGATGCGGGTACGCGATCCAAAGCGTGCCGTCTGCTGACAGGCGGGACTGCGGTCGCCCCGTCCCGGCGTACGTGCGCTGCCAAGCCGCCGAGCCTCCGGAGTCCATCATCGTCACGACCGTCTCCAGCGGGCTTGCCCCGTAGCTGGTCACATACAGCGGACCGGACGCATCCTGTGCGGCCACGGACCGGACTTGGCCCGGCATGGCAATGCGGGAGGAGAGAGTCATGCGTCCGCATCCTGCCGCATCCCACTGGCGCCGTCAGCGGAATGATCAAGGCTCATGGACCGACCGCCTCGGTTGATCGCGGACCCCCCGGCGCAATGTCTTTATAGGCGATTCCAGCAGCCCCAAGGATGGTCGTCTTGCCGCCGCCGTTGGGCCCCACTACTGAGGTATGCCCTGTAGTTATTCGAAGTGACCTTCTCTTCCGGGCGGCGGATGTCGCCTTCGCGGATCTCGCTTCGGAAACTGGTCATGGGGTCCCGCCCTCCGCCGGTAGATGATCAGCGCGCGAGAGAGCGTGGTTCGCGCGCCCAGGGTGCTGGGTCCTCCTACGGCGGCCGCCTCATCAAGGTCATGGGCTCTGTGCCGACTGCTGGCCGTGCAGATCGGCTGGGACTTTTCAAGTCGTGTGGCAAGTTCGCCGGGACTTCGTCACCTTCGCTGGGAACGGACACTTAGCGTGACGAGTCACAGAGGGCCGGAGCAGTTGCGTGGAACACTATTGCAAGCACGCGCTTGCAATAGTTAGCAGGGCGGCGCAGTATGGAGGCATGGCATCACTCAACGTCGGCAATCTCGGTGAGTATCTGCGTGAGCAACGGCGCAGTGCGCAGTTGTCGTTGCGGCAGCTCGCCGATGCGGCCGGCGTGTCCAATCCGTATCTGAGCCAGATCGAGCGCGGGCTGCGCAAGCCGAGCGCGGACATTCTGCAGCAGCTCGCGAAGGCGCTGCGGATCTCCGCCGAGACGCTGTATGTGCAGGCCGGGATGTTGGACGAGCGGGGGCGGGACGAGTTGGAGACGCGTGCCGTCATCCTCGCCGACCCCTCGATAAACGAGCGGCAGAAGCAGGTGCTGCTCCAGATCTACGAGTCGTTCCGCAAGGAGAACGCGCTCGACACGGAGAGTGCGGAGAGCACGGCCGGTACGGAGAGCACGGACGGTACCGGGACCGCGGTGCGGACGGCCGGTGCGGGTGCCGCCGCTGCCGGGGGCTTCGAGGACACCGTCGCCGACGGCCCCGCGGCCGGCGGCAGTGCTGCCACTCCACCCGCAAAACCCTCACACTGAACTGATCCGGGAGGACACCAGTCATGGCCATCGTGGATGACCTGCGCAAGACCCTCACCGACCCGACGCCCCTCTACTTCGCGGCCGGCACCGCCGACATCGCCGTGGAGCAGGCCAAGAAGGTGCCGGGCCTGATCGAGCAGTTCCGGGCCGAGGCTCCGGGGCGGCTGGAGGCCGTACGTAACTCCGACCCCAAGGCCGTGCAGGACAAGGTCACCATCCAGGCCAAGGAGGCCCAGGCGACCGTGCAGGCCAAGGTCACCGAGGTGTTCGGGTCGCTGGACACCGATCTGAAGAAGCTGGGCGAGAACGCGCAGGACCTGGCGCTGCGGAGTCTGGGCATGGCCGCCGAGTACGCCGTCAGGGCGCGGGAGACGTACGAGAAGGTCGCCGAGCGCGGCGAGCAGACCGTACGGACCTGGCGCGGCGAGGGCGCCGAGCAGATCACCGAGATCGCCGTCGCCGTCGAGCCCGAGCCGAAGAGCGAGCCCAGGACGCACCAGCCCAGGACGCAGACGAAGGCCGTGCCCAGGCCCGCGCCGAAGAGCGAGCCGAAGGCCGCGCCCAAGCCGGCCGCGGCGAGGACCACCGTCGCCAAGCCGGTCACGGCCAATGCCAAGAAGACGGCCCCTCGTAAGACGACGCCGGCGGCCAAGAAGGGCACTCCGCCGTCCGCCAAGTAAGCCTGTCCGCCGACGGCTGAGCCTGTGAGCCCGTCCGCCGAGTGGGCCGGGTGGCAGCCCGATCGGGGCGGGCCGGCAGCGGCGTCGGCGGGGAAGCGTAGGCGAAGCGTAACGGGCCGGGCACCTCACGGGTGTCCGGCCCGTTGTCCGGGTACCTTGGCGTACGGGCCGCGAGGTGTTTCACCCATTCACCGGGTTGTCCCACCGGGTCATCCATCTACCAGGCAGGCGGTGTCAGCATGCTGCTCTCGGGTTTCGGCACATTCCTCTGGCTGCTCAATCTGGCGATGCTCGCCCTCGCCGTCGTCGCGCTGTTCCTCTCCGCGACGGCCCGTGAGGACGCCTATCGGGCCGCTGACAAGCAGACCAAGAAGTTCTGGCTCATCATCCTGGGGATCACGGTCGCCGTGAACCTCGTCGTGCCGATGCTGTTCCTCCAGATCGCCGGGCTTGTCGCCACCATCGTCTTCATGGTCGACGTACGGCCCGCCATCCACCAGATCTCCGGCGGCGGCGGACGCCGTGGCGGCGGTTCCAGCAGCGACGGCCCCTACGGTCCGTACAACGGCGGGCGCTGAAGCCGCGGGGACGGACCGGACAGGCCCCCGGGACCGGACAGACCCCCGGGACCAGACGGACTCCTGGGACAGGACGTACCCCTGGGACGGACAAACCCCGGCGTCACGTGCCTTCGCGGCCCAGTAGCAGCACCGCCACATCGTCGGTCAGTTCCCCGCCGTTCAGCTCCCGCGCCTGAGCGACCGCCGATTGCAGCAGGTCGTCGCCGGTCAGTCCGCCTGCGAGCTGCGCGTTGATCATCTCGACCATGCCCTCCTGGCCGAGACGCCGCGTGGCGCCCGGCGCCGCCCGGCCCTCGATCAGGCCGTCCGTGTACAGCATCAGACCCCACGACGCGCCCAGCTCCACCTGCCGCCGTGGCCAGCGCGCCCGTGGCAGCAGCCCCAGCGCCGGGCCGCCCTCCTCGTACGGGAGCAACTGCGTCGCCCGCCCGTTCCGGGTGATCAGCGGTGAGGGATGACCGGCCAGACAGAGCCCGGCCCGCCGCCCGTCCGGCGTGATGTCGACCGTGCAGAGCGTCGCGAAGATCTCCTCGCTCTCCCGCTCGTGCTCCAGCACCTGCTGGAGCGTGGAGAGCAGCCGGTCGCCGCAGAGACCCGCCAGCGTCAGCGCGCGCCAGGCGATCCGCAGCTCCACACCGAGCGCCGCCTCGTCGGGCCCATGGCCGCAGACGTCGCCGATCATCACATGGACCGTGCCGTCCGGCGTACGGACCGTGTCGTAGAAGTCCCCGCCCAGCAGGGCCCGCGATCTGCCGGGCCGGTAGTGGGCGGCGAAGGTCAGATCCGAGCCCTGGAGCAGGGGAGTGGGCAGCAGACCCCGCTCCAGCCGGGCGTTCTCCTGCGCGCGCAGCCGGGACTCGGTGAGCTGGCGCTGCGCGATGTCCGCCCGCTTGCGCTCGACGGCGTACCGGATGGCGCGGCTCAGCAGCCGCCCGTCCAGTTCGCCGCGGAAGAGATAGTCCTGGGCGCCGACCCGTACGGCCCCGGCCGCGCGCTCGACATCGCCCTCCGCCGCCAGCGCGAGTACGGCATGGCGGGGCGCCAGGCGCAGTACGTGCTTGAGCGGGGCCAGATCGTCGCTGTCGCCGGAGCCGGGGAGCGCGAGGTCCACCAGGATGCAGTCGATGTCGTCCGTGAGCAGCCGCTCGGCCTCGGTGAGATTACGGGCCGTACGGATACGGACGCGGGTGCCGGCCCCTTCCGGCAGCTCCGGAGCGGTGAACGTGCCCGCCGGGTCGTCGTCGATCACCAGCAGCGTGAGATCGCCGCCCCCGGTGGTCCCGGAGGACCCGGAGTTCCCGGTGGTCCCGGAGGGCCCGGAGTTTCCGAAGGACCCGGCGGTCCCGGAGTTTCCGGTGGTCCAGGAAGTACCGGGGGTGCCGGTGGTCTCGGCGGCGGGCTGCGTCTCCACGGTCGAACCTGTGCGCTGTTGCGGTACGGGTACGGGTGCCGACATCGGTCTGGGTTTCCTTCCCTCCCCCCGAGGGCGCGGGTGGCACGACGATCGACGTTCCACCAGACGGGGACCATAGCGTTAGCGCACGCTCCAGTGGAATGGCATAAGGATGAAGAGCCACCGTCATATGCCGCCCGCCACACCGCATCCGGCGCGATTCGGGCATCGGTGGCCATGACATACATCACGTATGGCCTGGCCGTCGCCCCTTTGGACATGCTCCACGTCACACGGGGAGCATCCGAGGCAGACCCGTGGAACACCCATGGAACACCCGTCAAGCGCCCATGAAGCACCAGTGAAGCGCACGTGGATCACGCGTCGGACCGCATGCGCGCGGCCGGTCGTACGGGGCCGACCGTACGGGGCCGGTCGTACGAGATCGGCGGCGGGCGCGGCGAGACGACGGGCGGCGCGGGGGAGGCAACGGAAGGCCGCGCGCATGTCACACGTACGAGACCTCGGACGGACGACGTGTGCGAGTGCCGTGCGATTCCGGCGCGGAACCCCGTACGGGTCTCAACGGGGTCCCACGTACATATGGGTTCCGCACGCGGCCCATTGGGGGCAATCGCCCCACTTGTCCGGGCGTACGAGCCTACTTGTCCGGGCTTATGGCCCTACTTGTCCGGGCGTACGACTCCGAGAATCTGCATCGAGCCCGCGCCCGCCAGCGTCACATTCCGCCCCGGCCTCGGCGCGTGCACGATCGCGCCGTCGCCGATGTACATCCCCACATGACTGGCGTCCTGGTGGTAGATGATCAGATCGCCGGGCCGCATGTCCTGCACCGGGATCCTCGGCAGCAGCCGCCACTGCTCCTGCGAGGTACGCGGGATGGGCCGACCGGCCGCCGCCCACGCCTGTGAGGTCAGCCCGGAGCAGTCGTACGAGGACGGCCCCTCCGCGCCCCAGACGTACGGCTTGCCGAGCTGCGCCGTCGCGAAGGCGATCGCCTTCTTGCCCGCCGCGCTCGCCTGGCGGTTGATCTCCGTGATCGCGCCCGAGCCCAGCCAGGCGGACTGGGCCCGGAACGCGGCGTCGCTCTCCAGCCGCGCCAGCCGTGCCCGCTCTTCCTTCTCCAGGCTCGCTTCAAGCTTCTTGGCGGCGGAGATCTGCTTGGTGATCTCCTTCTTCGCCTTTTCCTTCTTGACGCGGTTGCTTTCGAGCTGCCCCCAGTGGGTGCTCGCGTCCACGGTGTAGGTCTTCAAGTCCTCCTGC
Source organism: Streptomyces sp. NPDC055025 (assembly GCF_053608565.1). Lineage (NCBI taxonomy): Bacteria > Bacillati > Actinomycetota > Actinomycetes > Kitasatosporales > Streptomycetaceae > Streptomyces > Streptomyces sp. NPDC055025. The sequence continues at coordinate 110,329 of NZ_JBSGVS010000020.1, forward strand.
GCCCTGGTGAGTTCGGCGATGAGGTCCCTGGTGGCCTTCTGGCCCTGCTGTATTCGTCCGACGCCGTCGAGGAAGAGCTGCGGATCGTCGGTGAGGATGAGCCGCGCCTCGGGCGGCAGCCCTCCGCCGCGGTACTGCGCGCGGGCCGCGGCGCCCGCCCGGTCCTTGAGCGCGTCGAGCCGCAACTGGCCCTGGACCAGGTCCTCCGCCAGCGAGACGACCTCGGCGGACTGCTTCTTGGTCTGCTCGTCGGCGAGGTTGTACGCGTCGGTCGCGGACGCGGCCTTCTGGTAGAGGCGGTCGATCTCTTGGCGTACGTCGTCGAGGGACTTCCCGTCCCGGGTGACCGCGTCCCCGGTGACCGATGTGACCCCCGGCGGGAGTTCGACCGGCGGCGGGGGAACGGCCGGCGGGGACGGGGCGTTGAGAGCCGCGGGCGCGGCGATGGGGACGACCGGTGCGGGGGGTGGCATCGGTGCGGCGTACGCGCGGTTCAGCAGATCCGGTGACGCCAGGACGGCCAGGGCGCACGCCACGGTGATCGCGGCAGCGGCACTGCGTCGTCGGTTCACAAGGTCCCCCTCCGAGCCAATCCGGTCCACCCAGTTGGCCAAACAAGCCCAAAACGCGCTTTCGTCGCCTATCCGACTTACCGTCAGCAAGTGCTGTCGCCGTCGCGATCGTGTCATGTCCTCCGGGAAAGGGACAGAGGGGTCCCGCACCTCACAGGACTCATTCACCCCACTGTGGACGAACGGGCACCCAATGGTGTTCCCGTGGTCACATCCGGTTGCCCGCGCCGCCGTTAGGATCCCCGGCCGCGCCACCGGAACGAGGCGCGGGCACGGGCGCGGGCGCGGCCCCGGAAGCGGAACCGGAGCCAGAACCGGAGCCAGAAGCGGAACCGGAAGCGGAACCGGAACCGGAAGCGGACCGAGGTGCCAGCGCCGTCCACTCCACCGTCACCTCGCCCTGCCGCCACCGGCGCGCGTCGTCCGCGAGCGGCCAGTCCGCCGCCAGTTCGCGTACGGCCCTGACCCATCGCTGCCGCGCGCCGAGCGACGCGTACGGAGCCGCCGCCGCCCACGCCCGGTCGAAGTCGCGCAGGAACGCGTGGACCGGCTCGCCCGGCACATTGCGGTGGATCAGCGCCTTGGGCAGCCGTTCCGCCAGATCGGACGGCCGGTCGAGCGAGCCGAGCCGGGTCGCGAAGGTGACCGTCCGCGGCCCCTCGGGCCCGAGCGCCACCCAGACGTGCCGTCGGCCGATCTCGTCACACGTCCCCTCCACCAGCAGCCCGCCCGGCGCGAGACGCGCGCACAGCCGCGCCCAGACCGCGGCGACCTCGCCCTCCTCGTACTGCCGCAGCACATTGGCCGCCCGTACGAGCAGGGGCCGTGCGCCGCCGTCCAGCGGCAGCTCGAAGCCGCCGTGGAGGAAGCGGAGGCCGTCGCGCTCGTACGGGAGGGCGGCGGCGACCCGGGCCGGCTCGATCTCGATCCCGACGACCTCGGTACGGGGATCGGCCGTACGCAGCCGCCGCAGCAGTTCGACCGCGGTCCAGGGGGCGGCTCCGTACCCCAGATCCACCACGACGGGCGCGCCGGGCGAGCGGCGCAGCGCGGGTCCGTGTACGGCGGTGATCCAGCGGTCCATACGGCGCAGCCGGTTCTGGTGCGTGGTGCCGCGCGTCACGGTGCCCACTGGACGCACGGTGCCCACCGGGCGTGACGGGTGGGACGGGCGCGACGAGCGGGACGGCCCGGACGGGCGCGACGAGCGGGACGGAGGGACCGGGGGCACCATGGGGACGAGGGTAACGACACGCCGTACGGCAGGACCCACGGCGACGGCAGGACCCACAGCGACGGCAGGACGTGCGGCGACGGCGGGACCTACCGCGACAGCGGGGCGGAACGCCTCGGCCGCCCGGCCCGGCACCCCGTCGACCCCTCGATGGTTGAGCCGTTCGCCGTAATGATTTGGCAAAGTGGAAATGATGGCGGAAATGCGAGAGCCCATTCCGCTGTTGAAGGCCTTCGGAGGGACGCGCACCCCCTCCCCTTTGCCGTGCCCCCGAGCGGCTCCCCGAGCGAGAGGCCGTAGACGTGAGTCAGTACGTGTCCCGTATCGCCGGCACGTTCACAGGACCGGCTCGACCGCCCCGCCTCCGGCTCCCCGGCCAGCACCGCCGGCCCCGTCGGATCGCCATGCTCAGCGTCCACACCTCCCCGCTGCACCAGCCGGGCACGGGCGACGCGGGCGGTATGAACGTCTATATCGTCGAGCTGGCGAAGCGCCTGGCCGCCATCGACATCGAGGTGGAGATTTTCACCCGTGCCACGGCCGGCGGTCTGGATCCCGCCGTGGAACTGGCTCCCGGTGTGCTCGTACGGCATGTCGACGCCGGCCCGTACGAGGGCCTGGCCAAGGAGGAGCTGCCCGCCCAGCTCTGCGCCTTCACCCACGGTGTGATGCAGGCCTGGGCCGGCCACCGCCCCGGCTACTACGACCTCGTCCACTCCCACTACTGGCTCTCCGGCCATGTCGGCTGGCTCGCCTCCGACCGCTGGGGCGTCCCTCTCGTACACGCCATGCACACCATGGCGAAGGTCAAGAACGCCTCGCTCGCGGAGGGCGACAGGCCCGAACCCGCGGCCCGGGTCATCGGCGAGACGCAGATCGTGCGCGCCGCCGACCGGCTGATCGCCAATACGGCGGAGGAGGCCGGTGAACTCGTCCGTTTCTACGACGCGGAACCCGCGAAGGCGGCCGTCGTCCACCCCGGGGTGAACCTGGACTGTTTCTGTCCCGCTGACGGCCGCGCCGCCGCGCGCGCCCGGCTGGGGCTGCCGCAGGACGCGTTCATTCCGCTCTTCGCCGGCCGAATCCAGCCGCTGAAGGCCCCGGATGTGCTGCTGCGGGCCGTGGCCGTGCTCCTGGACCAGCTTCCCTCGCTGCGCGGGAGGCTGGTCGTACCGGTCGTCGGCGGTCCGAGCGGTACGGGGCTGGCCAAGCCGGAGGGGCTCCAGAAGCTCGCCGCGCGGCTGGGGATAGCGGATGTGGTGCGGTTCCGGCCGCCGGTCGGGCAGGACCGGCTGGCGGACTGGTTCCGGGCGGCGAGCGTGCTGGTCATGCCCTCGTACAGCGAATCCTTCGGCCTGGTCGCCATAGAGGCCCAGGCGGCGGGCACCCCGGTGGTGGCGGCGGCGGTCGGCGGGCTGCCGGTGGCGGTACGGCACGGGGAGACCGGTTTCCTGGTCCCCGGCCATGACCCGGCGGAGTACGCGCGGGTGCTGCGGGAGTTCGTCGACCACCCGGAGCTGGTCGACCGGATGGGCGCGGCGGCCTCGCGCCATGCCGAGTCCTTCGGCTGGGACACGGCAGCGTCGGCGACGGCGGACGTGTATCTGGCCGCCCTGCACGATCATCGGCGTCGCGTACGCTCGCACCATGGCTGACGTACAGCGGACCGGGGAACGGGCTGGCGAACGGGCCGGGCAGCGGGCCGAGGAACGGACCGGACAGCGGGCCGATCAGGCCGCGCTCGCGAACCGTGTCGTCGAACAGACCCTGGCCTCCGCCGAGCTGGAGTGGGAGAGCCCGGCGCGCGGCTCGTACGTCGTCACCCTCCCCGGCACCCGCAAGCTCTCCACCACCTGCTCCCTCCTGGTCGGCCACCACGCGCTCTCCCTCAACGCCTTTGTGATCCGGCGCCCCGACGAGAACGCCGAAGGCGTCCACCGCTGGCTGCTGGAGCGCAACCTCAAGCTGTACGGGGTGAGTTACGCGGTCGACCGCCTCGGCGACATCTATCTGACCGGCAAACTCCCGCTGGCCGCCGTCACCGAGGACGGGATCGACCGGCTTCTGGGCTCGGTGCTCGAAGCGGCGGACGGTGCCTTCAACACCCTGCTGGAGCTGGGGTTCGCGAGCGCGATCCGCAAGGAGTACGCCTGGCGGGTGTCCCGGGGCGAGTCCACCCGGAATCTCGACGCGTTCGCCCATCTGACCCGGGGCCCGTCGGCCTGACGTCCGTCTGACGGCGGCCTGACGGCGACCTGACGTCGACCCGGCCTCTGTCCGGGTGTCCCGGCGTTCCCCTGAGTCATGGCACACCTCTTCCCTGGTGCTCGTACGCCATGGCATGCTCACCGCAGACGCACACCTGAACGTCGTTCATATATATGGAGGAGCGTTATGGGGTACGGACAGGAGCAACAGGGGCGGGGCCGGGTCGGGAGGCGAACCCTGCTGGGCGGCGCCGTCGCCGTGGCCGCCGCCGGAGCGATGACCACCGGAGCACCGACGGCGACCGCGGCGTCCACCGTGCCCGGCGCGCCCAATGCGCCCGCCGCGCCCGCCGCCCCCGGCCCGTCCGGGACATCCCGCCCGCCCCGCACCTCCGCGCTCTGGCGGGAGTTCGCCGAGTCGCCGTACACCCACCCGCAGATCCCGTACGTCGGGAAGGCCGGGCAGCGCGCCGGCGCCGACCGCTTCCCCCGGCACCGCGTCGTGGCCGATGTCCGCGCGTACGGAGCCAAGGGCGACGGTTCCGTGGACGACGCCCCCGCGATCAACCGTGCCCTCGCCGCTGCCGGAGAACGCGGCGGGGGTACGGTCACCATCCCGCCCGGCAGCTACCGGATCGACGACGTGATCCGGATCGGCCACAGCGATGTCGTCCTGCGGGGCGCGGGCAGCGGCCGTACCAAGCTCTACGCGACCAAGAACCTCACCGAGCTGATCGGTCCCTACGGCAGCCGCTACGGCGGCGACAAGTCGAGCTGGTCCTGGGCCGGCGGGCTCATCTGGCTCTGCCCGCAGGGGCGTTGGGACACCCTCACCACCGCCATCAAGGAGCGCGCCTGGCCCTTCGAGGGCTGGACGGGGAACAAGCGCGACGAGTGGCGCACTCTCACCGGCGTCGGCCGCGCCCGGCGCGGCGACCGGAGCGTGACCGTACAGGACGCCTCGAAGCTGAAGCGCGGACAGCTCGTCCTCCTCAGGCTCGTCGACGACACGGACCACACCCTCCTGGAGCACATGGCGGGCGGCGGCCCCGGCGCCGAGGCGTACGACTGGGACGCAATGACCAAGCTGACGTCGTACGTCCCGTACGAGTGGCCGGTACGCGTCACGGCCGTACAGGGAGGGAGGGGAGGGAAGGGCGGGAAGGTCACCCTGGAGCGTCCGCTCCCGCTGGACGTACGCCCGGAGTGGGACCCGCGGTTCACCACGCTCGTCACGCCGCTGACCGGTTCGGGTGTGGAGGGGCTGACGCTGGAGGCGGTCGAGACGCCGCAGTCCCCGCATCTGCTGGACAAGGGGTACAACGGGGTCGCGTTCCAGTGCGCGTACGACTGCTGGGCCGACGATGTCGTCGTACGCCATGTCGACAACGGCTTCGGGCTGATCGCCGCGTCCGCCTGCACCCTGAGCCGTACGCGGGTCGCGGGTCGTGGCGCGCACCATCCGTACTACTGCCGCGAGGGCTCGCACGACAATCTGATCGAGGACTTCGTGATCGAGCGCCGTACGGTCCCGGCGCCGGCGGGCACCCAGCTCCACGGCATCAATGTCGAGGGTCTGTCCAGCTACAACGTCTGGTCGCGCGGGCTGATGGAGATGGGGACGTTCGACACGCACCGGGGGATGCCGTTCGCCAACGTGCGGACGGAGATCACGGTCACCAACGACGGCCGGCACGGCGGCGACGCGATCGCGGGACCGCTGTACGGGGCGCGGTTCACGCACTGGAACGTCACCGTCACCAATGAGCGCGCGGGCCTGATCAAGATCGACGAGATCGCGCCGTACAGCGTGACGGCGGGGATCAGCGAGGTCCGCGAGTTCGACCAGATCGACGTACCGGACTTCACGGGCGAGCTGCACGCGAGGCTGGAGGCGTACGGCCGTCCCGAGGACATCAGACCGCGGAACCTGTACGAGGCGCAGCGCGGCGTGGGCTGACGACGCGGGCGCGACGGATCGCGGCGGGAGCGCGTCCGCCGTTCACATATGTGGCTGAATCGACCCGTCCCCCTGCACGCCTTCCCAGGCCGAAGGCCCGTAGACGACCTCCGTGACGGTTTCCTCGTCATGTTTCGTACGCCTGACGACCAGGGCCCCGCTGTCGTGCAGAAGATATCGGTAGTGCACCGCGTCCCGGTCCTCGTAGGAGACGACGCGATTGGACGATTCGAGGCCCGGCGGGATCGCTGCCGGAAGCATGGTGACGTGGACTGTCATAAATCGACTGTACGTCCGGCCTCCGCCCGGCAGCCATATGTGAACATATCGCCCATCGGGCGTCAGTCGACGGTAGGCGGCGAGGCGCACGGCCGGACGCCGTCGAGCGGACCGCGCCCGCTGTGCCCGCTGTGCCCACCGGGCCCGCCGCGCCCGGCGGAGAAACCGTGCTCGGTGAGCACACGTCCGCCGTCGAGATAGCCGTACAGGCCGGCGGCGGGGTACTCGATGATGTCCTCCGGCAGCTCATGCACCGAGAACCACCGCAGATCGAGACACTTCCCGGGCTCCCGGTTCTCGGGCTCGCCCTCCCACTCGGTGGCCTCGAAGAAGAACCCGATCCGCTCGATCTCCGGCGACTGCCGATGATGCACGGTGTGTACGAGCCGCAGCCGCCCGGGATCGACCCGCACACCGGTCTCCTCGTACAGCTCCCGCGCGGCCCCGCTCCTCAGCGTCTCCCCCCGGTCGAGCTTCCCCGACGGCGCGTGCCACCGCCCGTACCCGTACGCCCCACCGCGCTGCGAGAGCAGGAGCTTGTCCCCGTCGCGCAGGAAGACATGCGTATCGATCACGGGTACCGCGGGCACGGGCTGTACGTTCATGGATTCACCGGTGGTTGTCGGGTCTGGTGTGGCTGCCGACGCTACCGGTGAGGGAGGGGACGACGTCGGCGATTCGGCGCGCTACATCCGTCGGAGTGACGGTGGTGGTGTCCAGCGGCAGCACGCGCACACCCATCGTCATGAGCGTTCGCGCCGCTTCGGCGTACAGGGCGACCTCGCGCGCGGGGAAGGCGGGATCGAGATGGTACCGATGGCGGGCGCCGCGACGGGCGAGCCGTTCGGCGACGACGGCCGGACCGGCGGTGAGGATGACCGCGAGATCGGGAAGCAGGATGTCGGCGTTGAGCGCGAGCAGGAACGGCACCGGGACGTCGTCGAGTTGTTGCAGTACAAGGGTGGACGCGAGGTATCGGTCACAGACGACGGTCTCACCGGCCTCAAGACGCGGCTCCAGCTCGACTTCTATGTGCTCGTACCGATTGGCCGCCACGAGGCAGGCGAGGGCACGGCCATGAATGTGGTCGGCGTTGGCGCGGACGAACTTTCCCAGGTCGCTCGTCGAGGGCTCGGCTGTGGTGTGGACGGTGTCGCCACCTCGGCGCAGCAGGCTGCCGAGTTCAGCGAGGGCAGTGGTCTTCCCGACGGCACCGGGACCGTCGAGCGTGATGAACAGCCCCCGGCGCCCGGTCATGCGGCCGTTCCTGTCGCGCGGTTGCGGGCGTGCTGTTCACGAGTCAGCGCGGCGAGAGCGGCGCGCACCTCGGGGAGGCGTACGTCGCCGAACTGGATGCCGACGGAGAAGTTGAACTCGTCACGGGCGCGCATGGATTCGTCGGCGCCGTCCTGAGTGAGGTCGACGTCGGAGTACGCGAGCAGCCTCTCGGGACTGTGGCCGGCCTCAATGAGCGTCTTCCAGACCGGAGTGCCGGGGTAGGGGCGGAACTCGAACACCGAGGCACGGAAGGTGCCGCCGTGGCGGTCGGCCAGATTCCACAGGTTGTGGATATGGCGAACGGTCGCCTGAAGGTCGTCGTGCCGCTCGCCGGGATATCCGAGGATGAAGTACCCCTTGACGCCGATACCGCGCTCCAGCAGCCGCCGGGTGACGCTCTCGGTCATACGGGCGGTGATGCGCTTGTCCATGTCGGCGAGGACGCGGTCACTGCCTGACTCGATACCGAGGGCCACCTCGCGCAGCCCGTTGCGGGCGAGGGTGTCGAGCATGTCCTTGTCGGCGCGGTGCAGGACGTTGATGCGGCCCGTCGCGTCCCACACGAATCGGTCGCCGATACGGTGACGGGTGAAGGCTTCCATCTGCGGTCGGATCACATTGGCGGCGCCGAGGAACAGATCGTCGACAAAGCGGAAAGCCGTTGCTCCGTGGGCGTCGTGGAGTACTTCCAACTCGGCGATGATGTTCTCGGGGGCACGGGCACGGATCTTCACGTCGGGGTTCGCGGAGACGGCGGCGCCGCAGAAACCGCAGTCGTACGGACATCCCCTGCTGCCGACGATGTTCGCTTCCGTCCGGCCGTCGTCGGCCACGTAGGGGTCCTGTGGCAGGAAGACGCGGTTCACCATCGGCAAGGTGTCGATGCCGGGTGAGAGCCACCGCGAGGTGTCACCAGCGCGCGCGAGGCCGACGTTGTTCCGGCCGAGCAGCCTGTCGCGCCACATGACGCCGGGCAGGTCCGCGCGCCGCCGGTGGTCGCCGAGCAGGGCGGCGACACGGGGTTCGCCTTCCCCGATGACGAGGGCACGCAGGTTCGCCATACGAGGGTCGGCGAGGATGCGCTCGGGCATGGCCCGCGCGTGGTGTCCTCCGACCATGACCGCGATGTCGGGGCGGAGGCCGGCGGCGATCCGTGCCGACATCTCGTAGGTGGGCGCGAGGAGATTCATGCCCACCCAGCGGGGGCGGGCGGTGTTGATGAGCGCGATGGTTCCGGCGATGCCGAGACCGTGCGCCTCGGCGTCCAGCACCCCGACATTGAATCCGCCGATTTCCTGGGCGTAGGTCGCGATGTAGGCCATGCCGAGTACGGGCAGGGTGTAGTCGTTCACCCTGGGCCGTACGCCGTAGTCGCGTAACGGGGCGTTGACGAACAGGGCGTCCAGGGGGCGGGTCGAGTCGCCACCGGCGATCAGGTCGGGTGTTGAGTCGGTACTGGCGATCCGGTCAGGTGCGGTGTCTTCCTCCGTGCTGAGCGTCGCGGACATGGCTCCCCCAGGTAAGAGTGAACAGCGTCAGGGCGTGGAGTACATGGGAGTCGGGCGCCCAGCGATGCCACACGCCCTCGAACTCCCGTTCTGTGGGCGGCAGTTCGAGGAATGCGGGAGCTGCCTTGCGCGCCCAGGTGCGCACGGCGAGGTCGCCATGCGGATACACGGAGAAGTCACCCGTGTAGTCCGCGGATGCCGCTGCGGCGGTCCACGGACCGATACGGGGGACCTCGATGAGGTCTTTTGTCAGACGGTCGGCCTCAAGGGTGCGCCAGCGCTCGCCGTTGCCGAGGTAGGCCTCTGCCGCGGCACGCAGGGCCGTTCTGTTGAAGGCGGCGCCCACAGCGGTGAATTGCTTGTCGGTGAGAGAGAGGACGGTGTCGGCGTCGGGGACCAGGGCGGACGAACCAGCAAAAGTCTCGATTGTACGACCATAAGCGGCGCAGTAGTCGCGGTACACCTTTTTCGCCTGTCCCGCCCTTACGACTTGGCGCAGCAGGGCGGTGGTGATCGCGTCCCACAGGGATGGATTGGTGAGCCGGGCGACGGTGCCCAGAGAGGCCAGTCGACCGACAAGTGGTGCCGCTTCGAGGCCGCGTGGAAGGTCATCGGGCGATGTGTGCGCGACGGGCGGCGGGTCGGCGTGAGCGGACCCGGGAGCGTCGCCGACGGAGTGGATGATCAGTTTGCCGTCGCGCCAATGAGCGAGCCAGACGGCCCCTTGGTGTTCGACGACGCGCAGTGCCTCGCCCCTGTCTGTCTCGTGCCATCCAGGATGTTCCGTGATGATCGTCGTACTCATGCGCTCGATTCCGGCTGTGTCGGCGAACTTGCGTTGCGGTAGATCCTGGCAGCGCTGGCAGGTGATGGACGTGGATTGCTGAAGTCGGATCTCCTGCGTGGTGTCGTGTGCATGGCGGGGGCCTATGCGTACAACGCCGAACAGCGTTGGCAGGAGCGGCACTGCGGTCTCGGCCGGTCCCATCCGGACGCGGACACCCTGGAGCGGCAGACGCGACCGGCGAGTGCGTCGCCGCGCACGGCTACGCCTTCGGTGCCATGGACGAGCGTCTCAAGAAGACCCTCGCGACGATCGCCCGGCAGAACGAAGCGGCAGACAAGATCCACCGTGACGGCCCGCGGCGGCCCGTGGTGACGCTGGTGCATCTGTCGGCACTGCTCAGCAGCCCGGACAAGGGGCAGGCGGCCAGCGCCCTCTCGTATGTACGGGAGGCCCTGCAAGGCGCGGCCAGCGGCCAGCGCCCAGCGGAGGCAGCTCGACAAGCGGGGGACGGGGGGAGGTGGGCGGCCTTGGGGCCCCGACCGGTGGCTGCTGTGACTGTTCTGGCTGCGGGTGAGGGCCGAGGGGTAGTCGGGGTGGGCCGGTAGGTTCCGTGCCACGTGGGGGCCGCCCCTCTGGGTTTGAGTTTCGCGATTGCGGGCCGGGCGTCAAGGGCGCTCCTTCGTCGCGTCGGCAAGCCGATTTCGCTGCGCTCCACCCTTGACTCCCGTCCCTCCATCGCAAGTGCGGACAGGCGGGAGGGGCGGCCCGGGGGAAGGGGTCCCCGGGGGGGCTCAGATGAGGGTGCCGGTTTCTTTCCCGGCCTGCGGCCCGGTGGGCCCTGCGGGGCTGCGCGGCAGTGGAGTGGGGCGGTGCCGACACCGGCTCAGCGACTGACCGTCCGCTGCTCGCTGGGGTTCAGTCCCGTGTCTGAGATCCGTGGTGACGTGGCACCCCAAGCGCCAGGCGGACGAGCTGGCGCCCTCGACGGGCCGGACGGGCCCGTATGCCTGTCCTTTTTGCCGGTCGGGGACCTGTGAGGACGCTTCCCGTGTCACTAGGACGCAAGAGACGTCCGAAGGACGCAGCCGGACCCATCGCCGCGCCATTCCCGGGGAAAGAGGCCTGACTAGCCCCACCGATGCCCCATATGCCCATATTTGGAAGGTTGTTGGGGGGTCCTATGAGGCGGTCGTGTGTCCTCAGGTGCGTTAGGCGGGTCCCAGACCACAAACAGACCCCGAACTGGCCCACTCGCACCCGCCGCAGCCACACCCACCCCACCAGCCACCCACCCCAGACACGGGACTGAACCCCAACAAGCAACGAACAGAAAGCCGCCGAGCCGGTGCCGGGCCGCCCCATTCCACTGCCGCGCAGCCCCGCAGGGCCCACCGGGCCGCAGGCCGGGAAGGAAACCAGCACCCCCAACTCAGCCCCCCGGGGACCCCTTCCCCCGGGCCGCCCCTCCCACTGATCCGCACTTGCGATGGAGGGACGGGAGTCAAGGGTGGAGCGCAGCGAAATCGGCTTGCCGACGCGACGAAGGAGCGCCCTTGACGCCCGGCCCGGAATCGCGAAACTCAAAGCCAGAGGGGCGGCCCCCGCGTGGCACGGGACCTACCGGCCCACCCCGACTACCCCTCGGTCCTGACCCGCAGCCGACCCCTCAACGGTCGGTTTTGCCCCGTTTCCCCGTCCCCGGTGCCCGCGCCCCCTGCCCCTTTCCCTTCCCGTTCCCCCTGCCTCTGCCCCTGCCCTTCCCCGTCCCCCTGCCCCTGCCCTTCCCCGTCCCCCTGCCCTTCCCCTTTTCCGGCCCCGTCCTCCTCCGGCAGTTCCCGCATCAGCAGCCAGTACCCCAGCCCCGCCACCGTTCCCAGTACGGCGCACGCGCCCCACAGCCACTCCGCGCCGTACCGGTCGATGATCAGGCCCGACATCAGCGGGCCGACCAGGCCCGCCACCGACCAGGACATGGTGTACATGCCCTGGTACCGGCCCCGGCCGTGCACCGGGGAGAGGCGCACCACCAGTCCGGTCTGGGTGGGGGCGTTGACGATCTCGGCCAGAGTCCATACACACACGGTCAAGGTGTAGAGGGTGAGCGACGCCCCGGCGAACGCCGTCAGGCCGAAGCCGTAGCCCGCGAGTACCGACGAGAGAATCAGCAGCCGGCGCGCGTCGCGGTGCTGGATGAAGCGGGTGACCGGGATCTGCAGGACCACGATCAGTGCGCCGTTGACCGCGATGGCCGTGCCGTAGTCGACGCTGGTGAAACCGTCGGCGCCCATGGCCACCGGCAGACCGACGAAACCTTGCTGGAAGATGAGCGCCACGACGAAGGACAGTGTGACGACGCTCATGAAGCGGCCGTCCCGCAGGACGGTCCCCAGCCCGATGTCCGTACCCGCCGCCCCGGCCGCTACCTCCGCACCCGTACCCGCCGCCCCGGCCCCTACCTCAGTACCCGCACTCGCACCCGCACCTACACCCGTACCCGCGCCTTCCGCACCCGGCCCCACTCCCGCCACTCCCCCCACTCCCGTCTTCCCCGCACCAGACGTACGCTCCGGCCGGGACTCCGGCAGTTTCAGGAAGATCAGTACGGCGCAGGCGAGGGTCATCGCGGCCTCGCCCAGGAAGCCCGCCAGGTAGCTGTACTGCGCGATGAAGCCCGCGCCCGCCGAGGAGATCGCGAAGCCCAGGTTGACCGCCCAGTAGTTGAGCGAGAACGCCCGCACCCTGTCCTCGGGTCTGACGATGTCCGCCATCATCGCCTGCACGGCGGGGCGCGAGGCGTTCGAGGCCATTCCCACCAGGAAGGCGACGGCGGCGATCGACACCGGGTCCCGCATGAAACCGAGCAGCGCCACCGAGGCGGCCGTCGACGACTGGGCGATCAGCAGGGTGGGCCGCCGGCCGAGCCGGTCGGTCATCACCCCGGCGCCCAGGGACGAGACGACTCCGCCGAGCCCGTGGAGCGAGGCGACCAGCCCGGCGTAGGAGGCCGAGTAACCCCGGTCCAGGGTGAGGTAGAGCGCCATGAAGGTGGCGACGAAGGCGCCGAGCCGGTTGACCAGTGTGCTCGTCCACAGCCACCAGAACTCCCGAGGCAGCCCGGAGACGCTCTCCCGTGTGGCGCGTCTGACACCGGCGACCGAACTGGCGACGGACATACGTTTCCCCCCGAGGCCGTGGCCGGCTCATGGCCGGGCGGCCGGATCAGTGGCCCGATGGATGACCGGACGACGTGGGTGGCCACACGGTGGACCTGACCGGACGACGCGCGAAGCCCGAGCAGACCCGCGCGGCCGGCGGACGACCCGGACCGGCGGCTGGTAAGTGCCGGTAAGTGGCCGAGCAGCCAATGGAAACTTACGTACGAGAGCCCGGCAGGCGCCAGTCAATTGACGGCCGTCGCCAATCGAGGCAGGGGCTCCAGGCGCTCAAGGCGGGTCCATTAGGCTCGGGCCCATGGCCGACGCACCGTACAAGCTGATCCTCCTCCGCCACGGCGAGAGCGAATGGAACGCGAAGAACCTGTTCACCGGCTGGGTGGACGTCAACCTCACCGACAAGGGCGAGAAGGAGGCAGTCCGCGGCGGTGAGCTGCTCAAGGACGCCGGCCTGCTGCCCGACGTACTGCACACCTCCGTCCAGAAGCGCGCCATCCGCACCGCGCAGCTCGCGCTGGAGGCCGCGGACCGTCACTGGATCCCGGTCCACCGTTCCTGGCGGCTGAACGAGCGCCACTACGGCGCGCTCCAGGGCAAGGACAAGGCGCAGACGCTCGCCGAGTTCGGCGAGGAGCAGTTCATGCTGTGGCGCCGCTCGTACGACACCCCGCCGCCCGTCCTCGCGGACGGCGCGGAGTTCTCGCAGAGCGACGACCCCCGCTACGCCACGATCCCGAGCGAACTGCTCCCGCGCACCGAGTGCCTCAAGGACGTCGGCGTACGGATGCTGCCGTACTGGTACGACGCGATCGTCCCGGACCTGCTGACCGGCCGTACGGTCCTGGTCGCCGCCCACGGCAACAGCCTGCGCGCCCTGGTCAAGCACCTGGACGGCGTCTCCGACGAGGACATCGCGGGCCTGAACATCCCCACCGGCATCCCGCTCGTCTACGACCTCGACGCCGACTTCCACCCCCTCACCCCGGGCGGCACCTACCTCGACCCGGACGCGGCGGCAGCCGCGATCGAAGCCGTCAAGAACCAGGGCAAGAAGAAGTAGCAGCCCCGCTCCGACGGCTGCGAGCCCCCTGCCCGCGCTTTCCTGGCGCACGGTCAGGGGGCTCTTTGCCGTACGGGAGCCCTCCGCCGTACGGGAGCCCTTCCGCCGTACCGGAATCTTTACGCCGCACCGGGCCGCCGCCGTCGGACTTCGTACCGCCGTCGGATTTCGTACCGCCGTCAGTCGAGCCAGACGAGCACCGCGTCGTCGGCGTTGGCGGCCGCCTCGAAGAACCGGGTGAGTCCGGCGTACCAAGAGCGGGCCCATTCAAGGGACTCGGGCTCGTCCCAGCCGAGGGGGTACACCTCGGCGCGGGTGAGTTCCGCGGGGTCGGCCCCGGCTATGAGCTGGTCGTAGCTTGTGGTGCGCAGAGCTTCTGCCGCGAGCCGTACCCGCTCCGCCCGAAGGTACTTCGGGGCTCCGTACCCCCAGCCGTGACACGCAGATACTCCCCGATCATGCTCATGGCCGGATGTTAGTGCCACTTCTCACTCCCGCTCCCACTCCCGGCAGGCTCTGCCCCCGTGGCGGCAGCAGAGATCGAGCTGCCCGCCCCCCTCCGTGCGAAGGGCCAGGACCTACGCATACGAAGAGGCCCCGTCCGCGCTCCGGACAGGGCCCCTTCGCTCGCTCATATCCTCTGCGTACGCGGGCGGCTAGCAGCCGCCGCCGCACTGGCACGAGCCGCCCGACTGGCAGCCGCAGCCGCAGCCCGAGCCGCAGCCGCACGCGCCGAGAATGGGCAGGTGCGACGCTCCGGCCGGGGCTTCCGGCCGGGGGTCGGGCGTAGGGGAATCGGCCATGGGATCCTCCTCGAAGGCGTGCACGGATGGCGCCTGTGCCCATTGCATGCCCGCTGCGGCGGGCGCATCAACGGCGCATCTCCGGCGCATACGCGCAAACACCTCCGTGCGCCCGGCCGTCCACCTCCGTGCGCCCGTCCGTCTTTCGAGTGGACCGTGCCGCCCAGCCCTCCGAGTGCACCGCGCGGGCGGAGCCCGCCGTGCCAACGGAGCCCGCCGTGCCGACGGAGCCCACCGCGCCGACCCGAGCCCACCGCGCCGACGGAACCGCCGTGCCTACCGTGCCCGCCGTGCGCACCGCTCCCGGTCCGACCCGATCGGCTTCCGATGCGACCCGGTCCGACCTGATCGGTCTCCGGTCCGACCCGGTCCGACCCGATCGGCTCCTGGTCCGACCCGGTTCGAACCGGTCCGACCCAGCCTCCGCCTACGCTCCCTCGACCGGGATCTCCGCCTGCTGGATCTCGTCCGCGTGCTCACCCGTCACCAGGTAGACGACCCGGTTGGCGACCGCCACCGCGTGGTCCGCGAACCGCTCGTAGTAGCGGCCGAGCAGCGTCACATCGACCGCCGTCTCGATGCCGTGCTTCCACCGGTCGTCCATCAGGTGCTGGAAGAGCGTGCGGTGCAGCAGGTCCATCTCGTCGTCGTCCTGTTCGAGCTGAAGCGCCAGCTCGACGTCCTTGGTGATGATGACCTCGGCCGTCTTCGCCATCAGCCGCTGTGCGAGCTGTCCCATCTCCAGCAGCGTCGCGTGCAGGTCGTGCGGCACGGGCGACCCCGGGAAGCGGAGCCGCGCCAGCTTGGCGACATGCTGCGCCAGGTCGCCCGAACGCTCCAGGTCCGCGCTCATCCGCAGTGAGGTGACCACGATCCGCAGATCGGTCGCGACCGGCTGCTGGCGCGCCAGCAGCGCGATGGCCCTGGCCTCCAGGTCGTGCTGGAGGTCGTCGACCCGCTGATCGGCGGCGATCACGCTCTCGGCGAGCTTGAGATCGGCGTCGAGCATGGCCGTCGTGGCGCGGCCGATGGCGGAACCGACCAGCCGGGCCATCTCGACCAGGTCCTCGCCTATCGAGTCCAGTTCCTCGTGGTACGCGTCCCGCATGGGGTTGTCCCTCTCTTGACCTAGCTTGACCTTGACGTTTTCCGCCCAGGGCCGGTGCCCCGACCGGAGGCCGGCCGGAGCCGGACCAAGTCCTGGCCGGGCCGGACCAGGTACGGCCCGAGCCGGACCAGGTCCCGCCCGAGCCCTGACCAGAGCTTCGACCGGTGCCTCGACCAGGGTTCGACCAGGGCTTCGGCCAGTGCCCCGACGGGCCCGGCCGGTGCCTCGGCCGGGGTCCGACCGAGGCCTCGACCAGCGGCTGACCGGGGGTGTGGCCCCCCACGGTCCCACGTTGTGTCCGTTACGCGTCGGGCGCCTCCCGCACAAATGAACCGGCACTATCCCCTCGGTGAACTCTGGGCGACGAGTGTCGGAGGAGACACCTCGACGGCTGGGAGAGTGTCCTGGGGCGCGCATAACCTGGTCGCATGGACGTGAACGCGGCGGTCGCCGCATTGGCAGCGATCGCCGGGGTGTGTACCGGCGTGATCGCCATGCTGGCGTTCCGCTGGAGTGAGCGCGACCAGACACGGCCCACCCGCACCTCGCTGCACACGGACGCCGTGCTGCCCCCGGGTGTCGACACCGTGCTCTCCGTGCTCCGCTCCTCCGCCGTCGTGCTCGACGAGAGCGACTCCGTGGTCAAGGCCAGCTCGGCGGCGTATGCGCTGGGGCTGGTCAGGGGCGGCAAGCTCGCCGTCGAGCCGATGCTGCACATGGCGCGGGACACCCGGCGGGACGGCGAGATAAGACAGGTCGAGCTCGATCTGCCCAGGCGCGGTACGGGCCGGGGCGAGGCGCTCGCCGTCTCCGCCCGGGTCGCCCCGCTCGGCTCCCGGCTGGTGCTCCTCCTGGTCGAGGACCTCACCGAGGCCCGTCGTATCGAAGCCGTACGGCGTGATTTCGTGGCGAATGTCAGCCACGAGCTGAAGACCCCCACGGGTGCGCTCTCTCTGCTCTCCGAGGCTGTCATGGACGCCTCCGACGACCCCGAGGCGGTCACCCGCTTCGCCGGCCGGATGCAGATCGAGGCGACCCGGCTCACCAACCTCGTACAGGAACTCATCGACCTCTCCCGGGTGCAGAACGACGACCCGCTGGAGGACGCCGAGCCCGTACGCGTGGACGAACTCGTCGCCGAGGCCATCGACCGGTCCCGGCACGCCGCGTCCACCAAGCAGATCACCATGGCGTCGGGCGGTACCGTCCATCTCCATGTGTGGGGCAATCGCGGCCAGCTCGCCGCGGCCCTCGGCAATCTCGTCGAGAACGCCGTCAACTACTCTCCGGCCCGTACGCGCGTCGGTATCGCCGCGCACCGTGTCTCCGCCACCGGCGGGGACTTGATCGAGATAGCCGTGACCGATCAGGGCATAGGTATCTCGGAGAAGGACCGGGAGCGGATCTTCGAGCGGTTCTACCGCGTCGACCCGGCTCGCTCCCGGGCCACCGGCGGTACGGGGCTCGGCCTCGCCATCGTCAAGCATGTGGCCGCCTCGCACGGCGGGGAGGTCACCGTATGGAGCTCGGAGGGCCAGGGCTCCACCTTCACCCTGAGGCTGCCCGAGGCCGGCGCCGGACGGGATCGCTCATCCGCGATCTCCGACGACGACGACCGGACCGCACGCAACAGCGACACCGACACTGACACCGAGACCAGCCTTGAGCTGGATGTTCCCCCGACCGTGATTGCTGCCCCGGAGGTCCTTCCGTGACCCGAGTGCTCGTCGTCGAGGATGAGGAATCCTTCAGCGACGCCCTTTCCTACATGCTCCGCAAGGAAGGCTTCGAGGTCGCGATCGCGACCACCGGGCCCGCGGGGCTCGACGAGTTCGAACGCAACGGCGCCGACCTCGTCCTCCTCGACCTGATGCTGCCCGGCCTGCCGGGCACCGAGGTCTGCCGTCAGCTGCGCGGCAGGTCCAATGTCCCGGTGATCATGGTCACCGCCAAGGACAGCGAGATCGACAAGGTCGTCGGCCTGGAAATAGGGGCCGACGATTATGTGACCAAGCCCTTCTCCTCGCGGGAGCTGGTCGCCCGTATCCGCGCGGTGCTCCGCCGCAGGGGCGAGCCGGAGGAGGTCACGCCGGCCGCGCTGGAGGCGGGCCCGGTACGGATGGACGTGGACCGCCATGTCGTCACGGTCTCCGGCGGCAAGGTGGATCTGCCGCTGAAGGAGTTCGACCTGCTGGAGATGCTGCTGCGCAACGCGGGCCGCGTGCTGACCCGTATGCAGCTCATCGACCGGGTGTGGGGCGCGGACTACGTCGGTGACACCAAGACTCTCGACGTTCATGTCAAGCGTCTCCGCGCGAAGATTGAACCGGACCCGGGGGCTCCGCGCTATCTGGTGACGGTGCGGGGACTGGGATACAAGTTCGAGCCGTAAACCGGCCCGGCCCCTGGCCTCCTCGCCCCTCTTGGCCCCACCACGTCGGTCCGGTCGGCTCCTGTCGGCCGGACGTATTCCGGCGTGCGCGCGAGGGTGCGCGCGAGGCGTGCGCGCGATCCCGTGCCGTGGGTGTGCGCGGGTGATCCCGTGATCGTGCTCGAAGCCGCAGCGCTGTGGCGCCCTGCCCGGCTCTTCCCCGGGCGGGACGCCACAGCGCTGCGCGCGTTCCACGCGTCGGTGCGCTGTCTACGCGTCTGTGCGG